>JANYCI010000365.1 GCA_025360325.1 Limisphaerales bacterium | reverse complement strand
CGGTGGCGCGGAACGTCTGGCGGAACTTGCCGGTGTCGCCATTGGGCAGCAGCGGCCAGAGAAAGGTCATGCGGAGTTCGTGCTGATTGCGCGTCAATTTTTCGGCATAAATCCGCGCGGGATCATTGGGCAGATAGCTGAAAATATTTGTGTCCACTGGCTCGGCGGCATTGACGCAGTAGAGACGGTAGCTAAATGTGTCCGACCGCAAAATGTCGTTATCTTGCGGCGGCTTTTCCGAAACCACGCCACTCATGGCCGTGACAAAGGCGGTGATGTGGTTGCTGAAATTATTTCCCGGCGAAAACAAATTGTTGGTGGGATTAAAATTTCCGTCCGTGTATTCCGGCGTGCTCAATAGGCCGATGATATTCGCGCCGCTGGTGAGCAAATTATGCCAGTTGCCCGCCGGAACTGCCGGGAGAAATTTTGCGGTGGAAAAACCAACCTTCCCGGCGAGCTGATTCGTGTAGCCGATGGGATTCACGCCAGTGTTGACGATGGCATAAACATAGTTCGTCAAATCATCCGCACCGCGCGAGCCGTTGCGCACGGTCTCAAAAATTACGCTGGCGTCTTGGCCGACGATGGTTTCCTCGCGGCTGTCACGCTGCGTGTGCAGGCCAGCAGGCAAAATGCCGATGATGGCTACGAGCGCAATGCCGATGATGCCGAGACAGATCGCGATTTCCACCAGCGTGAAGGCGCGCAAAAAGTGACGAGTGACGAGTGACGAGTGACGAGAAGACTTTTCCGTCGTAGCGCGCAAATTTTTTGACGGGGAAATTTTCATTGGAGTTTGAATTTTTCCAGCGTGGCACGACCCGTGAGCGCATCAATGTGGATAACGTTGTAACCGATGCTGGTGCCGTTGCCGGGCGGACGCTCCAAGATGTCCGCCGGCTTCAGGAACGTCGGCACGGGAGCTTTGGTGCTTGGATTGACGCCGTAGGCTACGACGCCTTGCATGAGTGGAAGGTAGGCGTCGCTGGTGAACAGGTAGGAATCAACCCCGTCCGTCGTGATCTGTTGGACTAACCGTCCCTGATGATTGAAAGCGATGCACGGCAGAATTAGCCGGGGCGAATCTTCCGTGGGGAACGGAAAGGCGTTGGTCTGAAATGGGTAGATGACGTTGCCGTCGGAATTGAGGTGCTGGTTTTTCCAGTCTGGAATGGTCAGGGCCACCGGCGCGGTGCGGGAAATATAAAACTTGTAGGTGCTGATGAGCGAACCTTCCGGCAATGATTGCCATTTGTCATCGAGATAATGCCAGGAGTGTTGTCCCGGCTGGTCGCCGAGCCGCCCGTAGGACATGAAGCGGTAGCCGCTCAATTGCTTGTCCATCAGATTAGTGACAGCCATTTGCTGAACCGGGGTCAGGCTGGTAAAAGCAGGCGTGACGTTTCCGCTAGTGTCCATCCAAGTGGGAACCCAAAAATTCGTCGGCACGAAA
The DNA here is from genome assembly GCA_025360325.1 of Limisphaerales bacterium. Lineage (GTDB taxonomy): Bacteria > Verrucomicrobiota > Verrucomicrobiia > Limisphaerales > UBA11358 > UBA11358. The sequence continues at coordinate 10,480 of JANYCI010000365.1, read as the reverse complement.
ACCATGTAGACCGTGGTGCGCTGGCTCATGGCGAGTTGCCGCGCGCGGCCCACGTCATCGAGCATCTGCCGCGTGGCGCTGATCTGCACGTTGGACTTGCCCATGTCTTTGAGCGCAGGCACGGCCAGTCCCGCCAGTAGGCCGAGAATGGTGATGACCACCAGTAGCTCGACGAGAGAAAAGGCGGACGAGTGACGAGTGACGAGTGACGAGTGACGCGAAGCTGCCGCGCCCACCGGCCTCGGTAGCTCGTCACTTATCACTTGGCACTTATAACTTTTCATATCACTGCCAGCTTAAAATGTTGTCCTTATTCACGCCGGTGTTGGCGGGAGTTCCGGTATCAATTTTCTTGTCCGGCCCCGCTGACCAAACCATGACCTTGCCGTGAAAACGAAAATCATTCTGCAGCGGCAGCGTCGGAGCAGGATTGTTTGGATTCGATAGCCCGTTAAATCCAGTTTGGACGTATGGGCCGGGCGGCGGGTTTTGAGACACGCCTTGCAACCCATAGAACCCGTCACGACATTGGTCGTCGTAATTCAAATCCATGGAGATGATGTAAGGATTGCCCCACGGATCGCGATAGACGAGGTCGGGACCGACGCCCGGCAAGGTCGAATCGCCCGTCGTCATCGCCGTCAAAAAAACTGTCGAGTGAGGATTTTTCTGATTGCCCGCATTGATCGTCGGTGTGCCGTCGGGAAAAGCTTTTAAGTTCATGAGAATGGCCACCACCTCAGAATTGTTACTGGTATAAAGTGAGCTAAGCGAGGTGGCTTGATTGATAAACAATGAACCGCCATAAGTGTAATCATCTTTCCAACCGATATTATTTAGCGCGTTTTGCAGCGCGGTTGAAATCGGAAACCGTCCATAGGCGGAGTCGTAGCCTTCAATCGCGGTGACGATGGCTTGCGCCTCGATTTGGGCTTTTTTCTGCTTCGCCTTCCCGCCAACTTTGCCAATCACCGCCAGCGTCATGGAAGCAAGGATGGCGATAATCGCGATGACGACGAGCAGTTCCACCAGCGTGAAGCCAGCACGAGAACGGCGGGAGAAAAATAATTTTGGTTTCATGGTTTTAGTCAAATGATGGCGGGGAGCGGCAGGTTTCAAAAGCCCTTTCACGAACAACGGTTTTATTGCGCCTCGGCGAAACGCGCGGCGGACGATGATGGCCGGTGCCCAAACGGCTTCGTGCCACTCGACCGCGAGCGGACGTTTCCGGGTGGAGTCAGTGACGGCACTCATAAAATTATTTCGCAGTCCAGTTCCCAATGCGATACGGCTTGCCGCCGATGACCAAGTCAATCCACAGATCGTAGGCACCGGGATTATTGGTTGGGTTGAGGGAATTGTAATGGAACGGGTTTGCATCCTGAACCCCAAACGGCTGATTTGCCAAGTCTGGGCCGCCGATGGAAGTGACTAGCACCGTCGTGGGAACCAAGTTGTTTAAAATGTTTTTGTAAATTTGATTTGCTTTCAAGCCAACTAGAAAATTTTGCGCGGCGACGCCATCGTCCCCGCCACCCTTGGTGACATTTATAATTCCGCCCACGCCGAAAGCTGCCTTGCACTGCGTCTCATTGATGATCGCCGCGCCATCCAAAGTCTTGAAATTCGCAAGGCTGGGCGGAGGCGTCGAATTGGTTACACCTGATAATTCGTAGTAAAGTTGGTTGTAGATCGAAGGGTCATAGGTCGCCGTGGCCGCGCGCTGGTTACCCGGCGGATAGCTGCTGTATTTGGTCTTGTAGTTTTCAATCGCGGCCTCGACAAACTTGAGTTCCGCCTTCGCTGTGGAGGTGATTTTAATCTTACTCGCAATTTTCACCCCGCCGATGACGAACGCCGCCAGCACGCCGATGATAGAGATGACCACCAGCAGTTCAATCAGCGTGAATGCGGCGGCGGAAAATTGTTTTTGAATTTTAGTTTTCATGTCAGCTTCAGATTATTTTTATCGTTCGCGCAGCTCCTGTTCCATGCGCTCGCTTAACCACTGTTTAACCATGCTCTGATAATTCAGATACCGCTGCCGCGCGAGCCGCTTGATGCGCGCCAACATTCGCGGATCAAACCGCAACGTCACCGTGACCGACTCGGACGCCTCGGCATTGCCCGCCGTGGCCGCATCCATCAGCCGCAGGTCCGGACGGTTCTCGGCCCAAAATACGACCTCGGCCTCCTCGCTATCGAAGATCGGCACGTCCTCCCAGTTGGCAAAAGTTTGCATGACAAAAAAATTACTACGCCAGCGTCTGGTTCATTTTTTTCTGGTAGAAAAATCGTTCTTCCGGTTCAAAGGGGCGCGCGTGCAACACCCGCAACTGCTTCCCGTTCGTCCGATACACACTGCAAACCCCGACGCCGCCCGCTGACATTCCCAGATTAAAAAACCGCCCCTGCACTCCAAACCGAGGCGAATCTGGCATCAACCGCACCGCAAACGGATCTTCAAACGATTCTTCCACTTCGCGCTGATTCAATGAACCCAGCTCAAAGGACGAATTACTCCAATCGAACTCCATATCGGGTCAGTTGTAAATAGTTCGCCCATGCAATGTGAATACAATGTATTTACATGAGGGCGTGGTTAATGTCAAGTTCAGGACGTGAAAATGTTCGGGGATCCCTGTTTTTGCAAGATTATTCTTTGCCTTTGCCGCCGCCTTCATCGGTCATGCTGCCAATCATCGCGATGAGCGGAAGAAACATGGCGATGACGATGCTGCCGACGATGACGGCCAGAAAAACAATCATGATCGGTTCAAGCAGCGAGGTCATGGCGGACACGGCGTTGTCCACTTCCTCTTCGTAGTTGTCGGAAATTTTCAGCAACATTTCCGGCATCGCGCCGGTTTGCTCGCCGACATCCACCATGCTGACGACCATCGGCGGAAAAACTTTGCAGCTTTCCATCGGGGCGGTGATGGTTTCGCCTTCCTTCACACTCTCGTGAATTTTCTGGACGGCATTGGCAATAACAACATTGCCGGCCGTTTCTTTAACAATGTTCAACGCCTGCAAAATCGGCACACCGCTGCTGACCAGCGTGCCGAGCGTGCGGGTGAAACGCGAGATGGCCACCTTGCTCACCACCTGACCCATCGGCGGACAGACCAAAATAAACCGGTCCCACATGAGCCGACCAAACTTTGTCTTGAGAAATAATTTGAACAGGACAAAAAATACCACCGCACCAACCAAACACGCCACAATGTTGTGTTGGATGATGTCGCTAGTCGTAAGCACTAACACGGTGAAGCCCGGCAGCGTGATGCCCATGCCGGCAAACACGTCCTTGAACTTCGGCACCACGAACGTCATCAGCAAAATCATGATGCCGACGGCCACAATCAAAACTGCGATGGGATAAAACAAGGCGGCCTTGACCTTGCCCTTGATTTTCTGTGCCTTCTCGGAAAATTCCGCGAGACGTTTCAACACGACTTCCAGCACGCCGCCCAGTTCGCCGGCCTTGACCATGTTGACGAAAAGACGGTTGAAAACTTTTGGGTGCTGCGCGAGCGCTTCGGAAAATGTGCTGCCGCCTTCAATCGAAGTGGCCAGCTCGCCGAGAATTTTTTTCAGAACCACATTGCGTTCCTGTTTTTCCAAAACGCGCAGACCACGCAACAACGGCAAACCGGCGTCCACCAACGTCGCCAACTGACGTGTGAAAGTCGTGAGCACCTTAGGCTTCACCTTCCCGCCAAAGCCGGGAATCGAGAGGCTGATGTTCATCCCACCGCCCTTTTTTTTGCCGGCGGCAGTTTTGGCAGCGGGTTTACCCTTGGCTTTCGCGGCCTTCTCCTCTTTTTCCGACTCGGTGATTTTCGTCGGGAACAAACCCATTTCCTTCACTCGGCCAATCGCCTCATTCTGGCTGCCCACCTCGATGCTGCCCTTGGTTTCATTGCCCCGTTGGTCGAGTGCGATGTAATTGAACTTTGGCATGGCGGTTCAGGTTAAGTGTATTTGACAACTTCTTCAATGGTGGTGTCGCCGTCGAAAATACTACGCAATCCATCTTCGCGCAAGGTCACCATGCCGAGTTCCACCGCGCGCTGCCGGACGACGATGGTGGGCGCGCGTTCATTGATCAAATTGCGGATTGCATCGCCGACGACGAGCAATTCGTAAATCCCTTTGCGGCCTTTGTAGCCGGTGTCGTTGCACGTCGAACAGCCGCGTCCGTAATGAAAAACTTTGTCACCCAAATCGTGCGGGGAAAGTCCGAGCATCGAGAGCTGCTGCTCCGTCGGCTCGAATGGCGTGCGGCAATTTTTACAACTCGTTCGCACGAGCCGCTGGCCGAGCACGCCCATCAACGTCGAGGAAATCAAAAACGGTTCCACGCCCATGTCCACGAGACGCGTCACTGCGCCAGGCGAATCATTCGTGTGTAGCGTGCTCAAGACCAAGTGACCGGTAAGCGACGCTTGGATGGAAATTTGCGCCGTTTCCAAATCGCGCATTTCTCCGACCATGATGATGTCGGGGTCTTGGCGCAAAAAGGCTTTCAGCGCTTTCGCAAACGTCATGCCCGCCGCTTCATTGACGGCCACTTGCATGATGCCTTCGATGTCAAATTCTACCGGGTCTTCCGCCGTGAGCAATTTTGAATCAATCGTGTTCACACGCCGCAAACACGAGTAGAGCGTCGTCGTTTTGCCACAACCCGTCGGGCCGGTGACAACGAAAATTCCGTTGGGACGTTGAATCACTTCGGTGACAAAATCGTGAACGTATTTCGGAAAACCCAAACCATCGAGATCCAGATTCACCGACGAGCGATCCAAAACGCGCAGCACGATGGATTCGCCGAACGCCGTGGGCAACGTGCTCACGCGCAAGTCCACTTGCTTGCCACTCACGGTCACGTTGATGCGTCCGTCCTGCGGCAGACGTTTTTCGGAAATGTTCAGGTTCGCCATGACCTTGATACGCGAGGCGACGGGCAAGGCGAGATGTTTCGGCGGCGGCGCCATTTCGTAGAGCGCACCGTCCACGCGGTAACGAATGCGGAAATCAGTTTCAAACGGCTCGAAGTGAATATCGCTCGCGCGGTCTTGCACGGCCTGCTGCAAAACCAAATTCACAAATTTGACAATCGGCACTTCATTCGCCAGCGCCGCAGCGGCTTTCGCATCATCGCCGGCGGCGCTGACTTCCTGGGCGAGTAATTTGTCCGTGCCCAACTCCTTCAAGATTTCCGCGAAACTTTCATTTTCCTCCGCGCCGTAAAACCGTTCGATGGCGCGCTTGATGTCCGCCGGATCAGCGACGACGACTTGGATTTCGCGTTTCGCCGCGTATTGGATTTCATCGGATGCGGCGGGCACGAGCGGATTCGACATCGCCATCTGCAACACGCCGTTCACCACGCTGACGGGCAGACATTGATACATCTGCGCCACTTTCGCGGGAATAGCCTTGAGCACCTCCGGCGAAATTTCCCGGTCTTTCAGCGAAACAACCTCCGTGCCCAGCGCCGTGGCGATGACGTGCAGAATGTCATCCAGCTTCATGATGCCGAAGTCTTGCAACACCTGCGTGGAGGCCGAGCCGCTGCGCTTAACCTCGCCCGCCACTTCCTCGAACTGCAAATCGTCGAGCATCCCCTGCCCGTGCAGGAGATTTAATAATGGATCTGAAATTTCTTCGGACATGAAAATTATTTTTTACCTTTGTCCACCGCCGACGCCAAATCCAGTTCCTGCAATTTCAACATGATCGTCGTCGGGTCGGCGCATTTGTTGATGACTTCCTCGCGCGCGATGAGGCCTTGCATGTATTTGTCCATTAGCCACGCGTCCAATGTCACCATGCCCCACTTCGATCCCGTCTGGATGTCGGACTGAATACGAAACGTTTTATTGTCACGGATCAGCGCGGCGATGGACGGCGTGTTGATCATGATTTCAAACGCGGCCACGCGACCCGGCTTATCCGCACGCGGCAAAAGAATCTGCGAGATCACCGCCTGCAACACGGTGGAAAGCTGGATACGAATCGTCTCCTGCTGGTTTTGCGGAAAGGCGTTCACCAAACGGTCAATCGTCTTCGCCGCGCCCGTCGTGTGCAGCGTGCCGAAAACCAAGTGACCCGTTTCGGCAGCGGTGACGGCGGCCTCAATCGTTTCCAAATCGCGCATTTCGCCGACGAGAATCATGTCCGGGTCTTGCCGCAACGCGCGGCGCAAGGCTTCCGCAAAATTTGGCACATCCACATGGACTTCGCGCTGGGTGATCAACGCTTTTTTGTGTTTGTGATAATACTCAATCGGATCCTCAATCGTGATGAGGTGAACTTCATCGCGCGTCTCGTTCACGATGTTCAGCAGCGACGCGAGCGTGGTGGATTTTCCCGAACCCGTTGGGCCGGTGACGAGGATCAAACCGCGCGGTTTCAACAACAGTTCCTTCACCGACTCGGGCAAACCGATCTGCTCGAACGTGAGCATCTTGCTCGGAATCTGCCGCAGCACCATGCCGAAATTTCCCTTTTCCTTCATCACGCTCACGCGGAAACGCGCCGCCTCGCCGAACGCAAACGCGAAGTCCGCGCCCCCACGTTCACGCACCGCCTGAATGTTTTCTTCCGAAGTAATTGACCGCATCAATTCCTCCGAAGTCTCCGGCGTCAACGCCGGGCCTTCCACGCGATGCAACGTGCCGTGAACGCGGATCGTCGGCGACACGCCCACGCGCGTGTGCAAATCAGACGCCCCTTCTGACACCACCAACTGCAACAAATCTGACATCGAGTAAGACATAAAAATTAAAGGATGAAGGATGAAGGATGAAGGATGAAAATGGAACTGGCGGATGCGTGACGCGTGCTGCGTGAAAAAAATTTCCGCAGTTTGCAAACCACATTTCGCATCATCCTCGTTTCATCATTCATAATTCAGCCTTCATCCTTGCTTTCATCACGCTTCATCGCCGGTCGTCGCGCGAATGACCTCATCCGCCGTGGTCAAGCCGGCCAGCACTTTGCGAATTCCGTCTTCACGCAACGTCCGCATTCCCATCTCGCGAGCGCGCGCGCGCAAGACGTTCGTCGGCACCTGATCGTAAATCAATTTCCGCGCCTCATCATCAATCACAAAAATTTCAAAGATGCCGAAGCGCCCGCGATTTCCGGTGTTGGAGCAGTTCTGGCAGCCGCGCCCTTTTTGCACGTTCGCGTTTTTCAAGTCCTCCTGCTTGAGACCGAGCGCACGGATTTCCGCGTCCGTCGGCTGATACGGCGCGGCGCACTTCTTGCAAATTTTTCGCACGAGCCGTTGCGCCATCAGGCAGCGCGTGGAGGACGCCACCAAGAACGGTTTCACGCCGATGTCCACGAGACGCGTCACCGCACCCGGCGCGTCGTTGGTGTGCAGCGTGGAGAAAACCAAGTGGCCAGTGAGCGACGCGTTGATGGCGATGGACGCCGTGGTGATGTCGCGAATTTCCCCGATCATCACGATGTTCGGTGCCTGCCGCAAAATCGCGCGCAACGCCGTCGCAAATGAAAATCCCACCGCGTCGTGCACCTGCACCTGGTTGATACCCGCGAGCACATATTCGACGGGGTCTTCGACGGTAATAATTTTTCGGTCGGGGCGGTTGATGAAATTTAAGCAGGAATACAGCGTCGTCGTTTTGCCGGAACCGGTCGGGCCGGTGACGAGCAAAATTCCGTCTGGCAACGCGATGATGCGCTCGAACGTCTGCTGATCATCCGTCAAAAATCCAAGTTCGGGCAGACCGAGCTTCAAGCCTTCCTTGTCCAAAATACGCATCACGATGCTCTCGCCGTGATTCGTCGGCAAACACGACACGCGCAAATCAATCAGCTTGTTGCCCACCTTCGATTGAATACGTCCGTCCTGCGGCACGCGATGTTCCGAGATCACCATGCCCGCCTGAATTTTCAAACGCGCGATCACCGGCGCTTGCAACCGTTTCGGCGGTGACGGCACTTCCGTCATCATGCCGTCAATCCGGTAACGCAAACGAAATTTTTTCTCCAACGGTTCCAAGTGAATATCCGACGCGCGCAACTTGAAAGCGTCAATGATGATTTGATTGACCAGCTTGATTAGCGGCGCATCGGCGGCCACATCCGTGCCGTCCTCGGCCTTGACCTCGACGTGCTCGTTCGTCAATTCCTGAATGACATCCTTGAAAATTCCCGCGTCCACCGATTTTTTTTCGCCGCCGTAATACTTGCCCAGCGCCGCCTCGATGTCCGCCTCTGACGCCACACGCGGATCAATCTCCGCGTGCAACAAATGCGTCAGCGTATCCAGCGTGTTCAAGTCCGACGGATCTGCGATCGCGATCCCCACTTTCCCGTCGTTTTTATAGACCGGAATGACGCGATACTTCCGCGCAATGTCACGCGGCACAATGGAAATAACGTCGTCCTCGATTTTGAGATTGGAAAGATGCACCACCTCCGCGCCAAACTGCGCTGCCTTGGCCTGCGTCACATCACCCGCGCGGATGACCTTGTTCGCCACCAATAAATCCACCACGCCCACGCCCGCCGCGTGTGCCTCCTCGCGCGCCTTGGCCACCGTGTCGGCATCGGTGAAACCGAGGTCCACTAGTAGGTCTAATAAATAGTCGTCTTTTTCTGCCACGAGATTTTTTCCGCACGACCCTACGATTAAATTTGGGGAAATGTGCGGTGCATAGATTTCCACTTGTCACCCAAAATGTCAATCGCGGCTAATAATTTGTAGGCGACGAGGTGACGAGTCGTTGGGACAAGCACTCCTCACGTCGTGCCCTACAGCCAAATTAAGACCCCGCCTAAAAATTGCCGCCGGGAATCTGCGCCATCACCCGCGCCATTTCAATGGCTGTCTGCGCCGCCTCCGTGCCGCGATTATGCTGTTTGCCCAAGCAACGTTCCTTGGCCTGCTCTACATTTTCCAGCAGCAAAACCTCATGGATAATGGGCGTCTCGTGCATGATTTGAATTTGCGCCAGCGCATTGCTCACCGCCTCGCCGATGTGCTGCGCGTGCGCCGTCGCCCCGCGCAAAATCACGCCGAGACAAAGAATGCCCGCGTAATTTTCCGACCGCGCCAGCCGCGCCGCCACCACGGGAATCTCATACGCGCCCGGCACGCGGATGATTTCCGCCTGGCCGCCCGCGCGCAAAATCTCCGCCCGCGCCGCCCGCAACATCGCGTCCACGAAACGTGAATTGTATTTCGACGCGACGATGGCGAAGCGCCGTCCCGCCGCCGACAATTTTTTTTGCGAAACTTTTTTTAGCATGATTAAAATTTTTACGAGCTAGTTTAGTGGTGGAAGTTCTCGCGCTGCGAGAACTCCGCCCGCGCAACAGCGGGCGACACGAACGTGGTAAAGCTCGCGCCTCGCCCGTTCGAGCCGTCGCCTGACGCTGCGCTCGGCGACGGAATTCTCGCAGCGCGAGAATTTCCACCCGGCTGGTTTACTCCGCACCGCCACCACCTTATTATTTTTCCGCGCCTTGATCCACCAGCACCGCGCGTTCGACTTTTATCGCGAGATTTTTTTGCAAAAACGCCGTCTCGTCGGAGAGGCGCGCGGATTCCATCACCAGAAATTCCCACGCCTGCTGAATTGTGCGCTGCGGCGGCGACTTGAACGGCTTCAATTGAAAATCCCCGCCGCGCATCCCCAGCAGCCGGAAGAACGCCGCCTCGCCCGTCGCGTCGCCGGCGATGGCGTGCGTGATCACGCCCGCCTCGATATAAATTTGCCCGCGCAATTCGGGGCTGCGGACTTCCAGCACCGCCGAATGTCTCCCGTTGCATTGCATCTGGATCACGTCCTGCAAATTCACCTTCCGCACCGCGCCGGTGAAACCTTCGCTGTCCCACGACACCAAATCGTGCAGCACATTGAACGCGGATCGCATCCCGTCCGCCGTCACCGGTTTTTCCAAAAATAATTCTGCCCCATTCGCCAGCGCGTCCGCGCGCCGCGCATCGCTCGCGTGCCCCGTCATCACGGCGACTTTCAATCCGGGATGGCGGCGGCGGATCATCGTCAGCAATTGCAGCCCGTCCAGCATCGGCATCCCGATGTCCAGCACCACCAGATCCACGGGTCGATCCTGTAACGTCGCCAGCGCCTGATCCGCCGCTGTGGCCGTGTGAATCTGCCAAGTGCGCCGCGAAAACTCCGCGCACACCGCTCCAAATAATTCCAAAAACGCCAAGCTGTCATCCACGAACAAAACGTGAAATAACTTCGCGGCTTCTGCGGGCAGCAAATTTTCCAGCCCAACTTTTTTCTCCGCCACCGTCGCCGTTGGTCGTGAAATAAACATCGTCTGCATCTCCGCCGCGAAACTTGGGGGCGATGGTGCGCCTGCAATTTTTTCCGCCGCCGCCGCTTCGTATTTTAATTCCAAGTCACCGAGCCGCAGGGATTGCCCCGGCTGGAGCGCGACCTCGGAAATTTTTCGCCCGCCC
>JANYCI010000369.1 GCA_025360325.1 Limisphaerales bacterium | reverse complement strand
GGGTGCGCAGCTCGCGAACACCAAACTGGCGCTTGGCATCACGCCGTATTTTTTTAACCTCATTGACCCGACGGATGAAAATTGTCCGGTGCGCCGGCAAATGGTTCCGCGCATCGAGGAGACGAGCACCGCGCCGTGGGAGATGAGCGATCCGTGCGGCGAAGATTCCCACTCGCCCGTGCCGGGACTCGTGCATCGCTATCCCGACCGCGTTTTATTTTTGGTGACGGATCGGTGCGCAAGCTATTGCCGTTATTGCACGCGTTCGCGGCTCGTGAGCAACGCGGCGGGCTACGATTTTCATCCCGAGTTCGACAAGCAGATCGCCTACATCGCCGCGCATCCAGAAATCCGCGATGTGCTCTTGAGCGGTGGCGACCCGCTGCTGTTGAGCGACGAGAAACTGGAAAATTTATTGAGCCGCCTGCGCGCGATTCCGCACGTCGAGTTTTTACGCATCGGCACGCGCATCCCGATTTTTCTGCCGCAACGCATCACGCCGGAATTGTGTGCAATGCTGAAACGGTTTCATCCGCTGTTCATCAGCGTTCACACGAATCATCCGCGCGAACTCACGACGGAAGTTCGCGATGCGCTCGGGCGCCTCGCCGACGCGGGAATTCCCCTCGGCAACCAGAGTGTTTTGCTCAAGCACGTCAATGACGACGTGGACGTGATGAAGGCGCTCGTGCAAAAACTTTTGATGTGCCGCGTGAAACCGTATTACATCTATCAATGTGATTTGATTTCCGGCTCGGCACATTTGCGCGCCAGCGTGGCGAAGGGACTGGAGATTATGGAAAAATTGCGCGGTCACACGACCGGTTACGCCGTGCCGACGTATGTAATCGACGCGCCCGGCGGCGGCGGCAAAGTGCCGATCAATCCCGAATACGTTCTGTGCCGCAACGCGGGTCGCGTGCTCATCCGCAACTTCGAGGGCAAAGTTTTTGAGTATCCCGAAACGGCGGATGGAAAACCTTGTGGCCAGCCGCCGGGAAAAATTTCTGCGCCGGAGTTGGTTTGAATTTCGCGCGTGTTGACACGCGGTAAATGGCGCCCATGGCCAAGCGACGGGCGAGGCAACTATGCTTCCATTTGCTTTTCCATTTTTGCGCCAGCTTACCGTTCGTTGGCAGTTTCTGAATCTGGTTTCGTAATCATCATCGCCATCAAAAAAAACGAATTTCGATTTGGAGAAAGATTAAGATCGGGACGCTGGCGAGCGATTTGCCGCTTGGACATCGTTCAAAATAATGGCTAGTGTGGCGCGGTTGCCCACAACCACTGTGGCCTTGGCCGCGCGGTCGGGGCGGGCACCCAGATTTTTTCATGGCTCAAAATATTGCGAACGGTGAAATGAAAGACAGCCTGGTGGTCTGCCGGGCGGGCGATGGTATCGAGATTCGCGGGCGGCTCGTCAAGCTGACCCGGTTCGCGGTGGCGTTTGAAATTTTCAGCCCGGCCAGCGATCTGCGGCTGGCGGAGGTGCTTCAAGATTTTCGGATTGTTTTTCACGAACACACGATTTATTCCGGGCGCGCGACGGTCAGCAAGTTGATGAGCGTGGGGCCGACGGTGGTGTGCGAGGCGGCACTGGACGAGGTGGCGTGGCGGGAATGGACATGGGATCCGCAGGGCGACAACGGCCAGCAGGTGCGGGAAAAATTCGATGAGTTCTTGCACGGCTGGCAGAAGGCTTACAAGGTCAGTGCCGAATATAAAAGCATCGTCACTGACCTCCAACATTTTCTGGCGGACTTTCGTTTGTGGGTCGAGCAATTGGAAGCCGGGTTGCGCGAGCAGACCGATCAGGGCGAACGGCATCTGGCCGAAAGTATCGCGGCGTGTGCATTTCCGGTATTGGACACGTTGTTCGACAAATTCGAGCGCGTCGCCAGCCGCATCGAGCCGGGACTCGAAGGCGCGCATCAGGTTTATGTGCGGCGGCAGCTCCAGCCGCTGCTGCTATGCGCGCCGTTCGCGAATCGCGCGGTTACCAAGCCGATGGGCTACGCGGGCGATTACGGCATCGTGAACATGATTTTGGATGACCCGCATCAGGGCGATTCGCTCTACGCGAAAATCATGCACCGCTGGTTTGTGAAGCAGCCGCCCGCCGAGGCGCATCGCAACCGCGTGAAATACCTGACGACGCGGTTGCAAGAGGAGTCGCTGCGGATGGCTCGCTCACCGCAAAAAAAAATGCGGGCCTACAATGTCGGGGCTGGGCCGGCGCGCGAGGTGCAGGATTTCATGGCGGAACACGAGCTGTCCAACGCGGGCGATTTCACGCTGGTGGATTTCAGCGAGGAAACTTTGGCGCACGGGAAAAAAGTGCTGGAGGCGAGCCGCGCCCGGCATGGCCGGCAGACGCAGTTGCGCTTCATCAAAAAATCGGTGGCGCAATTACTGAAGTCCGAGGGGAAAATTTCTCGCCGTTCGCTCGACCAGCAATATGAGTTCGTCTATTGCGCGGGACTGTTTGATTATCTGACAGACGCGGTTTGCCGCGAATTCATGGATGTGCTTTATGACATGGTGGCTCCCGGCGGCCTGCTGGTGGCCACGAACGTGGATGCTGGCAACCCCATCAAACATTGGCTGGCGTATGTGTTGGAATGGCCGCTGATCTACCGTAATCATGCAGACATGGTCGCGTTGCGTCCGCGCAAGGCCGATGCGGATGACACCCGCATCGTGTCAGACATCACTGGCGTGAATATTTACATCGAAGTCCGCAAGCCGAAATGAAACCACCGACCCGCACCGGATTGGAAATCCACCAAGCCTATCGCCGCTACACGCAGGCGAATTCGCTGCGGAATTCCAAGGTGGCGTGCGCGCTGGTGATGGTTTTGATGCCGGCGGGCTACCTGATGGATCGCGTGGTGTTTCCAGAAAACGCGCAAAATTTTCTCTGGCTACGGCTGTTGAGTTCCGTGCTGGCGGGGCTGGTGTTGTTGGCCTTGAACTGGCCGGGCTGGCGCGAAGAAACGCTGCGCGTCATTTCAACCGGCTGGTATCTCGTCCCGTCAGTGATCATCTGCGTCATGGTTTCCGAGACGAAGGGTTTGAGTTCCACTTACTACGCGGGACTGAATCTGGTCATCCTCGCCGTCAGCTCGGTCATTCAGGCGACGCTCTGGGAAAGCGTCGTGGCGGTGGGCATCATCCTCACACTTTACGTCATGGCGTGCGTGATTCCCGGCCTGCCGTTCGATGCGAAGATGGCGTTCAACAACGGCTTCTTCCTGCTCTGCACGTCCAGTATCGTGATCACCGGAAATTATTTTTATAGCGCTCTGCGTTTTCGCGAATTTGCACTGCGGTTTGAACTCGATAAAAACAAGCGCGAACTAGAGGCAACCAACCAAAAATTGTCCACCCAGAACGTCGCGCTGGCCAAGGCCAACCAGGAAACCCGCGCCGCCGAAATGCAGCTCGTGCAGTCCGAGAAGCTCGCCTCGCTTGGACGGTTCAGCGCCGGGCTGATGCACGATGTGTTGAACCCATTGAACTACGCCAAGACCGGCA
>JANYCI010000337.1 GCA_025360325.1 Limisphaerales bacterium | reverse complement strand
ACGCTTTGCATCATTTACGTCTTCGTTTTTCGTCAGGGCAAACCAGCGGGTTACGACATTGACTGCCTCGACTATTGGTTAAAAGGCTCTGGCTTCACCCCGGATTTTCAGAAGCAACCGGCACATCCATTATGTTTGAAGAATCGCCAAACGGACACTTCATCAACGACCTGATTGTTTTCAATTCGTTGAACGCGGGCGGCTACGTCTCGAAGGGATTCGTCTTCGAGCCGCCCGACATGATCAACGCCCAGGTGTCGGAGTTGAACGAATTCCAAGACCAGCTTTCTCTATTGCTGGCGTCGCTCAACGATCAGCAGCGGCTGCAAATTCAATACTATTGCGATTCCGATTATCGGCACGAACTGTTGCGGTATCAGGCGGAAACCCAAAAGGCGGCCAACATCTGGACGCGCCGTTCGCGTAACGAACGCTTTGAACGGTATTGGCGGCTGATGACGGAACGCCGTCTGCGGCGGCAACGGCTTGTATTTTATATTTCACGAAAGATCGAAACCTCGTCCAAGGGCATCAAATCCGCTGCGGCTCTTTCTGAATACTACAACCAGCTTTTGGGACAATTCCGTTCGGAGTTTGAGCACACGCAGGAGATGTTGACGGAAATTTTCGCCGGACAGGGTGCGCGGATAATTCCGATGAAGGACGCCGACCATTTTCGGCACTACAAAACTTTTTTGAATCCGTCACTGGCCGAGCGGTTCGATTACGACCCGATTGAAGGTTTTGATCCGCAATTATCCATTCAGGAAAATTGCTGGCACAGCGAAGGCGCAGGACAGGCCGATTTTGGTTTCTTCATGGATGGCCGTTACCATTCCATCATCAGTCTGTCGCGCTGGCCGAAGATGACTTACCCAGGAATCATCCACCGGCTCACCAGCCTGCGTCTGCTCGACTACACCATCACGGTGAATCTCGACCCGCTTTCCGTCCGCAAGGAAATCAACAAGGAAGAAAAAGAACACGACCGCATTGCCGGCGACTACGCGAGTGAGAAAAAACTTTCGCTTTTGACCGTGATGGACAAGAAGCAAAAGAAAATCGCCGCACTCATGCAGGGGCATACGATTCCATTCAAGGTGCTATTCGCCATCCGCACTTGGGACAAAAGCAAGGAGGGACTGATTGCCAAGACGACCGCAATCAAGAACGCCATCAACTCCATGAATTCCGCGCAATATGCGGAAAGCACATTGCCCAGCACTTCCAAGAAATTATTTTTTCAGACGTGGCCAGGCTGGACGTGGAGCAAATACAACTCGCGGAAACTTTACGGCGAGAACCGTTACATCGCCGACATGCTGCCGGTTGCGTCCACGTTCACCGGCCATCTTGAAACAGCCGAGGCGATTTACGAAGACCCGAACCAAAATCTTGTCGGGATAAAAACCTTTTCCGGTTCGGTGGGCAACCAGTCACCGCAACACGCAGTGTTGCTTGGCATGAGCGGCACGGGAAAATCCGTGACCGTTTGCGACCTGCTTTCGCAGACGGAAAACTACTACGCCTATACCGTCATCATCGAGGAAGGACTTTCCTACGGCATCTACACTCAAACGGTTGAGCCGGATGCCAAGCCGATTGTCATTCAGCCGGACGGCGACATCACCATCAATTATCTCGACACGAAAGGACTGCCGCTGACGCCGGATCATCTGTCGTCGGCCACGGCACTCGTCGCGCGCATGGTTGGCTTGAGCCAGAGCGAGGACAAACAAATGCTCCGTCAGGCGCAAATCGCCAAATACGTCAATCTGCTTTACGAGGATGTTTTTCAAGACTGGACGCGCAAAAACGAAAATCAAATGATGGAGGTCGCGCGCCGGGCGTGTGCGCTGACACATTTTCGCAAAGAGAAAATGCCGCCGGGTGCAACCATGCTGGAAGCGTTTGCCGACTTCCGCGACTGGCTAAAATCAAATGAGGATGAGGCGCAAACTTTCGAGCAGCAATTATCTGAAGGCGAAGTGCTGAAATTTTTGAAAGACCCGAACACGGTCAAGGAAGTTCGCAACATAGCCTTTTCCCGCTTCAAAACCGACGAGTATCCGACGCACCGGATGTTGCAGGAGTTGATGTCGCTCGATGCGAGCGGTGCGGAGCGCGACCAGATTATTGAAATCGCCACGTTGCTTTTGCCGTGGTGTCGGGACGGCAACTACGGCGCATTGTTCGACGGTGCGAGCAATCTTTCACTCACTGGAAAAATCGCGCATTTCGAGCTTGGCTACATCCCAGATTCGGCGAAGGAACTGCGCGCCGCCGCCGGTTTTCTCATCACGAATTACACCCGCAAGCACATCATCACGTTGCCGCGCGCCGTGCGGAAACGGAATGTCTATGAGGAAGTCGCCCGCTTCCTCGACATTCCGGGCGGCGAAGAAATTGTGAAGGAAAGCTACGCACAGCTTCGCAAATTTAATTGCTGGAATATTTCCATCGTCCAGCAGTATGCGCGCTTCAAGCAGTCGCGCATCCGTTCCGCCGTTTTCGGCAACAGCCGCCAATTTTTCTTGATGCGCCAGAACGACCGCGCCGATCTGGACGACATCGCGCGCGACATCGCCATTCCCGAAATCACCAAGCACACGATTATGAATTACACGCTGCCCGACCATCAGGCCGGCCAGAAATATTCCGCGTTTACCTATTTGCACGTTGATTCAAACCGTCCGATTTGTGGGACGGCTTACAACTACACATCCCCTGAAATGTTGTATTGCTCCAGTTCGAGCGGAGAGCATTTCGAGAAACGCGCCAAGGAACTGCGCGGCGCAAAGAACGTCACCGAAGGAATTTTAACCTTTTCCCGCAAATCGCAACCCGTGGAGGCCGTATGAAATCCCATC
>JANYCI010000336.1 GCA_025360325.1 Limisphaerales bacterium | reverse complement strand
TTGCTCGATGGCGAAATGGCCGGCACCGGCGACGACTTCGGCACCGCGCTCGTCGGCGCAAAGGCCGCGTTCGGCGTGGGCAATCCCGACACGACGATTGTCTCCACCACTTCCATCAACGACGGCATCTGGCATCACGTTGCCGCCACGCGCGATTCCGTGAGCGGCGAAATCAAACTCTACATTGACGGCACGCTGGAAAATTCGCTCGTCACCAGCGCGACCGGTGTGCGGGCGCCGACGAATCTCCGCATCGGCAGCATCCGCACCGGCGGGGCAGGGAGCTTTCTTGCTGGCAACATTGACGACGCACGCATCTACAACTATGTCATGAGCGCAACGGAAATTGGATTGCTCCTCAACACGCCGCCGAGTCTCGCGGCAATTTCCAATCGTGTCATCATGGCGGGAACGATTTTGAAAATCACGAACTCCGCGACCGATGTCGGCGCGCCGCCGCAGATTTTAAGTTTCAGCCTTGCCGGAACGCCGCCCGCCGGCGCGAGCATCAATCCGAGCAACGGCATTTTCAACTGGCGTCCCACCGTCGCGCAAGGCGGCACGACAAATTTGTTCACGCTGCAAGTCGCCGACAACGGCACGCCCGTGATGACCGATGCTAAAAACTTTTCAGTAGTTGTGAATCGTCCTGCGTCGCCGGGCTTGAGCAATGCGTCCATCACCAACGGACAATTCCGGCTCACGATCAGCGGCGACTTCGGCCCGGATTACGCCGTGCTGGCCTCGACGAACCTGACGAGCTGGATTTCCATCTTTACGACGAGCCAGCCGACGCTGCCATTCTTGTTCAGGGATTCAAATCTTACCAATTCCAATCAGCGTTTCTATCGCGTGCGACTTGACCCGTGAAGAAGGTTGCGGGAAAATAAACCGCTGAAACTTGCGACCAATTTTATGATGCGAAACTGCAAACTTATTCTCGCGGTTGTCTTAAACCTCGTGTGGCTTGGCTGCGCTGCGGCTGCGGACGCGCCAACCAAACACACCTTCGCCATCGGCACGAATGATTTTCTGCTGGACGGTGCGCGGTTTCAAATCCGGTGCGGTGAAGTTCACGCGGCGCGCGTGCCGGCGGAGTATTGGCGTCACCGTTTGCAGATGGCGAAGGCGATGGGACTGAACACAGTCTGCGCGTATTTGTTTTGGAACCAGATTGAATTTCAACCGGGAAAATATGACTGGAGCGGTCAGGCGAATGTCATGGAGTTTTGCAAAATCGCGCAGGAGGAAGGATTGTGGGTGATTCTCCGTCCCGGTCCGTATGCCTGCGCCGAATGGGATGGCGGCGGCCTGCCGTGGTGGCTGTTGAAAAATGACGACATCAAACTTCGCACGCGCGATCCGCGTTTCATGGCCGCCGCGACAAATTATATGCGCGAAGTTGCCAAACAATTTGGCCCGCTGCAAATCACCCACGGCGGCCCAATTCTCATGGTGCAGGTCGAAAATGAATACGGCTCCTTCGGCACTGACACTGAATACATGGGCGCATTGCGGCAGGCGATGATTGATGCCGGATTTGATGTCACACTGTTTGCGTGCAATCCATCTTACGACATTAAGAAAGGCTATCGCGCTGATTTGTTTCCGGTGGTGAACTTCGGGGCTGATCCCGCCAACGGTTTCAAAGCGCTGCGGGGAATTCTTTCCACCGGGCCGATGATGTGCGGCGAATTTTATCCCGGCTGGTTCGACACCTGGGGCTCGCCGCATCACCTCGGTAAGACGCCTCAGTATCTTGCTGACTTGGAATATATGCTGACCAACAATGAATCATTCAGCATCTACATGGCGCACGGCGGCACGACGTTCGGTCTTTGGTCAGGCGCAGATCGTCCGTTCAAGCCCGATGCGTCGAGCTACGATTACGACGCGCCCATCAGCGAGGCCGGCTGGGCGACGCCGAAATTTTTCCAGACGCGCGACCTGTTCGCGAAACACTTGTTGCCCGGCGAAAAAATTCCCGACGTTCCGCCGACCAACGCGGTCATCACCATCGCACCCGTCGAAGCGGCGGAACGCGCGCCGATTTTTGAAAATTTACCGGCGGCAATTTCTGACGCCACGCCGCAAACGATGGAAAAATACGACCAAGGCCACGGCTGCATTGTGTATCGCACCACGATTCCTGCCGGTCCGGCGCAAATGCTCGAAGCAGCGGCGGTTCATGATTACGGCTTTGTTTATCTCGACGGCCAGCGCGTTGGAATTTTTGACCGGCGCAACAACAGTTACAAAATGCAACTGCCCGCGCGTGAAAAATCCGCGACGCTCGACATTCTTGTCGAGGCGGTCGGTCATGTGAACTTCGGCTTGGAAGTCCACGATCGTAAAGGCATTCAAACGCCGGTGAAACTCGGTGGAACGGAATTGACCGGCTGGAAGATTTTCAATCTGCCGCTCGACGACAAAATGCTGGCAGGTTTGCATTTTCGTCCGTCTGACAAAATGTTGCATTTGGATCGTCGTGACACCCCCGCGTTCTGGCGCGCAATTGTTAAGATCGAAAACCCCGGCGACACATTTCTGGATTTGCGTTCGTGGGGCAAAGGCGTGGTGTGGGTCAACGGCCATTGCCTCGGACGTTTCTGGAACATTGGCCCGACGCAGACGGCTTACACGCCGGGCTGCTGGCTGCACGCGGGTGAAAATGAAATCGTCATCCTTGACCTGACTGGCCCGGAAAAACCGGAGCTGGCCGGCTTGGAAAAACCAATTCTCGATGATCTCCATTCCGAAAAAGATTTTGCCAAATCGCGTCGTCCGCTGGTGAAACTGCAACTGGATTCCGCCAAGCCGGTGCTGACGGCGCAGTTCGCGCCTGGCGGCAATGCACAGGACGTGAAATTGCCAGTCGCCGCCACGGGCCGTTATTTCTGCCTCGAATCGCTTTCGGCTATTGACGGCAAACCGTTCGCGGCGGTGGCGGAATTAATTTTGTTGGATGCGGATGGCAAGTCGTTGAGCCACGAAGGCTGGACGATTGGCTATGTGGACAGCGAGGAGCGCGACAAGGAGGACGGCACGGCGGAGAACGCAATTGACGGCCAGACGGCAAACTTCTGGCACACGCAATGGAGTGCCGCGCAGCCAGTGCAGCCGCACCAACTCGTGCTCGATCTGGGCAAAGCGCAAACCATTTCCGGCTTCCAATATGTGCCGCGCCAGGGCACCGGCGGCGGACGCATCAAAGATTACCGCATTTTCATTGGCGATAACTTGATCAAAAAATAATCATGCGCGGGACACACCAATTTGTTTTTGCGCTCGCCGTCGGAATGTTCGCGGCCACTTCCGCGCCCGCCAAGTTGGAATTTTCTCCCGGCGAAACCTGGCTGGACACGAGCAACAAAACGATCCATGCACACGGCGGCGGCGTGTTGCTGCACAGCAATATTTATTATTGGTATGGCGAAGATCGCACGCCCGGCGGCAGCGGCGCGGTGTCATGCTATTCCTCGACGAATCTTTACGAATGGAAACGCGAAGGTGTGGCGCTCGCGCGGTTTGATCTGCCGCGCACCGACGGCCAGCGTGCTTTCGTTGAACGGCCCAAAGTCATTTACAATCCACGCACCAAAAAATTTGTGCTGTGGGCGCACCTCGAACAGCGCGGCTACAGTTACGCACGCGCGGGCATTGCCACGAGCGATTCTCCTACTGGGCCGTTCAAATTTTTGCAGGCCATCCGCCCCGTCGCCAATACAAATGATTTCGCCGAACTGAATCCCGACCCGGCGGATGAAAAAGTTTTGGGCAGCATGTTTCGCGACATGAATGTTTATGTAGATGACGACGACCGGGCGTATGTGTTCTACGCTGGCGAGGACAACTGGACAATGTATGTCGCGCGACTGAACGACGATTTCACCGGCCCGAAACTGCCCGCCGTGGAAAATAAAACCTGGGCGAAGATTCTGGTGCGCGCCCACCGCGAAGGCCCCGCGCCGTTCAAATATCACGGCAAATATTATCTCATCACCAGCGCCTGCACGGGCTGGAAACCGAATGCAGCGGACTGCGCTGTGGCGGACAACATTCTCGGCCCCTACCAATCGCTCGGCAACCCTTGCGTCGGTGAAAACGCGGACCTGACTTACGAGACGCAAAGCACGTTTGTCCTACCCGCGCCGGGGAGCAAAGAAAGATTTATTTTCATCGGCGACGAGTGGCATCCGGAAAATCTGCCGGACTCGCGTCATGTCTGGCTGCCGCTGACCGTGCAGACGAACGGGACGTTCAAGCTGCGCTGGCACGATCATTGGAATCTGACGAATGGCTGGAAGTAAAAAGTGAAGGCTGGAAATGTTAATGCCCATCGCTAGATTGCGAAAGATGGTGTCATTCGCCAGTGCCACGTTCAACAAAGCCCCGCTCATTTTCTCCGTATCAGCCAGCCGGAGTTTGGCGACGAACAGCACATCCGTCCGCAAACTTTTGCGAATGAGATTGCCTCCCACGCGCAAACGTGCAAAAAATGTCGCCGCTGAACCAAGCGGTTCATTTTGTTTATCCCGGAACCCACCGCTTTCTTTTGCTCCCATAGCTCAAATGGATAGAGCAGCGGATTTCTAATTGAGAAATGGGGGTTTGCGCAGTTTTGCATGACATTGCAAAAGCTCACAAAGTGCCGGTGAAAATTGGCGATTCTGACGATTTCGCTTTGCAAGGCTTTGCACCGATTTACTTCGTTTTTAGGTCCGACCGTAGAAAACGACCGTAGAAAAAAACTTCTCGTCTTCAGGTAAAAAATTACGCGTAGCTGTTCGTTTTCAGCCACACGGCCAAGGCTTCGGAAACAATGTCACGTTGCGTGTAGGGTTCAAGGCGTTGGATTTTTCGTTCCATCGAAGCGCGGAGTAGTGCCGCCATAATCGGTGGCTCTATGCGGATGTTGAGCGAGACAAGCCCACCCTCGGCGGCTTTTTGAATTGGCGAAATTACCGGTTTTGCAGGAGGCGCAACTTCTGATCTGGCCGATTCTTCCGGCGCGGGAATTTCTGTCGTCGCGCTGCCAGGAGACAGAAACGCCTCCTCCTCTGGAGTCATCAAGGCATCGTCCAGTGAACGGCGTTTAGTCACTGGTCATCTCCTCCAGCAAGCTTTCCATTTCAAACGCGGCGGCGCGGGAAAGGATGCCCATTTTCCAAACCACGCTCGCCTGTCCGGCAGCGTCGGCGAAACTTTGGCGGAGCGTGATGCCCGTCAACACCGGCAATCCGGTGCGCTCGGCGGCTTTCACCACATCCCGGCTCAAACGTCCGCGTTTTTGCAGCCGATTCGGAATCAATGCGCCGGTCAGTTTCCCTTTGCGCGCTTTCTGCGCTTCTTTCAAAAGTGCTACGGCTTTGGTTAAGGCGCGGAGATCGAGAATAGACGGGCCGCAGGGCAGGAACACGCGGTCGGCTTTTAACATGATTGCCCGCGTGGTCGTCGAAAGTCCTGCGGGGCCGTCCATGACAATGTCATGCGCAACCGTTGCCAGTTTGGTAACGCGTTGAAATATCTCCTCCGGCTTAGCGAGTTGGTAGAGTTCAATCGGCAGTCCAAGTTCCTTAATCCAAGTGGAAGCGGATTGCTGCGGGTCGGCGTCAATAAACGCCACGCGCCGCTTCTGCTGCGCGAGCCACGCTGCGAGATGAACGGCGATGGTGGTCTTGCCTACCCCGCCCTTGGAATTGGTGAGTCCGTATATCAACGGATTCATCATAAAACCGATTCGGTTCAATGACAGAACGAGGGCAATTCCGTCCCCCTGCCAGACAAACTTTTGGTGATTTGGTGGCAAACTTGCAACACAACTAACAAACTAGCTTGCTAGCTAGTAAAAAAGTAGCCAACGGCAAGGCAGGCATCTTCGGCCTGCCGACTGCCGGTTGGCGTTTAAGAGTTTAAGAGATAAGTTTAAGAGAAGTTTCTGGAACGGCAAAAGCACGCGGAGCAAGGCTTTGAAGGGTGGTTCGGTCGGTGCTCCGACGATAGCCGGTCGTCGTTCCGACGTGGGCAGAGTCGGCGAAACGACGATGCTGGGTCGCCACTCCGACGATGGGGTCGCTGGCCCGCCGATAGTCGGTCTGCCGACGCTTGTGAATTAGGAAAAACAACAGCTTGCTGATTTTGAAAAGGTCGGTGGGACGATCACAGGTCGCCATGCCGACGATATTGTTTTCTAATTTCAGGCGTGCTATGGCGATGGGATGGGGCAGAAAGTGGACGGTGGCATTCGCATCTATCAGGACTTGCAACGATTCGCGGCCTTCGCTTCGGACGTGGTCATCAAAGATCAAATTGATTTGATGTCCCGCTGTTGGTTTAGCCTGACAGCCAAACGCATCGAGCCAATCGAACATCAATATGCCGATGTCCGCTCCAACCGCATCGAAACTATTCGCATCACCGGCAGCCCGGAATATGGGATCGCCACGATTC
>JANYCI010000252.1 GCA_025360325.1 Limisphaerales bacterium | reverse complement strand
TTGCTCGTCCCAAATTGGCAAGGTTCCGCCTGTAATGCTGTAATCGCCTAATAACTGTGGAAGCCAATCGGGTATGGCTTTGCGAATTTTTGGAGGCATTTCATCCCACTCGGCGAGGGGAATTTTCTGGCTGGGCACACGCAGCAGGGCTAAACGCCTTTCCAGCATCCGCGCCGCGTGCTGAAGGTTGTCCGATAAAATGTTCGCCTCTGGCATAGATAAAAATTGTTTCCCGTCCGCGTCCGCAAACCATCTACCGGGTTTGGACACTCACCAGCCCGGCCCGACTCAAAAATTGCTCCCGGAATTTACCGGGCCGCGTGACATCAGAAATCCGTGTTTATCCGCGTCCATCCGTGGTTGATTATTTTTTCCAAATCACCTTCCGCCCGTTCACGGAAATCTCCCCGCGCGCAATCGCGGCGAGACAGCGCGGATAGGGTTAGTGTTCCGCCGCATCACGCGTGCCACCGAGCGCTTCAATTGCCCGCTTCAACGCAAAGAAATTGTGCGGGGGACGAGGGCTGCACGTGGATTTTTTCGACGCACGCCGGAATCAGGCAAAACTGGCCGGGCGTCAGATCAATCGAAACTTTGCTGGCGGGGTCAGTGATGCTCAACGAGCCTTTGACCAGCGCAAGCATCATCAGCTTTTGCGTCGGCTTCATTTCGAATCCGGAAGTTTGCGTCTGCAATTCCTGCACCGTGAAAAGCGGATCGTTTACGAGAAAACGAGATTGAAAATCAGGGCCGCCGTGGAATTTATTTTCCACCAACTTGGGTTCAAAGTCGGCAAAATCAATGCTGGCGAGCGATTGCGCGATGTGCAGCTCGCGTGGATTGCCATCCAGACCGACGCGGTTCCAATCGAACACGCGATACGTCGTGTCAGAATTTTGCTGGATCTCAAAAATCACCAAGCCATCGCCGATGGCGTGGACGCGTCCGCTCGGCAGAAACATCGTGTCGCCCGCCTTGACGCGAATCCGGTGGAAACAATCCGCGACGCTGCCGTCGGAAATTTTTTTCTCAAAGTCCGCGCGCGTAACGCCGCGCTTGAGGCCGACATACAAACTCGCGTCCGGCGCGGCGTCGGCGATGAACCACATTTCGGTTTTCGGTTCGCCTCGGAGTTCCGCCGCCTTGCTCGCGGGCGGATGCACTTGGAGCGACAATTTTTCGCGCGCATCGAGAATTTTGCAGAGCAAGGGAAAGCGTCCGTCCGCCGCCGGTTTGGCGGTGCCGAGAATTTCCGCAGCGTGATGTTCCATGAGCCAGCGCAAATCTTTGCCCGCGAGCGGGCCGTTGGCTATCACGCTCGCGTCGCTGGGCCGGTCGGAAATTTCCCACGACTCACCGATCTGACCGGCGGCGATTTTTTTTCCGTAAAGCCGTTCGAGTTCGCGTCCGCCCCAGATGCGGTCTTTGAAAATGGGCTTGAAAACAAAGGGGTAAAGCATGGGTAAATTTTATACCGAGGGCTAGAAATCAAAAGCCAGAATTAAAAATCCACTTCAAAGTGCCAGCCAACGCTATGCTGCATAGCAGCGTTCAAAATGCGTTCGCAAGCGCGCAAATCTTGAGCCACCCCGTTGGCGGACGCAGCGGTGTGTGCTGCCAGTGCCCGAACGGTCGTTAAACCCTCTTGTGCTGTGAACTGTTGCAAGGGAGGCAATTTGAATTCATTTGCGTCCACTCCCTCGCCGCGCAAGAAGTCCATAGCTTGTTCAGGGTCGGCACTGAAAAAATCGGACAATGGGCGCACACCAAGGTCATGCGCCGCCGCATCAAGCGACTCCATGTTTCGTGAGAGGCTCTTGCCATCCATTTCGGTATCAAGGCCGTCAATCTTTCGTTCCACAACAATGAAGTATGCTGCGCCCATGAGTGAGAAGTATTTTAGATTGCTTCGCTTGAAATTACGCTTAAGCCAGCACTGGTTCTGCTATTTTGCCCGCTTTGGTTTCACTGTGCGCTTCCGGCTTTTCGACGAACTGTCCGTGCGCGCGGAATTTGGCGTAACGCTTTTTCATCCGCACATTAGCGGGCAGTGCGAGCACTTGTTCGAGATGTTTTAGTAAAACGGTTTTTAAGTTCGCCGCTGTTCCCGTCGCATCGGTGTGCGCGCCGCCGAGCGGTTCGGGCACGATTTCATCCACGAGTTTGAGTTGCAGCAAATCTTTGGCGGTGATCTTCAGCGCGGCGGCGGCTTTGGGCGCGTTGGCGCGGTCTTTCCACAAAATCGCGGCGCAGCCTTCGGGGCTGATGACGGAGTAATACGCGTTCTCCAAAATCAAAATGCGGTCAGCCACGCCAATGCCGAGCGCGCCGCCGGAACCGCCTTCACCG
>JANYCI010000246.1 GCA_025360325.1 Limisphaerales bacterium | reverse complement strand
CGTGGCTCAGTTCTTGGTCGTTAGGCGGCATTGTATGCGTCTAAAACTTACAAAGAACCAGCGGGTGATTTGCTTGATCATCGCATTTTGCGTGATGATTGTTCACGTTGTTGCGACACAGTTTGTCATATATTATTCGGGGGCACCAAAAGGCAGCAGGTTTAGCGACACACCGATTTGGATTTACGACGCGATTTGCTGGTTTGTTGCTCTTCCACTGATGGAGGAGAGGATGGTGCTACTTAACACCCTGATTTGGGGCACAGTGAGCGCATTGATTTATGTTTTTTATTGTCATCGAAAGCCTGCCGCCTAACACATCACTGGAGCCAACGGCTTTTACGCCTTCGGATTCACGCTGCGGTCGCCGGTTCACGGACGCTTTCCGTGGCCGTGGCTCAGTTCTTGGTCGTTAGGCGACATCACGCATCATGAAAAAACGAGCATCTTTCTTTCGGGTAGCACAGCTCGTTGCTGCCTCGGCTCTTTGCTTGTTTATTTTAGCCGTCATCTGTCCGAGTCTGGGTAGTGTTTCACTTCCTAACCACAAGATCGGCTACGGCAGGCCGTTTAGCGAATAAGCTGGACTGGGATTGAGCGAATCGCGCGGCAGGCTGCCACCACAGTCCAAGACCTCGCGGAAATTTTTTCACGGCCTTCAAAGGCGTAGTCACCATTTTATTCAAACCCATTTTAATCTCTCGGCCACACGCGCAGCCAGAGGCGTTGCGGGGAATCGCGCAGGATGTCGTTGAGCAATTTTTCCAAGCTGGCCGCTTTCGGTTCGTGCAGTTTGAGCGCCAGCACCAAGGCGGCGGCAAACACCAGCGAAACGAGCGCGAAAAAAATCGTGTAGTGGTTCCAGTTCAAACCCGCAAACGTGCCTTCACGATTGCCGATCAGATCAATCACGAGTCCCCACACAATCGGCGCGAGTCCGAGCGATACGCTGGCGAACACGGAATACAAAACGAAGAAATGATTCCGTCCCTGCGCCGGAATGGTGGCCATCGCGAGCCGATAATTCGCCATGCCCACGAGCGTGGCGAACAGGCCCATGAGAAATTGCAGCGAGAGAATCAGCGGCAAATGCGCGGCGAGCGCGCCGCCCGCCAGCGCGATCCAGCCGCCCAAAATCAGCAGCCACACGAACAGGCTTAAACTCAAAACCGGTTTGCTACCGACGTGATCGAGCCGATGTCCCAGCAACCACAAACTGCTCAAGCCACCGATAAAAGCGACGGAGGTGACGAACAAAATATGCGCTTCTGTCAAACTGGTTTCTGTTTTCAAAAACGCGACAGTGAACGTGGAGAAGCCGCCATACGCCAGCGCCCACACCATGACGAAGCGCAACAATTTGTGAAACGGTGGATAGCGCAACATCGCCAGCCACGGCACCGGTTCGCTGGAGGAGCGAACGGCTTCTTCGGAAATGGGAACGTCCGGCACGCGATTGAGAAACAGCAAACTCACCGCGCCCATTACCGCGCTGAACGCGAAGATCACCGCGAACTGCCACGGCTGGGGATTTTTCCCAAGACAAAACGCAGAGACGATGATGGTCACAAAGCTGCCGATATTTTGCATCGCCGCATCGCCGGAAACGTAGCGGCCACGAATGGTTTCGGGAACGAGCTGGGTGATCCACGGCAGCCACGCGCAACTGGAAATGCCGCGCACACAGTTGAAACAAAACAGCAGCGCGAGCAGCAGCACGAGCCGCGTGGTGACATCGAGAAATTGCGGCGCGAGCGGCACCAGCACCATGCCGAAAGTGAATAGCGTTCGCGTGCCCCAGCCCGCCAGCACGAAGCGTTTGTAGCCGATACGGTTGATGTATTGCGCGGCGGGAATCTGGAGCACGACCATCAGCGGCATCATGCCCGCGATGATGCCAAGCACGGTCGCGTTGGCGTTGAGCGACTGCGCGTAAAGGATCATCGGGCCGCCCAGCACGATCTGAAACGAAAGCGCGTTGAAAGCGGAAAACCTCCACGCGTCGTGCAGGCCAGCGGGAAAACTTTGCGGCGTGAACGACGGTTTGGATTCAGACGGCGGAATCATACT
Source organism: Limisphaerales bacterium (assembly GCA_025360325.1). GTDB lineage: Bacteria > Verrucomicrobiota > Verrucomicrobiia > Limisphaerales > UBA11358 > UBA11358. Next base: position 17,955 of record JANYCI010000246.1, on the reverse strand, counting down.
GCTAAACGTGGAAGGGCGGCGCGGCAGTGCCGCCCTTCCAGCAGGTCACGGTGCCGATTGTTATTAGGGCGTGTTTCAAAATTAAAATTGGGACGAAGTGCGCTGGTGTAAGTGAGCAAGCCTTCCCCTCACCCTAACCCTCTTCCCCGGGGAGAGGGAACAGCCGTTGGTTGGTTTCGTAAAATTTACCAATGTTCAAGCAGCAGCCAGCCGTGGGTTCGCCAAAAAACTGGGAACGTTTCTCCCTCTCCCCGAGGGAGAAGGCCGGGGTGAGGGGAAACGAACCATCCGAATTTTGATTTTGAAAACACGCCATAAGTGGTGGCATCATTTCTTCGTCGGCTTCTTGGCTTCCGATTTTTTCTTCAAATCATCAAGGTCTTTGCGGAGCGTGCGATTGGCTTTTTGCAAATCGGTCAACTCGGAGCGCAGATTTTTGAAATCATCCACGGGCTTGCGGTCAGCGCGCAAAACGGTGATCGCTGCTGCCGCCGCCACACTCTCCGGGCTTTCTTTGGAAGCGTTGGCAAACGTTTGCAGCGTGGCGATGGCTTGCGGATCGCCCAATGTTCCCAAGGCGGAAATGACATTTCGTTGAACAGATTTTTTTAGGTCGTTCAAGTGTGCTACTAGAAATTCCCGCACGGTAGATTTCTTTTCTTCGTTGCGCGCGAGATACGCAACTGCGCCGATGCCGGAAACGAAAACGCGCGTGGGCAAAATCGCCTGCCGCTGTTTCAACGCCTGCATCAGCGGCGCGATGTATTCGGGATTATCCTGCGTCCGCATCGCGCTGATGGCGGCGGCGGTGATTTGTTCGCGGAACGATTCGGCGTTAAGAAATTTCACAAGCAATTCATGAATTTCCGGCGACGCGTAAGCGCCGAGATTCCGAATGGCCTCGGCTTTGATCTCCGGATTTTTTTCATTGGCCGCCACCTTGCGCGTGAATTCGCCCGCCGTGTCTTGGAAAAAATTTCCAATTTCCGAAACCACGGTGAGCCGCACACGCGCGTCGGATTGTTTGGCGGAATCGAGCAACGCGGCGAGCGCCTCGTCAGTGTGGATGGAGCGCAAGGCCTTCGCCGCCTCCATGCGCACGCCGAAAAAGGAATCGTCATTGAGCGTCTGTTTCAACTTCGCGACGGTCTCTTTGTCCTGCGCGTCGGCGAGTTGCTCCATCGCCAGCAAACGTCCGATCACGTCGGTTTCGTCAGCTAGTTGCGCGAACAGCATCGGCTTCGGCAGTTTGAAAGTCGTCTTCGCGAGCAACGTGTATTCAGGATCCACGCGCACGATTTTCGGCGCGGACGCCAGCGGAAAATAAAAATCCTCGGCGACTTCCTTGACTTCAATAACGCGATCCACGGTGCCAAATTTCCCCTTGAAGCGGACGGCCAGCGGAAAATGAAACAGCAAAACTTTTTCGCTCACCGCCTGTTTTTGGCGGATGGAAACTTTCGCGAGCTTCGCCAGTTCGTCCCACGAACAATCCACTTCGAGTTCGGGATAATGCGCGTGATACAACCATTGATCGAAAAATTGATCGTAGGAGCGACCGGACAATTCCTCAATCACCACGCGCAAATCTTCCGTGGTGACATTCCCAAATTTGTGGCGTTCGAGATACGTCTGGATGCACTGGCGATAGAGTTCTTCGCCGAGTTGCGAGCGCAACATATGCAGCACCCAACCGCCCTTGGGATACGCGAGATAGCCGAACATCTCAAAGGGGTCGTTGAAATTTCGCCGCACGATGGAGTTCACGTCATTCGCCACGCTCGTGACTTTCCGCGCGTTGCCGTAAAGTTCGTAGAGCAGCGCGTCGTGGCCGTTTTTCCAGCCGTGATAAAGCACCTGATAATACGTCGCAAAACCTTCGTTCAACCAGATGTGGCTCCAATCTTTGCACGTCACAAAATCACCGAACCATTGATGCGCCATCTCGTGCGAGACGAGGCTCTGGCTGTTGCGAATATTTTCCGTGGCGTCGGTGAACAGCGTTCCGTCCGTGAGCGTCGTCGCACTTGTATTCTCCATGCCACCGGCGACAAAATCATTCACGCACGTCTGCGAATACTTGGCCCACGGAAACGGCACGCCGATTTCTTTTTCAAAAAAACTCATGATCTCTTCCGTTTCGCGGAAGGAATTTGTCGCCTCGGCAAATTCCGACGGCGGCGTCAGGAATGAGAGCGGCACTTTGTTGTGTTGGCCTTCGAGTTTTTTGAAATAGCCCGCGATCAAGCTGATGAGATAATTCGCGTGCGGCTGTTCCTGCGACCAATGAAACGCGGTCAAGCCCGCCGCATCCTTGTCTTGCGAAATTAATTTACCGTTGGAAATCACCGTCATGCCGTCCGGCACGCGGCAGGTTATTTCCGACGTGAACTTCTCGTTCGGCGAATCGAAACACGGATACCAATGGCGCGCTTCAATTTCTTCGCCCTGCGAAAAACAATGCGTGTCGCCCACTTTGTAGCCCATTTTTGGCGTGCGAAAATACAAACCTAAATCCGGCTCCGCATAATATTTGATCGTCACGCTCGCCGTCTTGCCAGCGGGAATCGGCGCCGCAAACGTGATGATCAAATGCTCCGCCGTCACCTGATAGTCTTGAATTTTTTCGGTCGCGGTGACGGACTCGATGCTCAAGTCCACCGCGTCCAATTTGATTTCCTGAACGGGCTTAATGTTCGGTTTGAACTGTAACGTCGCCTGTCCGCTGACGGTGCGTTCATCAAAATTCGGCGTGACATCCAACGCGAGGTGCAACACCGCCACATCGCGATCCGGCGCGTAATTCAAAGGTGCGAGGGCATCGGGCGGCACCAGAAAATTGGCCGACTTAACGCACTCCGTCCCAGTGAAAACGGTTTCTGCGCGGACGGCGGCGGACAATTGAAAAATAAAACCCAGCAAAACGACGCGACAAATAATCTTAATCATGCAAATCCTTATCAAAGTAATCGTGGTGGTTTTTTGGAAAGCGGACAAGGAAACATTCGCAGTGTGGTTGCTGCTCAAAACACCGGCGCGGTCAGGGGAATTATTTGTCAGAGGAATAATCGGCACGCGAATGAAGACCTGCCCGCACCAAGCCGATGCCCTTTCGGTTTATTCCCAGACTCATCATTTCCCGATGCAGAACGAGCTGAAGATAGAATCGAGCAAATCTTCCGTGGTGGTCTTACCCACGATTTCACCGACGGCGTTCGCGGCGATACGGAGATCCATCGCGACCAGTTCGAGCGTGGCATCTGCGCGCAAGGCATCCGTCGCCTCGCGCGTGGCGATGCGTGCGCGGCGCAACGCATCCTGATGCCGCGAGTTGATGGCCACCTGCAACATCTCCGCCTTGATTTCACCGGCCCAAACCATGTTTTTGATCGCGTCTTTCAACACTTCAATCCCCTGCCCGCTCGTGCAACAAACGTCCACGGATCGGGATTCTGAATTCTGAATTCTGAATTCTGAATTCAATTCCAACCTCACCGGCAGATCGGTTTTGTTGCGGATGAAAATCGTTTTCTTCCCGGCGAACTCGGTAAAATAATTTTTATCCGCATCGGTGAGCGGCTCGCTGGCGTCGAGGACGTGCAAAATTAATTCTGCCTGCGCGAGCGATTCGCGACTGCGGCGGATACCTTCAATTTCAATTTCATCGCGCGATTCGCGAAGCCCAGCGGTGTCAATGAAGATCACGGGCAGGCCGCGAATGTTGGCGGTTTCTTCAATCGTGTCGCGCGTGGTGCCGGCAATCGGCGAGACGATGGCGCGGTCGCGACCGAGCAGTTGATTGAGCAAACTGGATTTCCCCGCGTTGGGCCGACCGATGATCGCCGCGCGAATTCCGCGTCGCAAAATTTGCCCTTCGTCCGCCGTGCGGAGAAGTTCGTCCATGAAAACAATGCCGGTTTCTAAACGCTGCAATAAATCATTCTTCGTGTCGGGCGCGATGTCTTCGTCGGGAAAATCAATGTGCGCCTCGACGTGCGCCATCGTGAGCATCAAGTCGTCGCGGAGTTTGTTCACGCGCTGGGAAAGTTTTCCGGCGAGCTGTTCATTGGCGGCGATGAGCGCGAGTTCGGTGCGCGAGTGAATCAGATCGGCGACGGCCTCGGCTTGCGCGAGATCAATGCGCCCGTTTAGAAATGCGCGTTTGGTGAATTCGCCCGGCTCGGCCAGGCGCGCGCCATTTTTCAAAACGGTGTCCAGCACGAGCTTCGCGGGGAGCAATCCGCCGTGACAGGAAATTTCCACGGTGTCCTCGCGCGTGAACGTGCGCGGCGCGCGAAAGACCGCGAGCAGGACTTCATCAATCACTTCACTGCCGCGCATAATTTTTCCGAATTGAATCGTATGTGTCGGCGCAGCGGAGGGTTTGCACGAAGATTTTCCGACGGGCAAAAAACATTTATCCGCGATGGCGAACGCATTTTCGCCGGACAAACGGATGACGGCGAGTCCGCCCTCGCCGAGCGGCGTGGCAATGGCGGCAATGGTTTCGTCGGGAATCATTTGCGATTTACGATACACGATTTACGAGCGGGCACGAAATACGAATGAGACTCGTAAATCGCCAACCGTCAATTTTGGTGGCGGCAGTTGCCTGCTTGGTTTTGCGCGTCGTTGCCTTGCAGATAAAATCGCGCCTTCGCGTAACTTTTTTTGTGGAGGTAATGCAGCAACTGCGGGTCGGCGGAGCGCGGAAGCTGTTGCGTGAGTTCGTCGAGCTGCGCGAACAGCGGCAGCAAATTCGGTTTTGGATTCGCGGTGGGCATGGATTTCACCGTCGCTTCCAGTTCGATGAGCGCGGTCAGAATTTGATTTTCCACAGGCGTCATTAGAAATATTTTGCCAGCCATTCGATGAACCACGAATGGCGGTTACTTACCTCACCTTGCAGATACATTGTCGCAAAAATTCGCGCCACGCCGGAGGTCAGCACCATGATGATGATCGCCGTGAGATAGATGCCGAACGTGTGCGTGGGATCTGGTTCCAGCACGCGCGGAATGCCCTGATACAGAATCCAAATCACCATCCCGATGCCGAACGCCCAGCTCGCCCACGGGTTCATCTGCGGCGCGACATCCAGCAGCCGCACCAGCAGCAACGGGCTGAAACCATACGCGACGACCGCGAACGACTGGCGGTAAGAACGTTTGCCGTGAAAAGTATTTCCCGCGACGTGCAGCAGCAGCGCGGCGAGAAAAACTAGCGCCAGCAGTGCGACGGCTTGGGTGGTTTCAAACGCCTTGATCTCCGGGAGGGTGAAGTGTTTGTAGATGCCGAAGCGCGGCTGCCACTTGCCGAACGTGTGGATGCTCCAGCCCTCCGCCGCCGCGATCAACAGAATCATCGGCACCAGATACGTCAGCAGGATGAAAAACAGGCCGCGTTTTTTTTGCGCGACTTTTTCCCATGTCGCTCCCGGATCAAAAATCAGGAAAAAGACCTTGAACATTGGACAAATCTAAATCATTGCCGAGGCGAGTGACAATAAAATCTGCAACCATTCGGCGGCGCAAAAAAAACCGCTTTCACCCCGGCGTCACAACTGATTTACTCCGCGCATGAAAGTTGATTTTGGCATCTGGAGCTGGCTCACGCAGGCCGTCATCGCCCTCGTGGTGCTGGCCATTCTCGTTTTTATTTTCATGACCTATGTGCCGCTCATCCAGCGCAATGAACGGATGCGCCGGAACCTCGACCAGTTGCAGGCCGAGCAGGATCAGCAGATGGAAATTTGCCGTCAGCTCAAGGCCGAGATCGAAGCCCTCCGCCACGACGCGCCAACCGTCACCCGCCTCGTCCGCGAAAAACTCGGCTACGCCAAACCCGGCGAAGAAGTCATCCGGTTTGAATCAGTGGCCACGAATGGCGCGCGGTAATCGGCGCTTGGAAAAACGCGCTAATGGCTGAAGCCAGAACCGATCACGGCGACCCCTGCCCCAAGACATCTCCAACCGCGCCTTGACTCGAACCGGTTCGTTGCTATTCTCACACGCTCCGGTTTTTGCGCCGGAAACAATTTTTAAGAATTTATGAAACGCCAGTATCAACCGTCGAAAATCCGCCGTAAGCGCCAGCACGGATTCCTGAATCGTAATTCCACCAAGAGCGGCAAGGCCACGTTGGCCAACCGCCGCCGCGTGGGTCGCAAACGGCTCACGCCCGTTTGATTTTTTGTGGACGCCGCGCCGCAACGCCTGCGCCTGGGTCGCGAGTCGCGGCTTGCCCAAAGCCGTGATTTTGCACGCCTCCGCCAGCGCGGAGATCGGCTTGCGCTCGGCTGTCTCGTTGCCAACTGGAATAAACTGCCCGCCGGAACACGTCCAAAACTGGGCGTGGTAACCAGCAAAAAAATTGGCAACGCCGTTGCGCGCAGCCGCGCGCGGCGGTTGCTCCGCGAAAGTTTCCGGCAGCACCAGCACGAATTTTCCCAGCCGGCAGAAATCGTTTTGGTGGCGCGCAACTCCATCGCCGGCAAAAAACTGGCGGGCGTGGAAAAGGATTTTTTGGCGGCGTTGAAACGCGCGGGATTGGTTAAATGAAAAACCTCCAACCTCCAACCTCCAACCTCCAATCTTCAGGGTTGGCGGCTGGCCTGCGGCCTTGGATGTTGGCGGTTCCTAAATTTTCTTTACTGCTGGTTCTTCGCGCCTACAAAATTTTTGTTTCGCCGCTGCTGACGTTTTTGTGCGGCCCGGTCGGCGGCTGCCGGTTCACGCCGACGTGTTCGGTGTATGCGGCAGAAGCGATCCGCGCGCACGGCGCATTGACCGGCAGTGCCTTGGCGGCCAAACGCCTCTGCCGCTGCCATCCGTGGGGCGATTGCGGCCACGACCCCGTTCCGAAATCAGATTTCAAATTTCAGGTTTCAGGTTTCAAATTTTAATTTCATGGATAAAACAGGAATCATTGTTGTTTCACTTTGCGTCGGCTTGCTCGGCTTCTGGATGTATGAGCAAAATAAAATCGCTCAGGCACAGGTAAGTTGGGCGGCGGCACATCCGCCAGCGGTGGTGCACACCACCAATTCGACGCCAGCCACGACCATGGCGGCCACGACGATTTCCAGCGCGGGCGCGGAAATAATTTTCCCCGCGGCTGGCCCGGAGCAAACGCTCGTGCTGACGAATGGCCGGGCGCGCTACACGTTCACCTCGCGCGGCGGCGGCTTGGCGCAAGTAGAGTTACTGGATTTTCCGCAGACTGTTTCCGCCCGTTGGCGCGGACAAATCGCCAATACCAATGAGGGTTTTGCGACGTTGAACGCGCAAGTCAACATCCCCGTGCTCGCGTTGCTCGGCGACACGAATTTTGTCGGCGACGGCAATTTCACTTTGAGCCGCGTGGAAAATTCCGTGCGCGTGGAAAAAAATCTGCCGGACGGTTTACGCGTGGTGAAGACGTTCACGCTGACTTCCAATTTTCTGATGAACGCCTCGGTGCGCGTGGAAAACACCTCGGACAAAACCATCTTGCTCGCGCCGCAGGAAATCGTGGTCGGCACGGCGACGCCGATGGATGCGGATGACTCGACTTTTTCCATGTATGGCGGGGCCATGTGGTCGGACGGCACCAATTCGCTGGACAATCCCCTGACGTATTTCGACACCAACACGACTTCGTTCTTCGGGTTGTTTAACCGCACACCGACGCCGCAGTATCGCGCCGGTTCGGGCAACGTGGTGTGGGTTGCGGCTCACAGCCAGTTTTTTGCGCTGCTGGCGATGCCCAAAGAACCGGCGCGCGAAATTGTCGCCCACCCGGTCACGCTGCCGTATTTTCAAAGCTCCGGGGCGGCAACCCATTTGCCGCCGCCGCAGGGCATCCAGACCGCACTGGTTTATCCATCGCAAACGCTCGCGGCGAACGGCGTGCTGGAACATCAGTTAGTTTTATTCGTCGGGCCAAAGGAATACCGCACGCTCGCAGTGATTGGTGACGAGTTTCACAATCACGCGGACGAGGTGATGAATTTCGGCAGTGGCTTCCAGAGTTTTTGGGGCATCGGAACTTTCTTTGCCAAGCTGTTACTCTCGGCGATGAACGCCATTCACGATGTCACCAAGATCGGTTACGGCTGGACGATTGTGCTGCTGACCCTTTTGTTGCGCCTGTTGTTCTGGCCGTTGACGAAAGCCAGCACGCTCTCGATGAAGCGGATGCAAGCGCTCGGCCCACAGATGAATGCGCTCAAGGAAAAATACAAGGCCGACCCGCAAAAACTCACGTCGAAACAGTGGGAGCTTTACAAAGAAAACAAGGTGAACCCCATGAGCGGTTGCTGGCCGATGCTGATGCAAATGCCCGTGTTCATGGGCTTTTATACGATGATCCGCAGCGCCATCGAACTGCGCGGCGCGAGTTTTCTGTGGGCGGCGGACTTGTCCAAGCCGGACACGGTGGCGATGATTCCGGGGCTGAATTTTCCGCTCAACCCGCTGCCGCTGCTGATGGGTGCCGCGATGTTGTGGCAATCGCACCTCACGCCGGCGTCGCCGGGCATGGATCCGGGCCAGCAAAAAATGATGCGCTGGATGCCGGCCATTTTCATTTTGTTCCTCTACAATTTTTCCGCTGGCCTCGCGCTCTACATGACCGTCAGCACGCTGCTCGGCATCTTGCAGACGAAGATCACCAAGAACATTCAATTGCCGCCCGCCGCGCCCGCAGCCTTGACACCGGCGGCGAAAAAGAAAAAATAATTTCATGTCCGCACAGCCCAAAATCATCTTGGAAAAAATTCTCGGCACGCTTGGCTTCGCGGCCACCGTTGAGGAACATCAGCTTGGCGGCGACCTGATGTTGGACGTGAAAATACCGGAACCGGGACGGCTCATCGGTCGGCAGGGGCAGACGCTCACGGATCTGCAATACCTCGTGAACCGGATTCTTTTTCAGCAGGATCAAAGCGCGCCGAAAATCATGGTGGATGTGGGCGGCTACCGGATTGAACTGCGTGATGCGCTGTTAAAAAAAGTCGGTGAGGCAGCCGAAAAAGTCCGCCGCTGGGGCGAGCCAGTGGAACTGGAACCGTTGAGCGCCTACGAACGTCGCACAGTGCATCAGGCGCTCAAAGACGACCCAGACATCGAGACGCAGAGCATCGAAGTGGACGGCACGGAGAAAAAAGTTTTGTTGCTCCGGCCCAAACGGCGGTGAGAAAATTTGAAACAAAAAAAAGCGCGGACAAAAATTTGTCCGCGCTTTTGTTTTGAAAACGGAAATCAGTCCACAATCTTCAGCACATACGGCTTGGAGGAAACGCTGTTCGGTTTCGGCGCGGTGCCGAGGTGATTGTAGAGATAGTCGAACTTGAAGTGATAGGTCGCCGTGCTGGACGCGGCTGGCACGGGGATGAGACCTTCCCAGCGGCCTTTTACCAGCGGCACTTGGCGCAGCGGATACGGATGGCCAGCCACCACTGCGAACGCTTTGATGCTGTCTTCGCGCAAGGACTGCTGCTGTGAATCAAAGGCCGTCTCGACCATGTATTGGTTGTTCGGATTACGCGACTGGACGTTCGGCGTGAGGCGCGTGAACGTGGCGGTGGCGCAACCAGCCAGCAAAATCACGGGCAACAGCAGGAGAAATTTTTTCATCATGACCCCAAAGCATCGCAAAAAATCAGGCTGATTGTAAAGTTGGATTTCCGCGCTTGAATGGTCGTTCCGTTTGGGCAATCCTCGCGGCCATGAATCCCTCACCCCAGACCACGTCCGGCTTCCGCCATTACCGCTGGATCATCTGTGCGCTTTTATTTTACGCCACCACAGTGAATTACATGGATCGTAGCATCCTCGGCGTGCTGGGGCCGACGTTGCGCGACAAAGTTTTTCATTGGACCAACGAGGAATACAGTTGGATCACCGTCTCGTTTCAATCCGCCTATGCCATCGGTTTGCTGGTGATGGGTGGGATCATTGACAAGATCGGCGTCCGCATCGGCTATGTGCTGGCCATCGGCATCTGGAGCGTGTTTGGAATTTTGCACGCGACAATTCAACCCGCCTTCGGACTGATCGGCTTTATGGTCGCGCGTTTTGGTTTGGGTTTTGGCGAGGCGGGAAATTTCCCGGCCAGCATCAAGACAGTGGGCGAATGGTTTCCTAAAAAAGAACGCGCATTTGCGACCGGCATTTTCAACGGCGGCTCCAACATTGGCGCCATCCTCGCCCCGCTCATCGTCCCGCTCATCGTGCTGAAAGACGGCACGCACTGGCAGTTGGCCTTCCTTGTTACCGGCGCGTTCAGCGCGCTGTGGATTGCGCTTTGGTTGCATTTCTACCGCGCCCCGGAAAAAAATCCGCGCGTCACGGCGGAAGAACTGGCGCACATCCAGTCTGATGCCGTTGTGGTGACCACCGAAAAAGTTCCGTGGAAAAAATTGTTGCCGCTCAAGGAAACCTGGGCATTCGCCATCGGCAAGACCACTGATGCCGTGTGGTGGTTTTATTTGTTCTGGGGCGCGTTTTTCTTTGCCGACAAATTTCACCTCGACATCAAAGGGCTTGGCCTGCCGTTGGTGATCATTTATATCGTCGCCGATTTCGGGAGCATCATCGGCGGCTGGCTCTCCGGGTTTTTCATCAATCGTGGTTGGTCGGTGAATGCGGCGCGTAAAACTACTTTATTGTTGTGTGCCTTAAGTATTTTGCCAGTGGTTTTCGCCACGATGAGCGACAATAAATGGGTTGCCGTCGCCCTCATCGCGCTGGCGGCGGGCGGACATCAGGCCTGGTCGGCGAACCTGTTCACGACCGTGTCGGACATTTTCCCAAAGAAAGCCACCGCTTCCGTCGTCGGCATCGGCGGCATGGTCGGTTCGCTTTGCTCGTTGGTCTGCAATCTGACCCTTGGAAAAACGCTCAAAGCTGGCGACGCTTCCGGCTACACCATGCCTTTCATCCTCGCTGGCTCATTATATCTCGTCGTCCTGCTGGTGATGCACCTCATCACTCCCAAGATGATTCCGCTGGGCGATGACTTGAAGCCGGTCAAGGCCGCTTGAATTCTAAAAGTCGAAAGCCCGTTGAAGAAAACTTCAACGGGCTTTTTTCCCAAACTCGGTTTCCTCCGTTTGCTCCGGTTCAAATCAGATGCTCATCGCAGCGAAACCGCCGTCCACCACCATTTCCGCGCCAGTGATAAAACTGCCCGCGTCCGACGCCAGCAACAACGTCGCGCCCACAAGTTCATGCGCTTCGCCAAAACGTTTCATCGGCGTTTTGCCCATGATCTGTGCCACGCGTTCGGGATTGAGCACCTTGCGATTTTGTTCCGCCGGGAAAAATCCGGGCACCAAAATATTCACGCGCACTCCGCTCGTCGCCCACTCGCGCGCAAGGTTTTTAGAGAGGTTGTGCACCGCCGCCTTCGTGGCCGAGTAAGTGAACACGCGCGACAACGGCGTGAGTCCCGAAGCCGAACCGAGATTGATGATGCTGCCGGACTTTTGCTCGACTAAATGTTTTCCAAAAACCTGACAGGCCAGCACCACCCCCTTCAAGTTCACAGTAAGGATGCGGTCAAACTCGTCTTCGGGAATGTCAAAGAACGGCGTCGGCGAATTGATGCCCGCGCCGTTCACGAGAATATCCACGCGACCAAATTTCTTCAAAACATCCGCGAGTAATTGCTGCAACGCAGTCTTGGAAGTCGTGTCGCACAAAAAAAATTCTGCCTGACCACCGCCTTTGGTGATGGCCTCCAAACGCGTCTGCGCTTTGGCGAGATCGCGACCGACGAGCGCGACCGTTGCGCCCGCGATGGCGATGCCTTCGGCCATTTCGCCGCACAACACGCCCGTGCCGCCGATGACGACCGCTACTTTGCCTTTGAGTGAAAAAAGTTCTGCTGGTGATTTCATAAATTTATTTTGGTGGTAGGGCGGACCTGCTGGTCAGCCAAAGCGGCGCGGCAGCGACGCTCTACCGCGCGATTTGATTTTACCGTTGCACGCGCGCACCGCCGCCGCCGATGGTTTTTTCCACTTCCTTGCGGGTGGCCATGCTCGTATCGCCGGGCGTGGTCGAAGCCAAGGCACCGTGCGCCGCGCCATATTCCACGGCCTTCTGCGCGTCGTTGAATTCCATGAAGCCGAATTGCACGCCGGACGCAAAGCTGTCGCCGCCACCGACGCGGTCGAGGATTTCGAGGCCGGGATACTGCTTGCTCTCGTGAAATTTTCCGTCGTGCCAGAGAATCGCGCTCCAGTCATTCTTCGTCGCCGTGATGACGTGACGCAGCGTGGTCGCGGCGACTTTGAAATTAGAAAATTCTTTTACCGCCGTTTCAATCATCGCCTTGAAAGCATCCGTCTCGATGTGCCCGAGCGTTTCCTGCCCCTTCACGGCAAAGCCAAGCGACGCGGTGAAATCCTCTTCGTTGCCGATCATCACGTCCACATATTTCGCGATCTCGCGATTCACTTCCTGCGCCTTCTTGAGACCACCAATGGTTTTCCAAAGTGACGGGCGATAATTCAAATCGTAGCTCACCACGACCCCGTGCTTCTTCGCCGCCTTCACCGCCTCGATGGTGATGGCCGCCGTCGTTTCCGACAACGCCGCAAAAATGCCGCCAGTATGCAACCAGCGTGTGCCAATCTTACCGAAGATATGATCCCAATCGAAATCGCCAGGCTTCAATTGCGCCGCCGCCGAATTGCCGCGATCCGGCACGCCCACCGCGCCGCGAATACCAAAACCGCGTTCGGTGAAATTCAAACCATTCCGCACGCTGCGACCAATGCCATCGTCTTCGCGCCACTTGATGAAGTCCGTGTCCACGCCGCCCTGCATGATGAAATCTTCGATGAGATGCCCGACTTCATTGTCCACGAACGCCGTGACCACGGCGGTTTTGTAGCCAAAACATTTGCGGAGGCCGCGCGAGGTGTTGTATTCGCCGCCGCCTTCCCACGCAGTGAACGAGCGCGCGGTGCGTATGCGCCCCTCGCCGGGATCCAGCCGCAGCATAACTTCGCCGAGGGAAATCTGATCGTATTTACAAGTGGATTTGTCGCGTAATTGAATAGCCATAAAGTTCCTAGATTCTAATGAAAATACGCCAGCGGACTCAAACACAATGATGCGCCCGAAATATTTACTGCCAGCGGTGACGGTGAAATAATATTTGAATGGCATTGATTGCCGATTATGTTCGTGCTCATTGTGAAATCCCGCTTTTCGATTTTTGCCGCCAGCCTACTCGCGTTTGCGCCTTTGGCGGCCATGGCCCAAGTGAGTGTCTGGACTTACCACGCCAACAACCAACGCACCGGCCTGAACGCCAACGAGACGATCCTCAATCTCACGAACGTCAACGCGGCGACGTTCGGTAAATTATTTTCCCAGCCGGTGGACGGCTACGTCTATGCCCAGCCGTTGTATGTGCCGAACCTGAACATTCCCGGCAAGGGATTGCACAACGTTTTCTTCATCGCCACCGAGAGCAACTCCGTCTATGCGTTTGATGCGGACAGCGCGGGCGCAGCGGGCGGATTGCTGTGGAAAACGAATCTCGGCCCGCCAGCGGTGACGACCATTACCGGCGGCTTCATCAACAAAAACTTTGGCACCCGCTACAGCAATAATTCTTACACCGACATCACGCCGCGCGTGGGCATCACGGGCACGCCGGTGATTGATACGAACACAGGCACGATCTATCTCGATGCGTTCACCGGCGAACTCGGCGGCGGCGTGACGAATTATTTTCACCGCATCCACGCGTTGAACCTCACCAACGGCGCGGAAAAATCTTTCAGCCCGGTCATCGTCGCGGCATCGGTTCCGGGGAATGGCACCGGCAGTGTCAGCGGGTTTTTGACCTTCAGCGCCAAACAACATTCGCAGCGTCCGGCGCTGACGTTAGCGGGCGGGCGGGTTTATGTGGCCTACGCCGGTAATGCGGATACCAATCCGTATCACGGCTGGGTGCTTGGCTACAACGCCACGAATCTGCAACTGCTGACCAACTATGTTTTTTGCACGACGCCAAATAGCGCGGCCGCACAGTATGGCGATAACTCCGGCGAAGGCGGCATCTGGATGGGCGGCGGCGGCCTGTGCGTGGATGAAAATACAAATCTGATTTTTGAGGTCGGCAACGGAATTTTCAATGCCACCAATGGTTCCGCCGGCACGGAATACAGCGACAGCTTCGTGAAACTTTCCACGACCAACGGCCTGAAAGTTTCTGATTACTTCACGCCCTATGATCAGGCGTCGCTCGCCGCCGGTGACACCGACCTCGGTTCCGGCGGAATGCTGCTGCTGCCGGATCAATCGGGATCGTTTCCGCATTTGATGCTCGGCGCGGGCAAGGCGGGGAAAATTTATCTCATCAACCGCGACCAGTTCACCTCCAACAACGGACATTTTAATGCAAGCAGCGGCATTGATTTCATCGTGCAGACCAACTATGGAAAAGTGAAAGGCTCGTTCGCCACGCCGTCCTATTTCAACGGACGGATTTATTACGCTGGCACATCAAGCGACAATCTAAAAGCCATTCCCGTGAACAGCGGCCTGTTGTCCAACGTCGGCGTGCTGACCAACACCGCACGCACATTTGCCTTTCCCGGCGCGACGACCAGCATCTCCGCGAACGGCACGAACAGCGGCATCGTCTGGGCGTTGGCAATGGGCTCGCCGGCCGTGCTCCTGGCCTGCAACGCGACGAATTTTTCCGCCGAACTTTACAACAGCAGCCAAGCCGCCGGCAGCCGCGACCAGCTCGCCAGCGGCACCAAGTTCGCCGCGCCGATTGTCGCTGATGGAAAAGTTTTTGTGGGCAACTCCAATTCCGTTTCCGTGTTCGGCCTCCTCGCCGGAACTTTTTCCTTCAGCGCGGCGGCTTACAACGTGAATGAAGCGAACACCACCGCAACCATCACCGTGAACCGCAGCGGCGGGACGAATGGTGCGGCGCAAGTTTCCTACGCCACCGTCGCAGGCGGCTCGGCGGTGGACGGAGTGAATTATGTCGGCGTTTCTGGCGCGTTGAATTGGGCGGCTGGCGAGAGCGGTGCGAAAACGTTTGTCGTTCCGATCCTCAACGATGGCCAGGCTTCGTCCAATCACACGGTGAATCTGACTTTGAGCAACCCCACGAATCCCGCGTCGGCATTGGGTTTGCAGACGACGGCGGTGCTGACCATCATCGAGCCGCCCACGAGCGTCTGGCAACTCGCGCACTTCGGCGCGAACGCCAACAACGCCACGATTGCTGGAGACGCCGCCGACCCGGACGCGGACGGCAGCGCGAATCTTTTGGAATATGCGTTCGCCTCCGATCCAAATGTCGCGGGCACAAATTTGTTCACCGGCACTCTCGTCGGCCCGCAGTTTCAACTGCATTTTCCGCGCAACACCTCGGCGAGTGACCTCACTTACCTCGTGCAATTATCCGGTGATTTATCCGTCTGGAATAATCTGCTGACTTACACCGCTGCGAGCGGCTGGGTGACGAATCTGCCCGGCGCGAGCGTTTCCGAATCCGCGCCCGTTGGCGTGCCGCCCGATCAATCCGTCAACGTCACCGCCACGACCTCCACCAACGTGACGACCGGTGCGAGCGCACAATTCCTGCGGCTGCAAATCCACCGGTGAAATTTTATTTTCCGGCGGGATAAAAGTGAAGTGCGTTGGTTCGTGAAAAGCCAGCCGCCACCAACAACTCAACTTGTTGACGACTAAACTCCCGCCAATCTTCATCGCGGATGTATTTCATAGAGCCATCCAAAAGACTGACTTCGCGCAGGAGAGGTCCCCACGGTGAGCGTCCGTGGTCGCCGCCTTTGCAGGAATTTTTATCGAATAAAATACAAATGCCAGGATCGTTCGATTCACTCAAGCCTTGGATATAAACGCGGGAACACTGGTCTTCTGGCACGATGGAATTATTTTTCAATGCTTCTTTGAAGATCTGGCCGTCATCATCCGGGCCACAAATACTGTTGATCACGGTCGGGTCTTCTTTCAAAAAAATTAACAAAGCGTCACCAAAACCGTTTGTGCTGAAAGGAAAATTGCCAAAATGATCCGAAGAATAAATTTTCAACGCCAGCGAGGCTTGTTTGATGCAATGCCGGTGAACATAGTTGTTAAGATACCAAAGCCACGTCCCAGCCAAGCCGACCAGCACACCCAAGAAAATTGCCCCGACCAACAAAATTTTCTTCGCGCGAGTTTTCATTTCAATCCCTAAAATTCCCAAACTGCAAACTCACCGGAAATTCATGCACGCGCACGGCGGCGATGACGGCTTGCAAATCATCGCGGCTCTTGCCGTTCACGCGCACTTCATCGCCTTGAATCTGCGTCGTGACTTTGAATTTGCCGTCGCGGATGAAACCGGTGATCTGCTTGGCCACGTCGCTCGCGATACCGTTTTTTAATTTGAGACTCTGCCGCGTGTGTCCGAGCGGCGAAATTTCCGGGTCACATTCCTCCACGCTCTTGAGCGAGATGCCGCGCTTGGAAAGTTTGGCGATGACCATTTCATTCAGCGTGCGAACTTTGTAGGCATCCTCGGCGCTCAATTTGATCTCTGTTTTTTCCAGAACGATCTCGGCCTTGCTGCCTTTGAAATCGAAGCGGTTGGCGAGTTCCTTTTTGGCCTGGTTAACGGCGTTCTCCACTTCCATGGAGTTGACCTCTGAGACGATATCGAATGATGGCATAGTTTATTTTAGATTTGTGATTTACGATTTACGATTTTGCACGCGGGCGCAAACCTTAAATAAATGTCGCGCGAAGAAAACGAAGGTCGCGAAGGGAGGAAAAGTTTTTCCGTCGCAGCCTTCGTTCACTTCGCACGAACCCATTCCCCTCACTTCAATTGATTCACGGTTAAACTTCCGCTTTACTTTCGCGCGCGTTGGCGAAAACTTTGTCGCGAATGACATTTCAAAAAACTTTTTTCCGCACCGCAACCATCACCACCGCCGCGTTATTGGTTGGCGCGAGTATGGCGCACGCCGAAGATGCGGGCGGATTTTTTTCCATCATGGATGAAAACGATTTGTATTCCGATCCGATGGGAACGCATCAAGATCGCCATTACACGCACGGCATCAAACTGACGTGGGTGGCCTCGGACGACGATTTTCCGCGCCTCACGCACACGCTCGGAAAAATTCCGACGTGGGGCATGGACGGCGCGACGGGCAATATCGGTTTTGCCGCCGGGCAAAGTATGTTCACGCCGGAAAATATTTTGAATCCCACGCCGATTCCGAGCGACCGCCCTTACGCGGGCTGGCTTTACGCGGGTCTCATCTTTGAACGCCGCGCGCAACGCAGCGATCACTTCGCCGTGATGGAAAGTTTTGAACTCGATCTTGGCGTTGTCGGTCACGCGTCCATCGCCGACGAGACGCAAAAGCTCATTCACACTTGGCGATTTCCCGAAGACATTCCGCAAGGCTGGGATCATCAAATCAAGGATGAACCCGGCCTGCTGCTCAAATACGCGCGGCTCTGGCGTTGGTCGCCCACGGCGCGCACGGCGAAGTATTTTGATGTCATCCCGCGTGTCGGCGCGGAAGTCGGTAACGTCGCCATCTTCGGCAGCGCCGGAGCAACTGTGCGGCTCGGCTGGAATTTGCCGGACGATTTCGGCGTGCAGATTATTGATTCGCCCGCGTCGGTGAACGGCAGTTATGCGACGCACAAAAATCCGATTTCCCTCTACGCCTTCGCCGGTGGCGATGGCCGACTCGTGGCGCATGACATCACGCTCGATGGTAATTCCTACCAGACCAGCCAGAGCGTGAAAAAATACGATTGTGTGAACGACTTGAGCTGGGGCTTCGCGATTCAGCCGTGCTGCCATTTGGAATTCAGTTATGTGCAGGTCACGCGCAGCAAAGAATTTGTCGGGCAAAAACAAAAAGATGTGTTCGGCTCCTTCGACGTGAAATTCATGTGC
>JANYCI010000244.1 GCA_025360325.1 Limisphaerales bacterium | reverse complement strand
CAACCAAATTTGACGAAGCCTTTGCCAAAGTTCAGAGACTCGTCGCCATTTTTGAATCCGGCAAAGACCATTACCTGTCGGGCGACTACCAAGAAGCGGATGCGCGCAAGGATTTCGCTGATAAATTTTTCACCGCGCTCGGCTGGGATGTGAACCATGATGTGCAGACCAATCCTTATGCGCAGGAAGTAAAAGTGGAACGCGGTGTGAACGAAGGCTCGGCGCGTAAGCGGGCGGACTACGCCTTCTTTCTCAAGCCAAACTTTCGCGATGTCCGTTTCTACGTCGAGGCCAAACGTCCGTCCAAAGATTTTGGCTCGGCGGATAATTGCCTGCAAGCCATTCGCTACGGCTGGTTCACGAAGAAAACTTCGCCGTTTGCCGTGCTCACCAGTTTTGAGGATTTCTATATCCTCGACTGCCGCTTGAAACCGAACATCAATTCCACCTTGGCCAGCATTGTGGAGCGTTTCAGCTACACCGACTACGTTGATCCGGAGAAATTCGCGCGCATCTACTGGCTCTTTTCTCGCGAGGCGGTCGCCGACGGTTCTTTGGAAAAGTTTGCAGATAACCGCCCCGTTTCCAAAACCAAGCGCTATCAGCGTGGACTGTTCAAGGGCGGTGACACCCAGCCCGATGAGGATTTTCTCGAAGAACTGGACGGCTACCGCCAGCAACTTGCCACCGCGTTCAAAGACGCCAATCCCGATCTCGATGGCGAGACGCTTACGGAAGTCACGCAACGCACGCTCGACCGCCTCGTCTTCACCCGCTTTCTCGAAGACAAGGGCATTGAGTCGCCGGTCATTGAAAATTTCGGCAAGACGAATGGCGTTTGGGAAGATTTCATCGCCGCCTCGCTCCGGCTTAATCGCAAATACAACGGCGTCGTTTACAAAGAGCATCCCAAGCTCGACGCGCCCGGCTTCAAGCCCGATGAAAAAGTTTTTACCCGGATCTGCGAGGAGCTGACCGACCCATCTTCGCCCTACAATTTCAACGTCATTCCGATTCACATTCTCGGCAGCATTTACGAGCGCTTTCTCGGTAAGGTCATTTCCAACGCCGCGCGCGTGGTGGAAAAGCCGGAAGTTCGCAAGGCGGGTGGTGTTTATTACACGCCGGAATACATCGTCCGCTACATCGTGGAAAACACCGTCGGCAAGATGATCGAAGGCAAGACGCCGGAGATGATTTCAAAATTAAAGTTTGCGGACATCGCCTGCGGCAGCGGCTCGTTCCTGCTGGGCGTCTATGACGTGCTGCTGAAATACCACGCCGAGTATTATTCCAAAAATCCCGGCAAGGTGCGCAAGGGTGACTGCGTGCGGCGCGACGGCACGCTGCACCTGTCGTTGCAAAAGAAGCGCGACATCCTGACCAATAACCTTTACGGCGTGGACATTGACCGGCAGGCCGTCGAGGTCGCGCAGCTCTCCCTCTACTTGAAACTGCTGGAGGATGAGACCGTGGGCACGACCAGCGAGTTTCAGGATGAATTCCATTTCACGCTGCTGCCCTCGCTGGACAACAACATCGTGTGCGGCAACTCGCTCATTGGGCCGGACATTGCGGCTGGCGGCGCGCTGACGGATGAGGAGGAAAAGCGAATCAACCCGCTGGATTACGCGCAACGCTTCCCCACAATTTTTCGCCGCAAAATTTCCGGCAGTGAATTGCGCGAGGCTGCGCCTGGCGACGTGCCGCATCATGTTCCCGGTGGCGAGCCGCTGCACGGCAGTTACTCCAAAGTCAGCTACCAGAAAAAGAAAGGGGACAAACCTGCGCCACCCGCCGCGCCTGAATCCGAACACGAAGGCGGCTTTGATGCGATTGTCGGTAATCCGCCGTATGTGCGAATTCAAGGATTTCCACGGCTGCAATTAGAGTATTTCTCAAACCATTATCAGTCGGCGTGCGGCAATTTCGATCTTTATGTGAACTTCATAGAGCGTGGCTACAAAATTCTTAAAGCTGGTGGATTGCTTGGGCAAATCGTTCCAAACAAATTTTTCAAAACAGATTATGGCGAGGGTTTGCGTCAATTCATCATAACAAATGCCGCACTTGAAAATGTCGTAGATTTCGGCGCGAGCCAGGTTTTCGATGCGACTACATACACTTGCCTTTTATTCCTGACAAAGGAAACGCATCCGAAATTTTTTTATGCGCTGTCCGAAGCCAATCCAAAGTCATTAACCAATTTACACTTCAACGATTTTTTGTTTGAAAAACTAACTCCAAAGTCTTGGACTTTCGGAGTTAAAGGCGCAAATTCCATCTTGGATAAAATTAAAAAAGATTCGGTGCGTCTGATTGATTTGCCAGTCGAGATAAGTCGTGGAAGCAGCACCGGAAACGATGATGTGTTCATGGTGGACACCATCGGGTGCAATCTTGAGCCGGCAGTTTTACGCGTTCCTCTTTTTGCTTCTGATTTTTCGCGCTACAATTTTCAGCCTGCTGACAAGTGGCGTGTCATTTTTCCCTACAAAGTTGGAAACGGAAAAAGCGAATTGATGGCTGAAAAGGAATTTCAAAAATTTTATCCGAAAGCCTTTGAAGTTTTGCGGTCACGAAAAGGCGCTCTACTAAAACGCAAACAGTTTTCAAAATGGTTTGGCTACAGTGCGCCGCGAAATTTACCAGTTCACGAGCGGGCACAGATTTGTATTCCACTTTTGGCAGATCGCGGGTCGTTCACTTTGATTCCACCAAACACGCGCGGGACACTTTGCCCGATGGCGAGCGGTGGTTTTACCATAGCGCTTAACAATTCGATTAAATTGAAGCCCGAATATATTTTAGGTTTGCTGAATTCCACTTTGCTTTTCTGGCAACTCCGGCAAATCAGTAATGTTTTTCGTGGAGGATGGATTACTTGCACGAAGCAGTATTTTGGTGAACTGCCAATCCGCACTATTGACTTTTCTGCCGCCGTCGACAAATCCCGGCACGACCGGCTGGTGGAGTTGGTGGAGGAGATGCTGGCGGCAAAGGCCAAGCTGCCCACGGCCAAGACGGATCGCGACCGCGAGTTTTACACGAACAAATGCGCCACGCTGGATCAACAGATAGACGCGCTGGTTTATGAACTTTACGATTTGACCAGCGAGGAAATCAAACTGGTGGAGGGCGGCCAATGAAAACGCCAACGGCGTTTCGTCCTTCAGCCCAAGGGTTGCCCGCTCCCAGCGAGCTACCCTGGGTCTGCGCGTTTTATTTTTCCCCAACCCCAACGGGGTTGCGTCTTCGGTCGCACTCCAAATCGCCACAACCCCGTTGGGGTTGAAAATCATTTTGTATCATTGACCCAGGGTAGTCGCTTCGCTCCAACCCCGGGCTGAATGACTTTACCCCGTTGGGGTAATGCGGCCACGATGGATTCAGAAAATATTTTTGACTGGGACAACCTTTGTCCCAACAACGTGATTAAACTGCGCGCATGAAAAACCTGGCTTCCCCTTCATCGCTGCCGGTCATGGACCGGCGCACCGGCATTGATCCCGTCCACGCCGCCGATCTGATGCTGCACGAACTGCGGAATTTTTTCCGCACGGAATTGCCGGCGGATTTTGAAACGCGACTGGTGCGGCGGATGGAACTGGCCTTTGCCCGCCACGCCCGCTGGCGCAAACGCGCCAGTCGCGCCGAGGAACCGGATTTTGTGCGGATATTTTTCCGGCGCTGGCTGGCGGAACTACTCTTCAAGGAACGGCGGGATTTGTTCTGGCAGTTACCGCCCGGCTATCGTTACGGCGAACCGGTGTGGCCCAAGTCCCCGCCAGCCAAAGCCGCGACGCTGAAGGCATTGCCGGAAACATCGAATATCGCGCCGGTGGAAATCATCCGTCCGGTGCGGGAGATGGTGCGGCAATCGCTTCCTTTCGTCCATGGCGCGGAATTGTTAGCGGCTTGAGGTAGGACAAAGGTCACCGCGTCACATCAGCGGCGGGCGAATCATCCGTGACCACGGAGATGTTCATTTCCGTCGGCGGATTTTCGTGTGCGGCAAATTCACGCAGCATGACTTTGGGTTTGTTGGTCAACACCATGGCCTGATAAAATGCCAGTTCTCCGCCCACGCCTTCCACCGGCTTGTTGCACAGATACGGACTGCCAAACGGTTCGTAGCCACTGCCCAGCAGTTCCATGACGGCAGCGTCTAATTCCTGTGACGTCGAGCCGGCTGCAGTTTTATATTCGATGATCTTAAATTCGCTATTCATTTGCCCCAGACTCGCACTGACAATTGGAACGTCAAATGAAAATCAGCTTGCTGGCATGGGGTAAACACCCCATAGGCAGCGCGCCGCCGTTTGTTATTTTATCGGCATGAACCTCATTGTAATCATACTTCTCTTGCTTCTGTTGGGCGGCGGTGGCGGCTTTTACTACGGCGGCCCGACTTATGGCGGCGGCGGGCTGGGACTTGTTTTGATCATCTGCATCGTCATTTATTTGATGGGCGGTTTTCGCGGTGGCAAAAGATAGTAACGGTAGCAATACGGAGCAGGGCTGAAAGCCCGCCATGCGACAGCTCAGGGTGTAGCCCTGGGAAAACACATCCCACAAATTTCTCCGCCCTGAAGAGGCGGCACCTCGCGGGCAACCATGAAAAGTTAGATGGGGTTCCGTCCTTACAGGCCGGAGAAATTATTTGCGATGCGTTACCCAGACCTGCGCTCGCGGACTCGCTTTGGTCTGGGCTATCACATCTTGGACTTTCAGCCCTTTCAGAAACCCCCCGGCAAGAAGGTCGGTGCTTTGCAAAAAATGGATGGCAAGAATTTTTTCGTCGGTTAATTTGTCTTCATGTCAGAGCCTCAAAATGGTGCGCCCGCTCCTTTGGAAAACATTCAGCGGGATTGGAACGACCTCACGTTGCGCGTGGCGCAGGCGGAAACGGAACGCGGCGCGCTGGAGGTGGAAAATAAAAATCTTCGCACGTTGCTCGAACGCGCCATTGAGCATCGCCAGAAATCCCACACGGAACTCGTCAACATTCTCGCGACGCTCGTGAGCAAGCTGCCGTTGAACGACGTGGGCATCATCGTCTCGAAGCTGGTGGAGCACAATATGCACGTCGGCGAGGTGAGCGCGAGTCTCATCAAAGGTAAGCTGGAGGAAAACCAGTTGCAGCCGGCTATTCTCAAACAGCTCGATAAAACCAAGCGCGATCTCGCCGCACTGGTAGCACCAGCGGTGGCGGAACTGATCAAGCTGGATTCGCCGCTGGACGCGGTCTTGCTGCAATCGTTGGTGGCGAACCCGGATAATTTTTTCTCCCATGCCGCCGTGCGCGCGAGCCGTGGTTTTGTGAAAGGCCAGTTGCCGCGCGAACGCATCTTGAAAGATTTCGGCCCGGACGCCTTGCCGCTGTTTCGCGATGTGACGACGGATCTGAAATTTAATCCGCGTCCGAAACCGGAAGAAATCATGTTCGTGTTCGTGGACGATTTTGAGGCGCAACTGGCGCAAAATTCCGCACTGTCGGCGAAGCGCGGCGAATTGACGGCGCTGTTCCAACAAGTGCGGGCGACGCGGGAAAATTCCGAAAAATCGCGCGCGATGAAGAATGCCTTCCTGCGGCTGTCGTTTGTTTTGGAATTGATTCATTACTACGATCACACGGACACGGAATCGCCGGACGTGGTGTTCGCGCAACGGATGCCGCCGCTCGTCGAGCAACTCGTCATCACCGGCGAGCGCGATGCGCTGGATGAAAAATTGCTCGGGCAGGCGGAGGCGTTGCTGGCACTGGTTTTGTCCGCCGATTACCGCAACTCGGTCATCAACAACATCGGCAAGGGCGGCGGGCTGGCGCGCACGCTGCGATACACACTGACGTTCCGCGCGGAA
>JANYCI010000236.1 GCA_025360325.1 Limisphaerales bacterium | reverse complement strand
GAACAGTGCGCCAAAGGCAATGAACTTACCGCTTCTGGTTTTGAAAAAATTGAGAAAATCGCGCGGTTTCATAGATGGCCTCGGGGTGAACGGATGGGATGCACAATGGGAGCATTGGTGACCGTGACAACAGGTGACGGGCCCGGCGGTGAAAATCGAGTCACCAAAATCGTGAAGGCATTGCGCAAAGATAATTCATTGCGCCCGCCATCCGGCGTGCCGGTGACGGCGAAATATACAATGCTCCGGCCTTTGGGCGGCACGGTGCCGTCGGCGTCACTGATGGATTGGGGATAGAGCCGGTTGCCGGCGCGCAGCGTGAAACTGTCCGGCTGATAAATCAGGGGCGCGTCAAGCTTGTTGGTGATGACGAGGCGAAAAACCAGCGTGTCATCGGCGTTGAATCGGAAAGTTTCTTCGATCTGGATTTCGTAGTCATTGAAATCGCTGACGAGCGGCTTACCGTCGTAGGTGGTGAAGTCCACGTTGGCGACAGATTCGGGCTGCTGCGCCTTCAGCAACGGAAACGCCTTGGCCTTGTCGAGCAAGGCCAGAAGTTTAATCGGACTGACTTCGGGCGCGTGACCAAATCCTGCCTCCTCCGGCGTTGGCATGGCAGCCATGTTGAGCGACAACACTGGCTGGTCGCTTTCGGTCAGTTCAAAAACGTAGGTATGATCTTGCCAGCGGACATTGAGATTGGCGGATGCCTTGGGGAAAAGGGCGCAAACGGAAAGAAACGCCGAACCTTTGGCGTGGGCCAGTTGAAACAAGCCCGGCGTTTTTCCGTCCACCGTGACGCCCGCGCCGTCGATGGCGGTGATGGCGCTGGGAAAACTAATGGTGGTGACGCGGTTGGTGGCGACCGGCACTACTATGGATACGTTCTCATCCAGAAAAACTTTCAAAATTTCTTTGGATGATTGCGCTGACGCAACGGTGGCGATGAGCACCGTGACGGTGAGCATGATGGTGAACGACAGGATTTTAGCGATTGATTTCATATTTGAAGTCTCCTACGGCAGTGGGGAAGCGTCCGTTCAAGGCCATGTTGGGGTTGCGGATGAGGCGCAGCCGGAGCGTGAACGGAAACGCCTCGGTGAACGCCTTGTCTTGAAAGATGCCGCTGCGGATGATCTGGCCGGTGACAGCGGCCAGCACCTCGTTGTCGCGAGTCGCCAGAATGTCAATGCGGGCAATCTCGGCTTTCTGGTGCAACTGTTTGGCGCGAAATTCGGCCGACTCTTTTATCTTTTCATCCTGCGCCTTGCCCAAGGCCGATTTGAGGAACATCAATTTGAGCAAATCGGGATTGTCGAAATCCTTGGGATTACGTTCGAGGAACGCCATCGTTGCGAGTTCGGCCTGCTGGATGTGCAAATCCTTTGCCTCCGAAAACTGGAGCAACGGACTCAAGTAATATGTGCCGGCAGGATCAATGATGACGACGCGCTCGCGCTGTTTGAATTGTGAAACGATGTGGTAGCGGTCCATCGCCGAGAGCAGCAACACGGCGACGGTGAACGCAAACCAGAACCACGGCAGCCGGTCACGCTGAACCAACAGGCGGGTCAGATCAAAGCGCTTGCGGTGCTTCCGCACGGGCACTGCGGGACTGGTCTCGGTAGTATTTAATGTTTCCATAAGTCAGTAGTAATTGGGTTTGGATTTGGCGATGAGGTCGCGGACGGATTTGTCGCCGGTGACGTCGTCACCGGGCCGCCCGCGCGCGGAGCGCGGCGGCAGACCGCTGCCCGCGATGATGATTGCGCCGGCACTGCCCATGTTGGCGGCGCTCGACATGGTGCTCATCAACGCCGCCATGCCTGCCGCGCCAGCGGTCACGGCGGGTATGCCGATGGGCGCGGCGCTAGCGGCAGCGCCCGCAGTGGTGGCGGCGGTTTGCAGCGCGCTGCTAACACCACCCGCGAGCAACGCGCCTCCGGGCTGGATGCCGTGGGCGATGACGTTCTGGATGATGACTGGCGCGGCAACGGTGCTAAAAATAATCCAGAAAGCGACGACGGCGACGCCAATGGTTTTTTGCAAATCCGGCAGCGTGGAAGTGGGGTCAATATATTCAAAGCTGGGGTCGGTCATGAAATCGAGAATGCCCTGGGTGACGAGCGCGGCGAGCGCCCAGCCCAGCGGCCACAATAAAACGCCGACGAGATTCAGCAGGTAACGGTTGCCGGTGTGTTTCAACGCCGGAATCGCCATGAAGCCGATGAGCAAGGGCGAGAGCGCGTAGCCGAGATTCAGGATGATGGTCTGGAAGATGTAAGCCCAAAACATCATCAGCGAAGCGAACTCGCCGACGAGCCAGAGGATGGCGGAGATGATCAGGTCGGTGGTAAAATTGTGGAGCTGCGACATGACACTCCACCAGGACGAGGTCGTGGCCGGGTCACGTTTAATGATGAGCAGATGATTGAACTGCTGATACACATTGGCCGGGTCAACACCGAGGCCGGAGAGGATGGAAGTTTGCAGCAAATTTTGCAGGGTGTTGCCCCAGGCGGGCAGGAACACGAGCAAGGACGTAAGCAGCAGCAAACGCAGGAGCAAATTCAGAATGGATTTGTGGGAGGAATGATGCATCACGGTGACGATGATGCCGACGATGAAAAGTGCGAAGGCCACGCTCAACAACAACGTGTGGAGTTCGCCACATTTGGCGAGGAATGTGGGGAAGATGCTGTCGAACGTGGCCATGATGTTTGAAGGGATGGAAGGTTATGGGGTGGGAAATACCGTCGGTGCGTTCAGCAATTGGAACTTCGCCGTGTAATTGATGACGGACTCCGCGAACTCGGCGTTCTGCTGTTCGGTCAACGCCTGAATTTGTTTCTGCTGGTCGTTCCGGTTCTGGATGTCCTGCACCATTACGGACGATGCCGCCTGATTTACCTCGTCATCCGTGCTGGCAAGGTCGCTGTTCAGACTTGTGAGGATGCCATGTAACTTCTGCACCTCGGCATCGGTCGTTGCGTTCTGGAGTTGCTGGGTGGTCTGCGCGATCTGGTCCTTGATGGTTGCGCGCCGCTGGGCCGCGTTGGCGGCAACCGCGACGTAGTTGTTGGCCGTGTCATTGATGGCCGCAAACGGTTTGTATTGGTCGGAGGGTCGTTGGATAGTCTGGCCTCCGGGCGTATGGAAACTGACGCCAACGGTAGCGTAGATGCCGGAATCATTGTAGGTCAGCGCGTAGTTGCCGTCGGCGCTGGACACCAGATTTTCGAGGTTCTTGCCCGGCTCAAGACTCTGCAAGTCGGCGTTCAAGGGTGCAACCATTGACAGCACAACTTTGGATGGATTACCAAACACGGCCTCGTAATTTTTGAACTCGGTCAACTGGCTGGTGAGCGTGTCAATCTGCTGCACCTGGTTGTCAATCATGGTGACGTATTTGGCGATGTTCTCGGCCTCATCCAGAATCTGCTGAATGTTGCTGGTCGGGTCATAGACGATCCACTGCGCGCGGGCGGAGAACGCCAGCGAAGCAGTGACGAGGGCGAGGGCGATTAACTTTTTCATAGTTATCCTTTCATTTGGTTGTTTGTTGGGGGAGAAAATTTTGGGCGAAGCCATTGGCCGTGACGCAGTCACTCGATGCGGAGGTTTTGGGTGGTGGGTTTGAAGATCACGCCGTCAATGACCTGTTCGGGCAGATGCACTTCATAGAGCCGGACACGGCCTTCACTTCCCGCCTTGGCCTGCTGCATGGAAACGTAGAGCCAGTATTGCTGTTTAACGGCATCGCTGCGGCCCTTGTCGTAGCCGGTCTGGTAAGACTGGTCATTCAGCTTGCCATTGGCGTAGTGAAGCCCCTCGCCAAGCAAGACACCACCCGCCGCGCCGCCCACGATGGCCATCGGATTGTTGTGTGATAGTTTGCCGCCGAGAGCCGCGCCGCCCGCCCCCAACCCCAAATCAGTGGCAGATCGCGTGACGGCGGCGCAGCCCGTGAACAGCCACAGGACACAGGCAAGCAGAATGAATTGAATCGGTATTTTTTTCATAAACGTTTTTGATTTTGGTTTAAGCGGGTGAATTGGCGTGAGCGATGATGCCTTCGACGATGTTGGAACTCTGACGAAGCTCGCGGGCGCGTTTGTCGAAATGCTCGCCGCTGGAAGAACTGCAATAGAGCATTTCGCGCGACGAAACATTGTGAACCGTGCCGCAAAGATTCCGGCCGGAGTCGGTGTGAAAATAAGTGAACGGCGAATACTTCTGCCCTGATTGATGGTCGGGCAGTGGATAATTCATGATGGCGTGCTTGGTCACTTCCGGCAGTGCGATGTCGTGGGCCATGTCTTCCAAGTCCGCGCGGTCATTCTGGCGCATGATGAAAAACTGACGGCTGTTGCCGAACACGGCGGAGCGGATACGACTCTGTTTGAACCGCGCATATTGCTGGACGATAGAAATGTTCCAGCAGTTGAATTTGCGAAGCTGCGCGTAACTTTCCTGCACAATTTCCTGACCGCCGGGGATGTCGAGGAAGCGGGCGACTTCCTCATACACGTTCCGTTTCCGCACGGCACGCGGCAGCGTGATGATGTGCTTGCGCGCATGATTTGTGATTAGGAAGCCCGCCGCCGCCTTCAATTCCTTGGCGGACTCCGGGATATAGCCCAACTCAAAGTGGGCGATTTTTCCGGTCAGTGAAATATTTGTAACGCCGTCGAACAGGCAGCCGTAGTTGCCGTCGCGGCACCACGGCAGAATCAACGTGGCGATTTCGATGATCTGGTCGCGCTCGGAACCAACGGGGTCGAGCATCATCAGTTCCTGCAACATCCGGTGCGTCGGAAATTCCTCTGGCGTGAAATAAGCAAAGGCGAGATTGCGGACTTCGCGACTGGTCTTGGGGTCTTTCAGGAATTTCAGAGCCGTGCCTTCGTCGAATTGGGCGATATAATCCTGTCCCCATTCATTGAAGCGCCGTTCTGTGTTGGACTGAATGAGTCCTGACCCCGCCTGGTCGCGGAAGTCCGCAAAAGTTTCGAG
>JANYCI010000214.1 GCA_025360325.1 Limisphaerales bacterium | reverse complement strand
CGCTATTCCATTTCACCACGCGGGCGGCGTCAAATTTCCAGCGACCGTAACTCGGCCCCGTAGTGTCAGTTCGTTTTTGCGGCGGTGAAAAAATTCCCATCGCGTAGTTCCCGTCCGCCGTAGCCAGCACGACGGGATTTTTTATTTCGCCCGGCCCAAAACTCAATGGCTTCAGTTTTTTTATTTGCGGATCATATTCGTAAAACGTGTTGAACTCCGCCGGCAGATAGCCCGTCAGCGCCTCGAACTGCGCGAAACTGTGATGTGAATTCGGCGGCACGGAAAACGTCACGCGATAATCCAGCGCTTGCGGCCAGCGACCGACACCAATTGTCACGTCTTTTGTCAGCGTGAAATCCGAAAGCGCGTTGGTGTTTCGAGCGAGCTGACCTTCCGAGCGCTCGCCCGGCGCGAGCCAGAAGGCCATCTGCGTTTTGGTGTGCAGATGGTTTTTTGCC
The DNA here is from genome assembly GCA_025360325.1 of Limisphaerales bacterium. Lineage (GTDB taxonomy): Bacteria > Verrucomicrobiota > Verrucomicrobiia > Limisphaerales > UBA11358 > UBA11358. The sequence goes on along the minus strand of JANYCI010000214.1, from coordinate 7,817 downwards.
GCCACAATTTCCAATAAACGACTGGTCGAATTCGTGCCGACATGATCGCGCCGCGAACCGGCTTCGGTAGGATTAAACGTCTCTGCATTCGCCGTCGGTGAATTGTCAAACGAACACGCGGACTGCAACTGCCGTCCGTGATCGGTAGAGTTGATGAATTCTTTTCCGTTCCAGGTGAGCGAGTGAATCGCACCGGCCAACCGCCGCGTGGTAGTGATAACAATTTCAGATTTACCAGCAGTAGCACGGATCACAGCGTTACCGTCGGCGCCAAAAGAAAACGCCGGCGTGCCCAGCCAAAAAGTGAGCGCGACGGCGGAGAATTTAAAAAAATTCACCACTTCAATTCCTGCAAGCGGCGCGCGACTTCTTCGGCGTTCGCGCGGCTATTGAAAGCGCTGATACGGAAGAAGCCTTCGCCCTTCGAGCCGAAACCGGAGCCGGGCGTGATGACCACATTGGCATCGTTTAGAATTTTGTCGAACGCCTGCCAGCTCGTGACTTCTTTCGGCGTGCGAACCCAAATATACGGCGCGTTGATGCCGCCGAAAACTTTCAATCCAGCTTTCTTCGCACCTTGGCGGAGAACTTCCGCGTTGCCGAGATAATGTTTGATGAGTTCGGCCACTTGCGCTTTACCTTCGGGCGAATACAACGCTCCCGCCGCGCGCTGAATGATGTAACTCACGCCGTTAAATTTCGTCGTCATGCGGCGATTCCACAGCGGATGCAGCGGCATCAATTCGCCAGTCTTCGTGGCCAACTTCAACGTTTTTGGAACGACGGTAAAAGCACAGCGTGTGCCGGTGAAGCCGCCGTTTTTGGAGAAACTGCGGAATTCAATTGCGCACTCGCGGGCACCGGGAATTTCGTAGATCGAGTGCGGAATTCCCGGCTCGGTGATATACGCTTCGTAAGCGGCGTCGAACAAAATCACGGACTTGTGTTCGAGCGCATATTTCACCCACGCCGCAAGCTGTTCACGTGTGGCCGCCGCGCCCGTCGGATTATTCGGCGAGCAAAGATAAATCACATCCACATGTTTCTTCGGCGGTTCAGGAATAAAACCATTGCTCGGTTTGCACGGCAGATAAACGAGCTTGGCGTAAGCGCCCGCGTCGGTCGCGTCGCCGGTGTGGCCGACCATCACGTTCGTGTCCACATAAACGGGATAAACCGGATCGCTGATGGCAATTTTATTTTTGCTGCCGAGAATGTCGAGGATCGCGCCGCAATCGCACTTCGAGCCGTCGCTCACAAAAATTTCGTCGTCGGCAATGTCCATCCCCTTGTCGCGAAAATCATTTTGCGCGATGGCGTGGCGCAACCATTCGTAGCCCTGTTCCGGGCCGTAGCCTTTGAACGAGGAGCGCACGGCCATTTCATCCACAGCCTTGTGCATCGCGGCGACGACGGCGGCGGGCAACGGTTCCGTCACATCACCAATACCGCATCGAATCAGGCGTTTCGCCGCTTCAGGATTGGCGTCGCAGAACGCTTTGACGCGGCGACCAATTTCGGGAAAGAGATAGCCAGCTTTGAGTTTGAGATAATTGTCGTTGAGCAATGCCATAAAATTAAAAAGTAAAATCGAAGGCGCGAAGGCTAATTGAACCAAACCGCTGAAGCAAGAAACGGTTCTCTGTGCGCGTTTTATTTGATGCCCCAAAAACTGACGTAAATCTCTAACGGCCGTTTCAAAACGGTGTTTTCGTGCAACCAGATCACTGGTTGATAAAATTGCCGGGCGGCATTTTGATAACGAGTTTTATTCGCGATGGCTGCTACCGGTCCGATGCTTAAAACGTAAAGTAACGGCAGCCCGATGATAAGAATTCCAACCCACGCGAAGGCGCGGCCACGGTTATTGCTTTCAACATCTCCCGCCACGAGTCCAAATAAACGCAATCCGACACAATTGCAAAATCATTTTCAATCCTTCCGCCATTTCAGCACCTGCTTTTCCCCATGCTGCGGATGATTCACGTCGAGGCAGCGCAGTTCAAATTCCGCGCCGTCCTTCGCCAGCGTGCAGCGCACCCAGCCGCACGGGCGCTTAATATGAAACGGATAGGCGGTGGGCGGCAGGTTGACGAGCTGGATGCCGCTCTCGTGCTGCGTCACGCGCCAGTCGTGCGTGTGGCCAAAGACCACGGCCTTGACGTGCGCTTTGCGCGCGAGCAGTTCCATCAGCGCGGTCGTGTCGCGCAGGCCGGTCGTCACCGCGCCGAACTGCGGGTTGTGATGCACCACAACAATGGCCGGGCGGTGAAAATGAAAATTTAATTCATGCTCCAACCACTTGAGTTGTTCCGCACCGAGTTCGCCCGGTGCGGACGCGGTGAGCAGCAGCGAATCCAGAAGGAACCAGTTCGCGTGATCCGCGCCGAACATCCCGACGTTCCGCAGCGGCACGGCCTTCTGCTGCAGCGTGTCGTGCGGGAACGCGGCCCAGAATTTTTCTCGCGAGTCATGATTACCGAGCGTGAGGTGCAACGGCGCGAGCGCACGAAGCGGGGCGATGATTTTTCCGAACGTCGCGTAATCCTCCGGCAAACCTTTTTCAAACGCGAGGTCGCCGTTCACGACGATGTTGCCCGGCGGCAACGGTCGCGCCGCGAGTTCATTCACGGCGGCGGTGAGCTGGGCGGCCATGTTGCAGTTCAAATGCGTCGCGGCAGTATCGGCGGCGATGTGCGCGTCGGAAAAAAAAGCAACGGTATGCACGTCGCGCGCTTTGCCGAACAACGCGGCGTGGCTTGATGGCGACAGCGCGGCGGCCGCACCGGCGAGCGCGGCGCGTTTCAAAAAATCGCGCCGGGAAAGTTGGGGCAAGGTGACGGGCATAAAATGAAATTACAAAAGTAATCCCGCGAGGCACGCCGTCATGTAGGCCGCGAGCAGGCCGCCAATCATCGCGCGGAAACCGAGCTTGGCCATTTCGCTGCGACGTTCCGGCGCGAGCGAACCGATGCCGCCAACTTGGATCGCGATGCTGGAAAAATTTGCGAAGCCGCACAGTGCGTAGGTTGCAATGGTGAAACTGCGCGGATCAAGCGCGAGCGTTTTAGCATTGCTCGTGAGATCGAGGTAGCCGACAAATTCATTCAGCACGATGCGCTCGCCGAGGATTTGCCCGATCTTCAAACAGTCCTGCGACGGCACGCCCATGAGCCACGCGAACGGCGCGTTGATGTAGCCAAAAATATTTTGCAGCGTGTAGGTATGCGCCATGCCGATGTGCGTCTGGCCAAAGGCAAAAACGTAATTCGCCAGCGCGATGATTGCGATAAACGCAATCAGCATCGCGATGATATTCAGCGCGAGTTGAAAGCCGTCGCCCGCACCGCGACAAATCGCATCAATAGAATTTGCCGTCGTGCGCGGCACCGTGGCGGGCGAGGCTCCGGCGGTTTCGCTGACTTCCGTTTCGGGCAGCATGATTTTGGCGATGAGCAATGCGGCGGGACAATTCAAGACCGACGCGCAGAGCAGATGCCCGGCGGTGTCATTGTAGCCTGCGTTCATGCCCATCGCCGCATACACCGCCGCCACGCCACCCGCAATGTGCGCCATGCCGCAGACCATGATGGTCATCAGTTCGCTCTTCGTCATGCGCGGGACGTAAGGGCGGATGACGAGCGGCGCTTCCGTTTGCCCCATGAAAATATTCGCAGCGGCGGAAAGTGTTTCGCTGCCGCTCGTGCCCATCGCCTTCCGCATCACGAACGCGACCGCGCGCACCACGCGTTGCAAAATTCCCCAGTGATAAAACAACGATGACAACGCCGAGACGATGACGACTGTGCCCGTAACGAGAATCGCGAAAACCAAACTGTGTTCCGCTCCAAACGAGCCGCCAAGCAATTTTCCATCCGCCAGTGGACCGAAAACAAACTTGGTTCCTTCCGTGGAAAACTGGATCAGCTTTTGCACCACCTTGCCCGCGATGATGAAAAAATCTTTGCCCGCTTGCGTGTTGAGGATGAGCAGCGCGAGAGAGAATTGCAGGCCGATGCCCCAGCTGACGGTGCGCCACGGAAATTTTTTGCGGTTGTAAGAAATCGCCCACGCGAAGGCCAGCATCGTGAGCCAGCCGAAGAGACTGATGAGTTTGAGATCCATTTATTTTTTGGCGTGCTCCAAAACTTCCTTGTAAATATGCGGATGCAGCACGCCGACGAACGGAAGATTGCGGTAACGCTCCGCAAAATCAAGCCCGTAGCCGATGACAAAATAATCGGGAATCTCGAAGCCGACATAATCCGCCTTGATTTTTTCCACGCGCCGCGCGGCCTTGTTCAGCAGCACGCACGTCTTGATGCGGCGCGGCTTGAGCGCCTGCAATTTGGGAATCACGCGGCTCAAGGTTTTCCCCGTGTCAAGAATGTCGTCCACCAGCAGCACATCGCGACCGCGCACGTCAATGCGAAGCTCTTTCGTAAAAACCAACTCACCTGATTCCGTGCCCGCGCCATAGCTGGAAACACCAATGAAATCGAGGCGCAGCGGCAAGTTCAAATGCCGGATCAAATCCGCGAGAAACATCACCGTGCCGCTCAAGAGCGAGACCACGACCATTTCGCGCCCACGAAAATCTTTTTCGATCTCCCGCGCCAAAATCTTGATGCGCTTGGCGAGTTGTTCGTCGGTGATGAGCACGCTTTCAACCTCTTTGCGCCAGCGCGGGGGAACGGTTTTAGGTTTGATGACCATGATGTTTGAAATCGTAAATGTTTTTTGCCGCTTGCCGAGAAATTTATTTGAGCAAACGCCCTTGCTTTGGCTGCTACTTCTAATCTGTCGCTTTTTAAGCCGCGCGTTAAGTATCGTAATCCCTAATGGCGACTGCTGAAAAAAAATCAATGTCATCGTCGGAAAGAACATCCGCGCGGTGCGTGAAAAGATGGGATTGAGTCAGGATGTCTTCGCGGAACTTTGTGACGTTCATCGCACTTACATTGGTGCTGTTGAGCGTGGGGAAAGAAACATTACTTTGAACACACTGGTTCGGATTGCCCGCGCGGCGAAAACTACGCCGATTGAACTACTCAAAACAGGTTCCTCCAAAAAGCTTGTTTTATGAATGTCGCATTGCTCAAAGAAAGGTTCCAAGCCATCAAACAAGAAACGGTTGATATCGCTGTTTCCAGCATCAATTCATATCGCGCATTCATCGGGAATGGCGTGGCAGTGGGCAAGTTAGCCGAGCCAATTTTTGCCAAGTTGTTGGATGCGCCGGACGAAGGTTTTTATGCGTTTCATTTTGCTTTCACCGGCAAAAACCCGCCGTTTGATGTGATGCTTTACCGGGCAAAAAAGGAAATCCCCAAAAGCCGGTTTGCTGAAGTCAGAAAACACTATGCGTCAGACTTCGCAAAATTCCACGATGCCATTTCGGAGATTGTAGGCGGAAATAATTGGTGTGGCATTTCAATCAAGAACTACATCAACGAAGAAGCGCAGATTTCCACCAATTACGGGATTCGGGATTTGTGCGAAACCAAGCTGGGTGCGGTGGAACGCATCCATGATGACATCGTCACGGTCAAAGAAATGTTCCGCACGGTGGCGGAGCAGTTAAGTCACGAGACAATTATTTTCCTGAACAGTTTTCCTGAAGATTCGACCTATCAAATCGCCTTGTTTGATGCCGAGGAAATGAGGATTACGGATATTGAATTTAAGAGGCTGGCCAAGCACAGCCGATATGTTTTCTGCAAGGATGGCAGCCCGGTGTTCCATGTGAAATACGGCAAGAACCAGGCGAATCCGTATCAGCGTGGACTTTGGGTGGATGATTTGTCGAAGCTGACGATTCTGCGGAAAGGAAACTTTCGGGAGACAAACTTCGGCGAGTTTATTTTGGAAGGCGCGTTTCGGATTCACTCGCCGACACAGAAAGCGTAGTTCCAGTCACTCCTTTTCCACCAAAAATAAATACTCAAAATTGGCCGACTGGTCGCCGAGCCATTCGCGGTTGGAGGTCAAAAGTTTTTGGACGTTCTCCCGGTGCGAAAATTTTTCAATCGCCAGCACTTTGTAGCGCGCGAATATTTTCTCTAAATCCTCAATGCCCACTTTGCCTTTGTTGGAGTAAGAAAATAAAACATAGCGGGCGTTCGCGTTGGAAACCAGTTGGTCAATCTCGGCCAGCACCTGATCGTATTTGGTGCTCTCGTATTTTGAAATCGCACCCGGCAACGTGTCCGAGGAACAATCCAAACGGCGGTTGGATGCACCGATGGATTGCGGACGGTCGTTCAAAACCACCGTGGTCCAAAAATGATAATAGCTGGCGTAACGAACACGCGTCGTTGGCGTATGCGTGTTGTTCGTGTTGTAAGGCGGATCAAAATATGCAAGGTCAAATCGGTCGGAAACTTTGCGGGCATCCATTTTAGTCACGCGATAGTTTCCATCACCCGCAAGCAGTCGTGGACGGCGCAAAATAAAATCGGAATACGCGCGCGGCGCCCATTTGGACAAATACGCAACCTGATGACCGAGCGTGTTTTCTACTTGGTCGAGCGCATTGATTAACGAGGTCAGCAAGATGGCGTGTTCAATTTTATCTCCGGCAATTTTATCAATCTCATCACGGATGGCATCAAGCCGACGAGTGTTTTTGAGAAGAAATGGCTTCTTTTTTCCGTCCGCTGCCTTGACCGAACCCGCGCCGTCATCTTCGCCGCCGAAATGTTCGGTAAAATAACCATCCACGGGTTTGAGGTGATTGAGAAATTTTAATTTTTCATCCAGTTCCGGTCTTTCAACGTTGCAATTCACCAAGTAGCAGCGGCCAAAAACGGATGAATACGCGGCGAGATCATTGCAGTGAACGTCGTAGCCAGCAGATTTAAAATACTGCGAAACGCGCGTCGTGCCAGCAAAGGCATCCAAAACTGAATGAATGGGCAGCAAATGAATCAGCTCGTGAATTTTTGGGATGACCGAACGCTTGCTGCCGGAATACCGCACGCCCTCGGTTTCAAAAGTCAGGCGCGACGGAAATCCGAGTTCAAAAACCGATTGATCGTTTCGGAGCATTGATTTATTTGCCAACTCAACAAGTATTACTCGCGTTCAACTTTCGTCAACTGATTGTCCTCTGTTTTTTGCCTGCTAAATATGCTTCGAGTCATTCTCGTCCTTCTTCACATAGCCGCTGTCCTGGCGTTGAAAGTTCACCGCGTTCTTTTTGACGTAGGCGGCGAAGACATCGTCCGCGCTCATGCCGAGCACCTGCGCCATGCTGATGAGAAAATGAAACAAGTCCACCACCTCGACGCGCGCGTTCTGCTCGTCGAACTTCTGATACTTGGCCCACCATTTCCAAGGAACGCTGTCGGTGAGTTCGGCCATCTCCTGCTGCATGGCGCGGGTGTAATTGAGCAGCCACTTGGTTTTTTCCTCCTCGCTCATGCCATCGGTTTTGACGCCGATGCGTTCGTTGAGAGATTTTTGCATTCGAAAGAGTTCGCGCAGTTGGTCGGGATTTTCCATGCGCAAAGTTTAACCGCCAAGACGCCGAGGACGCCAAGGAAATTTTCTGCGAGTTGAAAAATAAAAACCTTGGCGCATTTGGCGGCTTGGCGGTTTTCAGATTTCGCGCTTTGAATTTCCCGCGCAAACGCCTTTAATAATCCCATGCCTACGCTTTTAGCCAACGGCGGGCCGGTCATCTGGCTCATCCTCATCGCCGCCGCCGCCGCCGCCGTCGTGTTCGTGGAACGCGCGCTTTTTTGCCACCGCTCGCAGATCAATTCCGCCGCGTTCCTCAATGGCGTCCGCACTGTGCTCAAGCGCGACAACGT
>JANYCI010000355.1 GCA_025360325.1 Limisphaerales bacterium | reverse complement strand
GCTTTGCTCGTTCGCGTTGCGCGGGAACATCAGTGAGGGCGACAACTTTCTCATGCGCTGGGCGAAAAAACTTTACGCACCGTCGCTGGATTGGGCGTTGCGCTTCCGCTGGCTCGTGGTTGCTGGCGCAGTGCTGCTGCTCGCCCTTTCAGTTTTCATTTTCAACCGGCTGGGCGCGGAGTTCGTGCCACAATTGGATGAAGGTTCGCTCACCGTGCAAATCGTGCGGCCTGCCAGCATTTCGCTGGAAGCCTCAATTGAGATTGAACGGCACGCCGAGCAAGTATTGCGTGAAAAATTTCCTGAAATCGAAACCATCTTTTGCCGTCTCGGCACGGCGGAAGTCGCCACTGATCCGATGGGCGTGAATCTTGGTGACACTTACATCCTGCTCAAGCCGCCCGCGCAATGGCACACGGAAAACGGCAAAGCGCACACGAAAGCCGAGCTGGCACGCGAGATGACGGATGTTTTGGAAAAGGCTGTGCCGGGAAATGAATTCCTCGTTTCGCAGCCGATTGAAATGCGTTTCAACGAACTTATGGAAGGCGTGCGCGCCGATGTTTCCGTGAAAATTTTTGGCAATGACTACGACACGTTGGAAAAAATCGCAGGCGAAGTGAAGGTAGTCATCGAAAAAATTCCCGGCGCGGATGAAGTCGAGTTCGAGCCGTCGGGACGTTTGCCCACGCTGGAAATCTCGCCACGCCGCGATGTGCTGCGCCGCCACAATCTTCACGTCAGCGATGTGAACAAGACCATTCAAACCGCGCTCGGCGGTGAGACGGTTGGCTCTCTGCTGGAAGGGAATCGTCGCTTTGATGTGGTGGTGCGGCTGCCGGAATCCGCACGGCAGGACAACGACGTGATCCGCCAGTTACCTGTGCGCGTCGGTGAGCAAGGGATGTTGCCGCTGGGCACGGTGGCGGAGTTCAAAACCAACGCAACGCCCGAACCCATCATGCGCGAGTTCGGCCAGCGGCGCGCCGCGATCTTGGTGAATCTCGCCGGGCGCGATGTGGAAAGTTTCGTGCGCGAGGCGGAAGCAAAAGTGAAATCAGCCGTGATGTTGCCGGACGGTTACAGCCTCGAATTCGGCGGGCAGTTCAAGCACCTGCGCGAAGCGCGGACACGGCTTGCCGTGGTCGTGCCTGCAACGCTGGCAATGATTTTCGTTCTAGTGTTCCTCTCGTTAAGCAGCGTGCGGCAAACACTCATCATCTACACCGGCGTTCCGCTGGCGGCAGCGGGTGGAATCTTTGCGCTCTGGATTTTGGGAATGCCGTTTAGCATTTCCGCCGCCGTCGGCTTCATCGCGTTGAGCGGCGTCGCCGTGCTGGATGGACTCGTGATGATTTCGTGTTTCAACCAACTTCGCGAAGAAGGCAAGCCGCTGCGAGATGCCGTGCGTGAAGGTTCGTTGCTGCGGCTGCGGCCAATTCTGATGACCGCGCTCGTCGCCAGCTTCGGCTTTGTGCCGATGGCCTTGGCCCACGGCGCGGGCGCGGAAGTTCAACGACCATTGGCGGTGGTGGTCATCGGTGGATTGTTGACTTCGACTTTTCTTAAATTAGTTTTGCTGCCGGTGCTTTACGAATGGGTGGAGCGCGGCAATTTCCTGAAAAATAAAACGACATGAATTCCTTTGCCGACTATCTGGCACACGGTAACGCGTGGCTCTACCTTCCCGCCGCAATCCTGCTCGGCGCGTTGCACGGATTGGAGCCGGGACATTCCAAGACGATGATGGCGGCGTTCATCGTCGCCATTCGCGGGACGATTGGGCAGGCGGTGTTGCTCGGATTATCCGCCGCCATCTCGCACTCGCTCATCATCTGGATTCTCGCTGCCGCCGCGCTGCATTTTGGCAGCCAGTGGAATGCAGAAACGGTCGAGCCATATCTGCAACTCGGTTCCGCCGTGATGATTCTTGGACTCGCAACGTGGATGTTCTTCCGCACGCGCCGGGATTTGCACGCGGCGGCGGAACATGATCACGGCCACACGCACAGCCACGACCATGCCCACAGCGAATTGTTCACGCTGGACATGGGCCACGGTAAATTGGAGTTAAGCGTTTTCGAGGACGGCGTGCCGCCGGTGTTTCAAATCCGCGCGCCAGCAGGTGAAAGGTTGCCCGCTGCCCCAGACGTGACCCTGGAAACGGTGCGTCCCGACGGTGCCCGGCAAAAATTTCAATTCACCGCCAAGAAAAAATTTCTGGAATCCACCGTGGACATTCCAGAGCCGCACGAATTTGATGCGACCATCACGCTCGGCCACGGCCATCACCACCACACCTGCCGCGTGGAGTTCCGCGAAGATGAACATCATCATCATGCCGCAGACGACGGCGGCAAAGAATTTCAAGACGCACACGAACGCGCCCACTCGCAGGACATCGCCCAGCGTTTTGCGGGGAAAGCCGTGACCACGCCGCAGATCATTTTATTCGGTATCACCGGCGGATTGATGCCGTGTCCGGCAGCGTTCACGGTGCTGCTGGTGTGTCTGCAACTCAAAAAAGTAGCACTCGGATTTGCCGTCGTCGGTGCGTTCAGCTTTGGCTTGGCGTTGACGATGGTGGCGGCGGGCGCACTGGCGGCGTGGAGTGTCCGACACGCTGAAAAACGTTTCAAAGGTTTCGGCGAGGTGATGCGTCGTGCGCCCTATGTTTCCTGCGTGCTGCTGGTGGTGATGGCTGACTTTATGGCGTGGCAGGGTTGGCACGGCTTACAGCACTAACTAACATACAAGAATTTTTCAATCCGCCGGGGGCCACTGGATCGCCGGTTCCGCCGCTGGCGTGGGCTTGACCGGTGCGCCCACATTCAACAACTCCCGCACCGCCGCGAGCAGTTGCTTGAGCGTGCATTCCGATTTCAGAAAAACTTTGTCCGGCTTGAGCGCGATCGCTCCCGCCGCTGCGTCCGCAATGGTCGCATCGGACAGGATGATGACCTTGGTGTCGTTCAATTCCGCATGGTCGCGGATAAATTTTAGAACGTGCGTGCCATCCACTTTCGGCATCATCAAATCTAGCAGCACGAGGTCCGGCTTCATCGGCAACAGTTTTTTCATCGCCTCCAAACCGTCCTCGGCCACCTCGACGTGAAAACCGTTTTTTTCCAGATGGCGGCGGTAAATCTGGATGATCAGCGGATTGTCCTCCACGAACAGAATTTTTTTCTTCAGCGGCGTGCCGTCCGGTGGCAACGCCGGATAGCCGTCGGGATTTTTTTGGTGCCACGCCCACGCGGTTTTCACGATGTCTTCGAGCTTGGGATACTGCGGTTTCCAGCCGAGTTCGGTGAAGGCTTTATTTGCGGAGGCCACGAGCTTCGGTGGATCGCCGGCGCGCCGAGGTTTTTCAATCGCCGGAATTTTTTTGCCGGTAATTTTTTCACACATCGAGATGACTTCCTTCACCGAGTAACCGTCGCCATTGCCGAGATTGAAGAAACCGCTCTTGCCCGGCTGCAAGCCGAGAATGTGCGCCTGCGCCAAATCCTTGATGTGAATATAATCGCGGATGCACGTCCCGTCCGGCGTGGGATAATCGGTGCCGAAAATTTCGAGATGCGGTTTCTTGCCGAGCGCGACGAACAGCACGTTCGGAATCAGATGCGATTCGATGCGATGATGTTCGCCAAATTTTTCACTCGCGCCAGCGACGTTAAAATAGCGGAAAGCAATGAAATCCAGCTTGTAAATTTCGCGATACCAGATCAGCACTTTCTCAAACATCAGCTTGGATTCGCCGTAGGGATTGATCGGGCGCTGCGGCAAATCTTCCGTCATCGGCACGCGATCCGGCGGGCCGTAAGTCGCGCAGGTCGAGCTAAAGACAAATTTTTTCACGCCACATTCCACGGCGGCGTCGGCGAGCTTGAGGGCGTTGACGAAGTTGTTATGGAAATATTTTTTCGGATTCGTCATGGATTCGCCCACGAGCGCGAACGCGGCGAAATGCAGGATGGCATGCGGCATCACCGACTTGACGGCGGCAAGAATGTTCCCCTCTTCTTCCGGTCGCGCCAAAATAAATTTCGCGCGCGGATCCACCGCCGCGCGGTGGCCTTCGGAAAGATTGTCATATACCGTGACCTGATGCCCGGCATTGAGAAGTTCCTCGGTGCAAACCGAGCCGATGTAACCTGCGCCACCAGTGACAAAAACATTCATGCGCCGATTGTAAAAA
>JANYCI010000119.1 GCA_025360325.1 Limisphaerales bacterium | reverse complement strand
CAGGTTGAAACGATTCGTCACCGCGTCGTAAGATCGCGAGCCGGGGCCGTTGTAAAGATCGGTGAAAGTGCTGCGGTCGTTTTGCGTCGTGCCTTGCGCGCCAATGGTCAGCGCGTTCAATTCATACATCGAAATGTCGCGCGCCTTTGACGGCGTGACCACGATGGCATGATCGCGCCGCCCGCTGCTCGAATACCAATTCCAATTCGTGCTGCCGACCACTTTGAACCGCGCCGTCAGCCGATACGCGCCGGTCTTCGTCGCGTTGAGCGTGAGGGAATAATTTCCGCCACCAAGATTCGTCATCGCGTAAGCCTTGTAGTAACTGCTGTCGTCTCCGGCCAAAATTAAATTTCCGTCTGGCTGCACAATGCCGTCCTCAATGCCGTCGTCGTTCGCGTCCAGCGTCGCGCGGTCGCGGCGGTTCAAGTTGGAAAAAATTTCCACATTCGTCACCGTGCCGCCGTTCGGTGTGAACAGCAACGTGATCGGCACGGCGTCATTGTTCAGCTCGTTCACGAAGACGTGCGTCGTGGTGTAATCCGCATTCACGTTGTTCACCGTCAGCACCGGTGTGCCGACGACGTTGTTGCTCACGGAAAATGTGAAGGGGCTCGCCGCCGCCGTGTTCGAGGAACCGGTCGTGCTGCTGCCCGCGTTGTTGCCGTAGAGAAACGTGTTCGTCACGCCGCCAAAGCCGTCAAAGGTCAGCAGGAAAAAATACTGCACCGTGTCGCCGGCGCTGAACGTGCCGCCGGGCAGGTTCGTCTGCCAGTATTGATTGGCCGAAGTGTTTGAATAGAAACCTAGATTGGTGCTGCTCCACGAACTTTGGGCCGCCGTTTTGAAATAAAGGATTCCACCGGTCTGGTTGCAAAGCTGCGTTGCGCCGTTGTATTTCCAAACACCCGTATAAAACTTTACTGCCGTGCTTGCGCCGATGGTGGTTTCGGGATTCCGCATATTGAAACCGAGGTCAATTGTGTTGTCGGGAATGTGCCAGCAGGTGGCGAGCGCGGCGTGGGCGCGGAAATTAAAATGCAGCACCGCGACGGCAATCAAAATTGCCGCCGGGCGGAGACCAACAAAAAAACTGATCATAAAATTATTCGACCGACCTCACCGCAACACGAACCGGAGCGCGGACGACTCGTCCGCGCTCCATTGCTCACGGCAACTGCACTACTTGATAAAATTTTTGCGCCGCTGGATTCGGGTCGTAATAAAAAGTCGAGGAGCCGCTGGCTTGGATCGGATCGCTGATGGCGGCGAACGGCACGAGCAGATTCGTCGTGGCATACACCTGATAGTTGATGCCCGGCGCACTGTCCCAAACGACTTGCTGATTATTATTGTCCAAACCAGAAATCCGCAACGGCGGCGCAACGGTCAGTGCGCGCGCGTCGCTGATGGGCGTGGTGGCGTTGGTGTAAATGATTTGAATCAGATTCGTGCCGAGCGCGGGGTTGTTCCAGTTGTATTGAATCGTGCGGAAGCCGGGGCAGTAAGCGTTGTTGCCGCCAACAGGCTGGAAGAAATAATTCGTCTGCGGTTGCAGCACGCCGTTGATGAGGATGTTGAAGTTGGTGCGGTTCGCCGTGAGCGTGCCGGTGAAGCACGCCTGCACGAGATAAACCATGTTGGAATTGTAAGTCAGCACCGTGCCGTTCGTCGCTGGGCTGGCGATGTTCACGATCTGCGCGGGCGCAAGCGTGGTGACGGTGTTCGTCAACAGCGTCACGCGGTTCGGATAAACGGCGGTGGCAAATTCTTTCAGGCGCACAATAATTTTCGCCGTGCCGCTCGTCGGGATGTTCGTATAAACAAACCGGAATTCTTGCGGGTAATTCGGATAGGTCGCGCTGATGCTCGCATCCGGCGCAACGGAGTTGGCGGCGACAAAAATATTCGTGCCGTTGCCGTTCGTTTTGCCAGTGATGGAATCGTCGTTGTTCGGGTCACTGTCTTGAATTTGAAAATCCGCGCCCGTCACCGTGCTGTCGGCGCGGACGACGACCGTGTAAGTGAGCGCGCCAATCGTGGAACCGTTCGCCGGAAACGCAATCGCACCGGTCGGTAACGCGCCGTCGTAATAAAATGTTTGCAGAAATGTGTTGAAGCTCGACGACTGGTTCGTGCGCGGTAAAAAAGTTCTGGCGCGCACGATGTGGAAGCCGGAGGACAAACCGATGGCGGTGCTGTTCGTGTTCAAATCATTGTGCTGCCACACGACGGCGGTGCTGGGATTGAAATTCGTGACGGCGAATTGCGACAGGCCGTAAAGTTTTGAGCCGGTAGCTTCACCATCCGCAATCGTGTTGATGCCGCTTTTGAAGAGCGCGATTTTGTAGTGCACTTGCGTGAAGTTCGGCTGTGCAGGAATGGTTCCCTTCCACCAGTCAATCGTGCCCGTCGAGCTGTCGGCGGCGATGAAAAACCCTTGGACGACCTTGGTAGAGCCTTTGCCCACGCCGAACGCGCCTTCGGGATTCGAGCCGTCGGTCGTGTAATAAATGAAGCAGGTGTTGATCTGAAATTGGTAGCCGACTTTTACAAATAAATCGCAGGCCTGATTGTTCGTCGGCGCGAACGGCACGCGCTGCGTGGCAGAATTATTCGCTGGCACGGCGGTGTTCGTCGCTGCCGGATCGTGATACACAAATGCCGCCGTCTGATTCACGACGCCCACGCCATAGCCGCTGCCGGCGACGATGTTGCTCCCGCCGCCGACGGTGTAGTAATACGTTTCCGCGCCGAGCGAGACGACGGTGTTGCTCAACGTATTTTTCGCCGCAAATTTTTCCGGGCCGTTGCGGAATTGAAAGGCCGTCTGTTCGTAGCCGAGAAAAACATCTGTCGCCGTGCCGGGTTTGTTGTCGCGCAGATCAAAACCGTTCGGGCCAACGCCGCCGCTCGTCGGGCCGAGCGTCATCTGGCTGTTCAAATCAATGCCGCCATCCAATTTCAAAAGTGTGTTCACCGATGAAGCATCGCAGCGCGCGAGGATGTCGAAGTTCCCATTCGTCACGACGGGAATATCAATCGCGTAAGTCAGGTTGGAAACGTGAACACCGCCGATGACATTGCCGTATTGATCCACGCTGCCACGCATCTTGAACGGGAAAATCGGATTATAGCCGTTCGTGTCGCCGTTCACACCGTCGGTGCGCGTGATGGTGATGTGCGGGACTTCGTTGCTGCCTTGCTTGAAAATAATTGCGTTGGTGGAAATATTCGCGCGGCTCGCTTCCGGCCATTGGTAGCCGTAGGTCACCCAACCGCTGCTTGGCACATTGAGTTCAATCGCGCCGCCGCCAGTGGGAATCGTCTGCGAGCCGACATAGATTAAACGGTCGGCGGCGTTCGCTGCATTGATGCTCGCCGTCGCTGCCGAGGAACTGGTCGTGGCGCTGTGCACCAAAAGTTTTTGATACGCGCGGATGTTGCCGGTGGCGCTGCTGGAAAGTTGCACCAGCACCGAGCCGGGCGGGAAGCCGACTGCCAGCCCCTGCCCTTTGGAATTGGAAATCGCAATGCCGCCGTAGTAGCCGTCATAAGCCTGGCCGATGCCGTCGTCGAACGTGATGTCGCCGGGGAAAGTGTATTTGTCATTCATCACGAACAGCACACAGACCGCGTCCTTCGGCGTGCTGCTCTCGCGATAATCGTAGCGCTCAAAGGCGACGATGTTCTGGTCGCTCCAGCGTGTCGAAGTGCCGCCACGCGCGAGCTGGTGGTGAACGTAGCAAACATCCGGCATCTGATTCTCGCCGTATTCGCCGAGATAATTGGCGTAGGCGAGCGACGGAAAATAATTCGGCGCGCCGGAAAAATTGTAGCCGTCGGAATAAATCACTGACGCACCTTCGTGCATGAAATAATACGCGTTCTGCAATTCGCGATGCGCCGCGTAGCTGCCGCTCGCGTCGTGGCTCTGCGCGAACATCACGCTCTGCACCGGCGTGAAACCGCCGCCGGGCGCGTAATCGCGACCATCCATGCCCGTCAACGAGGCGTTGCCTTGCAGCGCGGAATTCATCTGGTCGCGCAACGGCGAGTTCAGCAGGCGCATCCCGCGCGCGAGATACTCGGCATAGGTCGGCGGCGCACCGAGATGTTCGCCGAACAACATCGCGTCGTTGCGCGTCGTCTCGGTGTCGAAACAACTGTTGCGGTTGCCATCCGTTTCCGTGTAACCGTTGCCGAGCGTGTTCGTGCCGAAGCCGTGGACGTAATCATACATCGCCTGAATCGCGCCCGTGTAACCGGCGAACGAGGGATCACTCGAAAACGTGCTGCCGCCCGTGTCTGTGCCGAAGAACGCGGACGGGATGTGCTTCACCGCATCAAGGCGAAAACCGTCGCACTTCGTTTGATCCAACGTGTAAAGCGCGGCGCGAATCGTGTAGGAATTTACATCTTCCGCGACGGGCGTGCCGTTCGTGCCGTTGAATGGTTTCCACGGACTGCCGTTGATCGCCGGCTTCGTCGCGTCCATGTAAAATTGATTTTGCCCCGGCTGGCGGATGAAATTCGGCTTCGTCGTCGTGCTGCCGGTCGTCGCGCCGAAATTTCCGTTCACACTGCCCGGCTCCGTCGCAAGGTCAATCAGCCCGCCGAGCGATTGATACTGCACGTCGAACTGGTTGTTCCAATCCTGCACGCTCGGCCAGTTGACGAAAAAATTTCCCGAAGTCTGGAGGTGAAAATCTTTGGGCACGAGGCCCGGATAAAAATTCGTCGGCGTGCTCGCGTTGTAACCGGGAACGGTGAACGCGCGATGATTCATCACGTTGTCGAAATAGACGCGGATGCCGAAGCGATGCGCGGTGCGAACCATTTCTTGCAACTGCGCTTTTGTCCCCCAATGCGTCGCCGTCGTGCCGGACTGGTTCAAATCGCCGAGATCAAACGGGTCAAATAAATCGTAGCCGATGGAATAGACGCTGCTGCCCTTCGCGGGCGGCGGGAGCCAGAGTGCATCATAACCGGCCTCGGCGATTTCCGGCATTTTTTTGGTCACGTCGCTCCAGCTCAAGTTGAACAATTGCAGCATCGCCTCGCCGCGAACCGGCAGCGTGCCGTTGGCGGCCAACAACCACACCACAAAAAAAACGCGCACCGAGGCGCTGGATAAAAAGGACACAACATTTTTCACAAGTAAATGAGGGCGATTGAAAATCCCGCCACCGTCGTGAATTGTCAAACGGTCATTGGCTGGGATGATGCAGAAGATACGCGGCTAAATCCCTTGTCACCATCGCATCTATGTGCGAGCAGTTTTTCACGATTAAACCATGGTTCTCACCCTCGGCTGCGGGCAGGCCCCGGCTGGGTGGTGATCCAGCCGCCGGGACGGGAATAAGAAGCTACCAGGAGTCTGTGGGCAGACTAAAACTAACTACCGCTGGGACTGCTATCGCAAGTCGTGTGCCAAGTGAGCTGCGTTCCATTTGCAGGTAATTAAACGCGTTTTAGAATGAATGATTCTTCTCCGCTGTTCGGATTTAGGCCGCGCGGCTAAAAAAAATCATGCTTAATGCAAGATGTTTTCCACCCGCAAAATGCCGATGATACCCACAAGAATCCAAAACCCGTTCAGCACGATGTAGGCGGTATCGCGTTTGAGCCAGGAACACCATGTCAACATGACCGCATCCACGCTATTGAAAATCCAAACGAACAGGAACGGACTCCCCGCTCCCAGCCAACTGACGAGACTGAAACTGAACACGCGCATCAACACACCGGTCCTCTCGATGGTTTTTAAGTGGCAAAAAATAAATTGATTCATGCCAGATTTTTAATCACTCCGTCGGCGGGCGCGAGAAAATATATCTGCGTCTGCCGTGGCCTTGGCTCCGCACGAACGGATCACCGTCGGCGAAAACAAAAATGGTTTGCGCTTGCCGATATAGAAATTTTCCAGAATAACTTCGCGATGAAAAATAAAACTGTGCTCGCCTTTCTCGACGATGTTTATGAAGACCTCGAACTCTGGTATCCCAAGCTGCGACTGGAGGAGGCGGGCTACACGCTAAAATGCGCCGCGCCGGAAATCAAAACTTACGCGGGCAAACACGGCTATCCCGCCGCGTCCGACTTGCTCTTCAAAGATGCGAACAGTCAAGATTTTTGCGGCCTGCTCGTGCCGGGCGGTTTCATGCCGGACAAATTGCGCCGCGATGCGAAGGTGCTTTCGCTCACGCGCGAATTTTTTGAGCAAGGCAAACTCGTCGCCTTCATTTGCCACGGCGGGTGGATTCCGATTTCTGCAAAAATTCTCCAAGGCAAACGCGTCACCGGCTCACTCGGCATCAAGGACGATCTCGAAAACGCCGGCGGCATTTGGGTGAACGAACCGGTCGTGGTGGACGGCAATCTCATTTCCAGCCGCACGCCCAAAGACTGTGCGCCCTTCGCGGCAGCGATGGTGAAGTTTTTGGATGGGAATGTAGGTTGAAGCAGGGAAAAACGCCGAGGCGCAGAGAACGCGGAGAGTGAAAAGCAAACTTATCAATTGTTTTTCCCGCTCGGCGCTTCTCCGCGTTCTCTGCGCCTCGGCGTTTTTCAGTCGTTTTCATCATTGAAATTGTTCCGCACAGTTTCTAAACTTTTAACATGGAAAATTTGAAAGATTCGCAGCTCGCGCAATACATCCCGATTCTGTTCCTGCTTGCCGCCGCCGTCGGCTTCGCGGGCGGCACGCTGCTCATCTCGGTGCTGCTCGGCAAATACGCCAAGTCCAGCAAGGCCAAAGACGCCGCCTACGAATGTGGCAAAGACCCCATCGGCTCCAACACCGGACGCTTCTCGGTGCAATTTTATTTGGTCGCGATGCTCTTCATCCTGTTCGACATCGAAGTGGTGTTCATGTATCCGTGGGCCGTGGTCTATCGCGACATGCTCGCGGAACACGCCACGCGCAATTTGATTTTCGGCTCAATGATTTCCTTCCTCGGCATTTTATTCCTCGGCTACATTTACGCCGTGAAGAAAAAAGCCCTCGACTGGAAGAGTTAGACAGAATTAACAAAATTTTCAGAATTCAAAATCCCGATTCAGTTTATTCTGTAAATTCTGTCAGATTTTATGGTTTCAATCAAATTCGGCACCAGCGGTTGGCGCGACATCATCGCCCGCGATTTCACTTTCGATAACGTCCGCCTCGCCACGCAGGGCATCGCGGATTATTTGAAAGCGGAAATTTCAAATCCGAAATCACCGCTTGCCACGCGCAAGCCGGTGGTCATTCTTGGTTGCGACGCCCGCTTTCTCGGCAAAGAATTTTCTCTCGCCGCCGCCGAAGTGTTGCAGGCGAACAGCATCGAATGTCTGCTCTGTGACCGCCCCACGCCCACGCCAGTCATCTCGCACACCATCCGGCACAAAAAGGCCATTGGTGGCATCAACATGACCGCAAGCCACAATCCGGCGGAGTATCAAGGCCTGAAATTTTCCACCTACAACGGCGCACCCGCCACGCCGGAAGTGACGAATCAGATCGAGGCGAACATCGTGAAATTGCAGAAGGCGAACTGGACGTTCAAGGCCGCGCCGTTCGGCACGTTCACCTGCAAAGAAATCAATCCGCAGCCGGAATATTTTCGCGCGCTGAAAAAATTCATCCGGTTCGACGTCATCAAAAAGGCGAAAATGAAAATCGCCGTCGAGCTGATGTATGGCACCGGACGCGGCTACCTCGACACGCTGCTTGAAAATTGCGGCGCGCAGATCACGCGCTTTCACGACGAGAATAATCCGTTGTTCGGCGGCATTCATCCCGAACCGAACGCGCACGGCATGGAAGCCGTCAGCAAACTGGTTCGCAGCGGCAAGGCGCAGCTCGGCCTCGGCGTGGACGGCGACGCAGATCGTTTTGGCATTGTGGACAAAGACGGAACGTGGCTGACGCCGAATCAGATTCTCGCGCTCACGCTGTATCATCTGAAAAAAAATCGCGGCTGGACGGGCGCGGTCGTGCGCACCGTGCCGACGAGTCATCAGGTGGATGCCGTCGCGCAATTGCTTGGCGTGAAAGTTCACGAGACGCCCGTGGGTTTCAAATACATCGGCGCGCTGATGGAAAGCGAACCGATCATCGTTGGCGGCGAAGAATCCGGCGGCTTGAGCGTGAAAGGTCATGTGCCGGAAAAGGACGGCATCCTCGCGTGCCTGCTCATGGCGGAATTGGTGGCAACGGAAAAGAAATCGCTCGGCCAGATCTTGAAGGAACTTTCCCAGCGGACCGGGGAATTTTACAGCGACCGCATCAACGTGGCGATTCCGGCGGACAAGAAGGAAGCGTTGCTGGCGAAGCTCGCGAAAGGTCTGGATAACGTCGGCGCGTTCAAGGTGGAAAAGTTCATCACGACCGACGGCTACAAATTTCTCCTGCCCAACAACGAATGGGTGGCCTTCCGCGCCAGCGG
>JANYCI010000100.1 GCA_025360325.1 Limisphaerales bacterium | reverse complement strand
TCACAGGACGCCACCAAGACGGATAGCGACCGCGCCCTCTACAATACCGAGTTCGGTTCTTTGCAAACCTACGTCAAAGACGTGGCGACCAAAGACTTCAACGGCGTCAGCTTGTTCAGCAGCAGCGCGTTGAACGTCACGTCGGATAGCGAAGGCAATACCTTCAGCAACACCGGCGTGGATCTCGGCTCGACTAGCTACACGAATGCGACTGGCAGCTCGACGAAGATTGACACGGTTGCCAACGCGGTGACGGCCTTGGGTAAGATCAAGTCCGCCATCACGCAACTCGCCACTGACCGGGCGACCATCGGTTCGAACATCGAATCCTTGGGTTACTACAACGACCAGTTGAGCTCGTTGAGCAACAACCTGTCTGCGGCCAAAAGTCGGATCACCGACGTGGACGTGGCGCAGGAGAGCACGAACTACGCGAAGCAAAACATCCTCGTGCAATCTGGCACGGCGATGCTCGCCCAGGCGAATTCGTTGCCGCAATCCGTTCTCAAACTCATCGGCTAAGCCGGAGTGGACGGATCGGAAAAACCGGTGAAAAAGTTCCCCGGGCGGCGTTGAACCGCCGTCCGGGGTTTTACCGGAAGTGAAAATAGAAACGTAAAAATTTTATGCCAACAACATCAGGTGTTGATTTGTCCATCTCTGGTCTGGCCTCGGGCTTTGACTGGAAGACGGTTGTTTCCCAACTGTCCCAAGCCGAGCGCGCGCCCGAGGCCGTCTGGGCACGGAACCAGTCCAAGCTCAATGCCAAAAATTCTGCGTTCACCATCATCACGAGCTATCTCAACCAAGTGCAGTTGGCCGCAAAAGCCTTGAAGGACACCACGATTTACGACAACCGCAGCGCGACGAGTTCCACCCCCGCCGTCGCCACGGTTTCCGCCGCCGCCAGCACCAAGGTCGGCACTTACAATTTCAACATCACGCAACTCGCCACCGCCGCCTCGCTCACCGGCGCCAGTAACGTCAGCAGCAAAATCAGCGCGACGAACGATGTGACCGGAGTGACTGTGGGCGGCGCTAATTTTGCGACCGCCGTCACCGCCGGAACTTTTTCGGTGAACGGTGCGCAGGTCACGGTGGCCACCACCGACTCGATGCAGGCGGTCTTCGACAAAATTTTTACGGCCACCGGCAACACGGTGACGGCGAGCTACGATGCCGCCACGGATAAAATTTCTCTGACCAGCCCGAACAACATCACGCTGGGCAGCGCGGCGGATACGAGCAATTTTTTGCAGGTGGCCAAACTCTACAACAGCAATTCCGGCAGCGTGACGAGCAATGATACTTTGGGACGCGTGAATTCCAACTCGGTGCTGACCAACGCGCAGCTCGGCACGGCGGTCAGCGATGGCGGCAGTGGCGCGGGCAAGTTCGCTATCAACGGCGTGGACATCAGTTTCAATACCAGCACGGACACGCTGCAAAATGTCGTGGACCGCATCAACAGTTCCGCCGCCGGGGTGACGGCCAGTTATGATGTGGTGAACAATAGTTTTTCGCTCACCAACAGCACAACGGGCGATGTGGGCATTTCGTTGTCCGACACGACGGGAAATTTTCTCGCGGCCACGGGTCTCACGGGCGGCAATCTGAACGCGGGCAAAAATTTGAAATATTCCGTGAACAGCGGCACCGAATTGGTGAGCCACTCGAACACGATCAATGGTTCCAGCTCCGGCATCGCGGGTCTCGCGGTCACCGCGCTCACGCTCGGCCAGACTAACGTGACGGTGGCCGGCGACACCTCGGCCATCGCGAGCAACGTCCAAGCCTTCGTCACGGCCTACAACAATTTGCAGTCCTACCTCACCACCAATTCCGCGAGCACCACTGACGCGAATGGCAAGGTGGCGGCCGGGACGCTCACGGGCGACGTGGACGCGGCCAACATCGCGGCCACCCTGCGCGCCAACACTTTTTCACCGGTATCAATCTCGGGGCTATCCGCCACGTTCAGCCAGTTGGCGAACCTCGGGATCAAATCAAACGGCCAAAACAACACGGTCTCGTTCGACTCCACGGCGCTCGCCACCGCTCTCACGAGCAATTTAGGCGACGTTAAAAAATTGTTCACCGACGCCACGAGTGGCCTAGCCACGAAGCTGGATAAATTGGTGACCAATCTCACGGGAGACAACGGCACTGTGGTGGCGCATCAGGCGGCACTTACCAAGCAAAGCACCAGTATTGACACGCAAATCACTAACTTGGAAAAGAGCATCGCCGCCGATGCGGCTCATTGGACCAAAGCCTTTCAGGCCATGGAAACGGCCCAGTCGCAATTGACTCAAGAATTAAATTACCTCACGAAAAACTTCAAGTGACGAGGTAGAAACGCTTCCCTAACGCCATCAAAGCCCGACCGGATTTTCATCCGCGGCGGGTGCGAGGTGGAAAGCGTCAACAACAAGGATCGTATGAACTCCCGTTTTTATTCGGATGGACGGAAGGGTTATGTCGCCGTGGCTCGGCGCATGGGATGGCTGGCAGTAGTGTTTGCATTCGGCGGCAGTCTGGCCTCCGCGCAGACGAACGCGCCGGTAAAAATTCGCGCGGCAGATTTTCAACCGGAAAATGTTTTTGCCGCGCCCGGAAAATTATCCGCCAAAATCCTGCGCGTGGCGGTGCTGCCGCTCGCGCCGGAGAACCGCACCGGGGACCTGCCGGAAGGGTGCGAGGCGCTCACGCCAGTCGTGTGGGAACAAGCCTTGAAATCCCGGCGGTTCGAGGCGGTGACCGTGAACACGGATAAATTACGCGCCGCCACCGGACGCGCCGCGTGGACGGGCAGTGAAGTGTTGCCGGCGGATTTTTACGCTTATCTCCGCCGCGAATATGCCTGCGACGCAGTGTTGTTTGGCGAGATCACACAGTTCCGAGCCTACGCGCCGCTGGCGGTGGGCTGGCGGTTCAAACTGGTGGATCTGCACACTGGAAAAGTTATTTGGGCGGCGGATGAAATTTTTGATGCGGCGGACAAGAAAGTGGCCAAGGCGGCGCAACGGTTTGAGCATCCGAAACCGAGGATTCCCTTTGTGGAATCAGGCGATTGGGCGGTTTTGAACTCGCCCCGGAAGTTTGGGAGCTACTCGGCGGCGGCGTTGCTGGAAACGCTTCCGGAACGGTGAACATTGTGCTTAAGTTATTATGCGCTACGCCGATGACAATATACGGGATGACAGCTCATTCAGGCTGACGCCCAAACAATTCAAAATTATGGTAGTCGAATTCAATACCGGTGGTGCCAACTTTATTCCTGTCCGCCAGTCTACGGCCCGGCCAACGGGCGCGGCGGCGGCGGCGGATAATGATGGCGATAACGATGCGTCTTTCGAGACCCAGCAACTGGCCCGCAGCTTGCCCAAGCCGTCAGCGGATGTCCGCGCGGAAAAAATCGCCAAGGCGGCGGCACTGGTGGCCGATCCGAATTATCCTTCACCCGCGCAGCTTTCCAAGCTCGCCGGGCTGCTCGCGAAACATCTCTGATTTCCGAAACTAAAAAAAATATGCCTGCCGCGAATCCCTGGTCATCCTACCGCAAGATTTCGACACAGACCGCGCCGCCCGGCCAGCTCGTGTTGATGTTATTTGACGGCGCGCTCCGTTCACTGGATCGCGCGCAGGCCGGTTTTGTCTGTCTTGAGATTGGCGAACGCAACGCCACCATCCACAATAATCTTTCCCGCGCGATTGATATCGTCCGCGAACTGAACCAATCGCTCGACGTCGAAGCTGGTGGCCAACTCGCCGAGACCCTGCGAAACCTCTATAACTTTTTTGAGTCGCGGCTCGTGGAGAGCAATCTGAAAAAATCGCGCCGAGGCATTGATGAAATTGTGCCGATGCTGAAACAACTTCGCGACGCTTGGTTCTCCATGTTAAACGGCGGCGGCACTGGCGCGGTGCTGCCCGAAACGGCTCCGACCTGGACCGCCAACTCTTTGCAGACCGCATGAGCGCCGAGCAGGAACTTTTCCACGCCTACTCCGAGTGGCGCCGCCTAGCCCAGGCCGAAGCCACCGCCATCCAATCACGCAACTGGCCTTTGCTCGCCGACTGCCAGCACGCCATCGAAGACTTTCAAAAACTCGTCAGCCGGCTCACCCTCGACGCCCGCGATGAATGGCGGCGGATCGGTGCGGACTGCGCCGACCAAGAAAAAAAATTCCAGACGCTCGTGAACGAACTCATCGCCATCACCCGCCAAAACCACGCGCTGCTCCAATCCGCCCACAGCACCGCCAAAAAACACCTCGGCGAACTCGGCGAAGCCGGACGCAATCTGAAACGGCTGCATCGCTCCTACGCGCACGGCACTTCGGCGCTGCAGCCCGCCTGATTTTTCCGGGTCATGAAAACGCCGGACGAATTCCGAATTCCCGCCGACCCGATCCTCCTCGTGGACGATGAGAAGATTCTGCTTTCCGCGCTGGTGCAAATTTTGAAGCACGCCGGCTTCGAGGTCGTCGGCTTTGATAACCCGCTCGATGCGCTGGCGGAACTTCAAAAGCGAAAATTTTCCGTCATCATTTCCGATCAATGTATGCCGGGGCTTACTGGCTTGGAACTGCTCGCCAAAGCGCGGCAACTCCAGCCCTTCGCCACGCGCATCCTCACCACCGGCGTGTTGAATCTCGACACGATTGTCGCCGCGATCAACACCGGGGAAATTTTTCGTTTCATCATCAAACCGTGGCTGCACGAGGAATTTCTCGCCACGTTGCAGAACGCCGTTCAGCGCCACGAACTCATCTGCCAGAACGCGCATTTGCAAAATGCCACGCAGACGATGAACACGCAGCTCGTGGAGTTGAACCGCTCGCTCGAACAGCAGTTGCAACTGACCGCGCACCAAAATTCCAAGCTCGGCGAACTCAACACCGCGCTCGAAACTAATCTCCGCCGCTCCATCGAACTCTGCGTGCAGACCATGCAGACGTATTATCCCTCGCTCGGCAATCAAGCGAGCCGCGTGGCGGAATTTGCCCGCGCGATGGGACAGGTCGCCAAGCTCTCGCCGGAAGAACAGCGTTCGCTCGAAACCGCCGCGCTCCTGCACGACATCGGCCTCGTGGGCGTGCCGCGCTCCATCATCCGCCGCTGGCAGGAAAATCCCGACAAACTTGGCGACGCTGAACGCGTCCTCGTCGAGCAACATCCCATTCTCGGCCAGGAACTCGCCGCCTTCGTCAGCAGCCTTGATCAAGTTGGAAAAATCATTCGCGCCCATCACGAACGCGTGGATGGCCTTGGCTATCCTGACCGGCTCATGGGCGAAAATATTCCTTGGCTCGCGCGGCTCCTCGCCGTGCCCGTAGCCTTCACCGCCTGCACTGGCGATGAGGAAACCGCGCTCGAACAGATCAAGGCCGGACGCGACACCGCGTTCGACCGCGAGGCGTTGAAAATTTTCCTGCTCGCCCAATCCGTCGCCATCGTGCCGCGCCGCGAACGACAAATTATCATCGGCGAACTCCGTCCCGGCATGGTGCTGGCGCGCGGCATTTATTCGCCCACCGGCCTGCTGCTCGTGCCCGAAGGCCGCCAGCTCAACGCCACCTACATCGAAAAAGTTTTGAACTACAACCGCATCCAACCCCTCGTGCAAACGCTCACGGTTTATTGTTGAATGGCGATGTCGCGCAGATTTTTAATCTGCCGTATCGCCGATTTGCAATCGGCAGTGCGCGAAAACAACCGGGGTCGCAGAACTATCCACACCTTGCGGATTACAAATCCGCGATCCAGCCGAGTGAAACTCGGCGCCACCTCAAAAACGGGCCAAGCTGCTCCCTCCGCAAATTGTCACATTTCTAATTTTGCCTTCCCGCAGTTGGTTTCATATTTTGGCCGGGAATGGAAACCGTCCGCCGCGCCGTGATTGATGTCGGCACCAACTCGATCAAGCTGTTGGTGGCGGATGTGCGCGGACGCGAGGTCGTGCCCGTCCACGAGGAATCCAAACAGACGCGGCTCGGCCAGGGCTTTTACGAAACGCACCGGCTCCAGCCGGAAAATATCGCGCGCACCGCCGAGGCCGTATGGGAATTCGGCGAAATCGCGCGGGAACGAAACGCGAAGTCCATCCGCGTCATCGCCACCAGCGCCGCCCGCGACGCCGTGAACCCGCGCGACCTCACCAACGCCATCGAACGCGCCGCCGGTTTGAAAACGGAAATCATCTCCGGCGTGCGCGAGGCGGAGTGGGCGTTTCAAGGCGTGGCCACGGACGCGGAACTCGCAGCGCGGCCCCTGCTCCTGCTGGATGTCGGCGGCGGCAGCACGGAATTCATCGTGGGTCAGGGAACCAAAAAACATTTTGCCCACAGCTTTCCACTCGGCACCGTGCGGCTCATGGAAAAATTTCCACACGGCGATCCGCCCACGCGCGCGGAATTTACAGCCTGCCGTGACTGGTTGAAAAAATTTCTGCACCACGAAGTCCGTCCGCAGATTGAACCCGCGTTGAAAAATGAGCAGGGCAAAATCCAACTCATCGGCACCGGCGGCACGACGAGTATTCTCGCGCGCGTGGAAAAAAAGCTGGATCGCTTTGACCGCGACCAAATTGACCGCGCCGTGTTGACGTTCGATCAAGTCGTAGCGCATCGAAAAAATCTATGGCGCTTGCCGCTCGCCGAGCGCAAAGAAATTTCCGGCCTGCCGAAAAATCGCGCGGATGTGATCCTCACCGGCGTTTTGATTTTCGAGACAGTCATGCAGGAATTTGGTTTCCAAGAACTGCGCGTCAGCACGCGCGGCCTGCGGTTTGCGGCGCTGATGGATTGAACGGCGGAACGGAGCGCGGGCGGCTCGCCCGCGTGTTTATGAAACTCACGACCGGCGGGCGAGCCGCCCG
>JANYCI010000097.1 GCA_025360325.1 Limisphaerales bacterium | reverse complement strand
CAAACATGAACTCGGATTATTCATGAACAAACGCTGGCACACGCTCACCTTCAAAAACAAATTCACCGCCATGGATGACCCGATTGAAAAACTCGACGTGACGTTGCTGCAAAAAAATGTGCTCGCGCCGATTTTCGGAATTGACGATCCGCGCACGAGCAAAAAAATCAATTTCGTCGGCGGTATCCGTGGGACTGCCGAGTTGGAGAAACTCGTGAACAGCGGCGAATACGCCTGCGCCTTCTCGATGTTCCCCACGAGCATCGAAGACCTCATGCAGATTGCCGACGCCGGCGGCATCATGCCGCCCAAGAGCACCTGGTTCGAGCCGAAGCTGCGGGATGCGATGTTCTGTCATCTGATCTGAGCTGAAAAGATTTTTAACCGCTAATCATCGCTAATCTCCGCTGATAAAAAATGAGCGCGGATGAGCGCAGATTAGCGGTTGGTTTTTTACTCCCACTCGCCGGTTTGCAGATACGGCTTCAATTTTTCCTTGAGCGTTTCGCGGCCACGGTGGATGAGCGATTTCGTTGCGGAGAGCGAGCAGTCGAGAACTTTGGCGATTTCTTCGTAGCTCAATTCATCCTGTCGGCACAACAGAATTGCGGTGCGCTGGTTCTCCGGCAATTCCGCTAACGCCTCTTCAATTTTTTTAGCGAGTTCGCCGTGAAGTAATTTTTCCGGCGCGGCGATGTGTGTTTTGTCCTCGTATTGTTGGCGTGGCTGGTCGTCGTATTCGGCGTGGTCTTCGTGGATGGATTCCGCTGGGTGGCGTGTGCGGCGGCGGATTTCATTGAGGCACAAATTGCGCGCGATGGTGAAAAGCCAGGTGGAAAATTTCGCGGTGGGTTCGTAGCGTTCGCGCGATTTGAAGACTTGAATGAAAGTGTTTTGCGCGACATCTTCGGACTCGGTCTCGTCGCGCAAGGTGCGGAAAATAAAGCCGAAGAGCGGTTGCTTGTATTTCTCGACCAGTTGGGTGAACGCCGCGCGGTCGCCGCGTTTCACACGCAGCATCAGGGCGGCATCCGGGTCAGTGGTCGGCGGCATCGTCAAGAGAGTCTATTGAACGCCGCGCGCACGACAAGGTTTCGCTGGCGGCGGCTCCGGCTTCCCTCGCCCCTCCTAGGGGAGAGGGATTGAGGGTGAGGGGTCAACTGCCACCCGACGTTGGATAATTTCAAAAAAGTTTTTTTTGCAAGCCTTTAGGAAAACCACGCGTCTCGTTTTGCGATCATCCCTAACCCTCTCCCCTAGGAGAGGCGAGAGAACCAACAAGCCGCTGGCTTGCGTTCAAATCGTTTTCCCCGCAACTTACGCGCGTGCAGAATCTGCTCACTAAAATCGAAGCCGCCGCCGCCGCGCGGTTGTCGTTCGCGCCCAATGCGGAGTCAGCGGAAAAGCTGGCGCGCTATAAAAATTTTCTCAAGGTCGAGACTGCCCGGCTAAAACTGTTGCACCGCGCTGGTGCGGGCGGGCGCGAAGTATGTCAGGCGCGGGCGGCGATTCTCGACGCGCTGGTGCGGCATTTGTGGGACGCGGCGAAGGCCACGTTGCCGGCACCGACGCAAAAAGATTTTCCCGCCATCGCGCTCGTGGCGATCGGCGGCTACGGTCGCGCGGAGCTGAATCCGCACAGCGACATTGATTTCATGTTTCTGCACGACGGTCAGGTGGCGGCGGGAAAACCCTTGCCGGCATTGGCAAAAATCATGGACGGAATTTTATATCCGCTTTGGGACATCGGTTTGAAAATCGGTTATTCCGTCCGCAACCTCGATGATTGCATCAAGGTCGCCAATACGGATATGCAGTCCAAAACTTCGCTCATCGAAGCGCGGTTGATTGTCGGTAGCGAAAAATTATTCGAGAAGCTTCAAAAAACGGTCGTCGCGAAATGCGTCGTGGGCTACGAGGAAAAATACATCGCGGCGCGTATCGAGGATCAGGCTACGCGGCGCACCAAGCACGGCAACTCCGCGTGCATGCAGGAGCCCAACATCAAGAACGGTTGCGGCGGTCTGCGCGATTTCCAGAACCTACCGTGGATGGCGTTTTTCAAACACCGCACGCGTTCGCTGGACGATTTGCAGGCGAAAGAATTTCTCCACGCGGCCGAGCGCAAGCAGCTCGAAGCCGCGTATGATTTTTTGTTGCGCGTGCGGACGGAGTTGCACTACCACACGAACCGCGCGCAGGATGTGTTGGGGAAAAATGTGCAGCCCGCCATCGCGAGCAACCTCGGTTATGGCGAACGTTCGCCTAGTTTGCGGATTGAGAAATTCATGCGCGATCTCTACGTCCACATGAGAAATATTTTTCTCATCACGCGCACGCTGGAGCAACGCATGGCGCTGCTGCCCGCCGCCGGCGGACGACTTTCCTTGCGCCGATTTTTGCCGCGCCGCAAAAAAATTTCCGAGCCGGTGGACGGGTTTATTTTTACGGACACTGACATTTGCGCCGTGCACAACCGCATTTTCCGCGACTCGCCCCGGCGGCTGATGCGCGTGTTTCTGTTTGCGCAGCAGCGTGGACTGCGGTTGCATCCCGATCTCGCGCAGCTAATCCGCAGCCAATTGTCGCTCGTGGATAAAAAATTTCTGAACGACGAACACGTCCGCGAGACGTTCCTGACGATCTTGGAAAAGCGCGGTGAAGTCGCGCCCGTGTTGCGCGCGATGCACGAGGTGAATTTTCTTGGAAAATACATTCCCGAATTCGGCAAGCTCACCTGCCTCGTGCAGCATGAATTTTATCATCAATACGCGGCGGACGAACACACGCTCGTCTGTATCGCGCAGCTCGATAAAATCTGGGAGGCGACGACTCCGCCTTACAATCACTACGAGCCAATTTTTCAAAAACTGGAACGCCCCGGCCTACTTTACCTTGCGCTGTTGTTGCACGATGTCGGCAAGGCCGCGCCGCATGAAAAGGGCTGCCACGCCGAGGTCGGTGCGACGCTCGCGTTGCGCGCCGCCCGCCGGTTGCGCCTCGATGCCAGTGCCACCAGCACGCTGGATTTCCTCGTGCAAAAACATTTGCTCCTGGCCGTCACCTCGCAGCGGCGCGACCTCGATGACGCCACCGTCATCCGCACGGTGGCCCGCGAAGTCGGCACGCCCGAAAAATTAAATCTGCTCACGCTGCTTACCTTCGCCGACTCGCAAGGCACGAGCGACAACCTCTGGAGTGGGTTCAAAGATTCGCTGCTCTGGCAGTTGCATACCCGCACCCTCACGCTACTGGAAGGCGGCACGGAGTTTCGTCGCGCCAACGAAAATGCCCGCGCCGAACTGCGAGCCGGCGTTCGCACCCTTGCCCCCGCGCGGATCACGGACGAAGAACTCGACGCCCATTTTCGCCTGTTGCCACCGCGCTATTTTGACATCCACACCGCCGCGCAAATCCACGATGACCTCGAACTCGCGCACCGGTTCATGCACCGCCTCATCTTGGAAAACCAGCGCACGCTCGCCCCCGTGACCGCGTGGCTGGATGAGCCGGACCGCGGCTACAGCTTCGTAAAAATTTGCACCTGGGATCGCGCTGGGCTGTTTGGAAAAATCGCCGGGGCCTTGAGTGCGGCGGGATTAAATATTTTAGGCGCGCAGATTTTTTCTCGCAACGACGGTATCGCGCTCGACACATTTTTTGTGAACGACGGGCGCACCGGCACGCCCGCCAGCCGCGAACAGCGCGAAAAATTTTCCGATCTGCTCGACCAAGTGCTCACGGATGAGGAGGTGGATCTGCGCCAGTTGATCGCGCGTCAGGCCCGCGCCACACCACCTTACTCCGCCTACTTCGGCGAACGCATCGGCACCCAGATCCGGTTCGACAACGATGCCTCCGAAGACCGCACCCTCATCGAAATCGAGACCGAGGATCGGCTGGGCCTGCTGCACGCCATCTCGCAAACGTTTGCGGAATTGAAGCTCGATATTTCCGCCGCGCGCATCGTCACCGAGCGCGGCGCAGCGGTGGATAGTTTTTACGTTCGTGAAATTGCCGGTGGGAAAATAATTACCGGTGGAAAAATCAATCTCTTCGCGCGGCAGGCAGTAGTAGAAGACGCGCTGCGTGCCGCCATCGGACAACTGGAAGCGTTTGCGTGAACAAAGCCGCAGTTGCCATGCGGCTGGAAGTTTGATAAAAAAGACCGTCTTCGAAAAGCCTGCGCTCAAAAAACTCGCGGGTCTGCCGCGCCAAAGCGCAGCGTCAGCCATCGCCCGCTGGGCTTCGGCTTGACAAGAAGGCGGGTGTGGTTCAATGGTAGAATGTGGCCTTCCCAAGGCTGAGACGAGGGTTCGATTCCCTTCACCCGCTCCAATCTTCACAAACCCGATGGAATAAAGGCAATGGTGATTTTCTGAATGATTTTCGGCTAACTTGCTACGAAAACTTACGGCAATCTCAGCCGTTTCAACGTGGTCAAGCCGGTCAAACCGGCAGCCATCGCCCCGACGTATGCGGCTGTCAATTGCGGCGCGATGCGCCATCATTTCGCAAATCCCCGTTGGGCAAGTAAATCTTAATGCAAAAACTCGACCGAGGCTTTTGAAGCGCGTGCGGTTACTATTTGGATAATAAATCTTGTTCGCCTTCGCCCGCGTTCACGTTTAATTTTCCCGCCGAATGTCCGCCGAAGTTCAACTCACTCCCATGATGGCGCAGTATCGCCGCATCAAAAGCGAACTGCCCAAGGATGCGTTGCTGCTGTTCCGCCTTGGCGATTTCTACGAGATGTTTTTCGACGACGCCAAGGACGGCGCGCAATTGCTGAATCTCTCGCTCACCGCGCGCAATGGCATTCCCATGTGCGGCCTGCCCTATCACGCGGCGAACAATTACATCTCTCGTGTCCTGAAGGCCGGGCGCAAGGTCGCTATCTGCGAGCAGACCGAGGAAGCCAAGCCTGGCAAACTCGTCAACCGCGAGGTCACGCAAATCCTCTCGCCCGGCACGCATTTCGACGAACGGATGCTCGTCGCCGAGCGGAATAATTTTCTCGCCGCCGTTTTTCCCACCGGAAAAATCTTCGGCCTCGCGCTTGTGGATTTGACCACCGGCGATTTTCTCACAACGGAATTGGAATCTGACGCCGCGCTCCAGACCGAACTCGAACGTCTGCGTCCGGCGGAAATCATTTTGCCCAGCGAGGCGACGGGACTGCGCGATTTGCTGCGCGAACAATTCAAAGCCTTGAGCGGTTACGATGACTGGACCTTCGCGCCGGAAACCGCCGTCTTCACCGTGCGCGAACATTTCAACGTCGCCACGCTCGATGGCTTCGGACTGAAGGATCGCCACGCCGCCGTCGGTGCGGCGGGCGCGGCGCTGCATTATCTGATGCAGCATTTGCGCCGTGATGTGAAGCATCTCACGCGCATTTCGTTTTATCGCCGCACGGATTTTCTCGCGCTCGACTACACGACGTTGCGGCATCTGGAAATTCTCGAACCGTTGCATCGCGACGCCCCGCGCAATTCATCGCTGCTCGGCGCGCTGAACAAAACCGTTACGCCGATGGGCGCGCGGCTGTTGCGAAGCTGGCTCTCGCAACCGCTCGCCGCCGTCGAACCGATTGCGCTGCGGCAGGAAGCCGTGGCGACGTTCATTGAAAATTCTGCGCCGCTGGAAAGTTTCCGGCAGCAACTCACGAGCGTGCGCGATCTCGAACGCACACTCGGTCGCTTGAGCAGTGGCAGCGGGAATGCGCGCGATCTGGTCGCGCTGCGAATTGCGTTGGAGCAATTGCCCGGCTTGAAGGCGACGCTCGCAACGATTGGAGCGCGGGCGGCCCGCCCGCAAGTTGATAATTTAAGCGAAGAAGTTTTCAAACCGGTTGTCGCGCATGAACTCGCGGGCGGGCCGCCCGCGCTCCTGACCGATCTCACCGCGCAACTCACCGAGTCGCCCGACCTCATCGAGTTAGTCACCCGTGCCATCGTGGACGAACCGCCGCTGGCCATCAAGGAAGGCGGCCTCATCCGCGACGGTTTCGACCCGAACCTCGACGAACTTCGCAACGCCCAACGCGGCGGCAAAGATTGGATCGCCAAATTGCAGGCCGATGAAATTGCCGAGACTGGCATCAGCTCGTTGAAGGTGCGTTTCAATTCCGTGTTCGGTTATTACATCGAGATCACGAAATCGAATCTCGGAAAAGTTCCCGCG
>JANYCI010000089.1 GCA_025360325.1 Limisphaerales bacterium | reverse complement strand
GATTTTTTTCCTTTCCACCATACCCGCTGGCTTAAGCGCGACCGGGCGCGCGATTAAACTTCCCCTTGCTTTGCCGGGGCGTATTCGCAACGCTCGTCAGCCTTATGCCCGATTCTATTTCACCGGGAATTTTCGTGGAGGAAATTAATTTTCGCAGCCCAAGCATCGGCGGCGTGTCCACCAGCGTGACGGCGTTCGTCGGTTACGCGCGGCGCGGGCCGCTGGCAACGGCGAAGGTGCCGCAACCAGTGACTTCGTTCGTGGAGTTTGAAAAAGTTTTCGGCGGGCTGACGGATTTAAGTTTTGCGCCAAAAACCAATCACCTCGCGTGGGCGGCGAAAGCGTTTTTTGACGAAGGCGGACAGCAGTTGGTGATCGCGCGGGTTCGCAGTCCGCGACTGGCGCAAACAAATCTTATTGATGACTGGCAGCGCGCGTTCGCTGCGTTGGCGACGGTGAAAAATATTTCCATCGTGGCCGCGCCCGGCTCGACTGAACTCGGTTCGCTCGCGGATTCCGTCCAATCAATTCTCATCGCGCACGCGGAAGCACCGGGCAGTTATCGCTTCGCCGTGCTGGATGTGCCGCTGGGTAAATCGCCGACGGACGCGGCAAATTATCGGGCGCGCTTCGATTCCAAATGCGCGGCGTTTTATTATCCGTGGGTCGCGGTAGCGAATCCGCTGGCGAAACCAAACGCCCTAAAAAATTTGAATCTGCCGCCGTCGGGTTTTCTCTGCGGCATTTATGCGCGCACCGACATTGAGCGTGGCGTCTTCAAAGCTCCGGCCAACGAAGTCGTGCGGAGCGCGTTGGGATTCGAGCGCGTGATCAACCAAGCCGAGCAGGAAATACTCAGTCCGGCGGGCGTGAATTGCCTCCGGTTTTTTGTGGGGCGCGGCAATCGCGTGTGGGGGGCACGCACGGCGGCGTCCGATCCGCAATGGAAATACGTCAACGTGCAGCGCTACTTCATCTACCTCGAACAGTCCTTTGACCTCGGCATACAATGGGTCGTCTTTGAACCGAACGACGAGACGCTGTGGGCAAAGGTGCGTGGCAGCCTCAATGATTTTCTTTTCAACGAATGGCGAAACGGCGCGTTGCTCGGGTCGAAATCGGAAGCAGCATTTTTCGTTCGCTGCGACCGCACGACGATGACCCAAGACGACCTTGATAACGGCCGCCTCGTTTGTTTGATCGGTGTCGCTGCCATCAAGCCCGCCGAGTTCGTCATCTTCCGCATCGGCCAGTGGACGGCGGATCGGAAAGGCCCGGCTTAAGGCGGGGGATTTTTTGCGGGCGGAGAGAATTTTTTTGAACCGGATCAATAACATTCAGCTCTATTTCCGTGATGAGTTACAAAAAACACCTTAAACTGTCGCCATGTTAAGTCCGCGACAACGGCCCGTAGTGCTGGCGTTGGCTGCCCTCGCCGCCACCTGGTTGCTGGCGCTGGCCGGCTACAAAATCGCCAAGCACGCGGTGGTCACGCCGGAAAAAGTCAGCGCGTATGTGGCCGCCGTGGACTTGGCCCGCCTGGCCGCCGCCGAACGCGCGGCGGCGATTCAAAAACTCGCGGCCATGCTCAACGCTCTCACGTTGGAGGAACGGCAGCATCTGCGGCTGGACCGCAATGCGTGGTTCAACAAAATGACCGACGAGGAGAAGGGAAATTTTCTCGACGCCACCATGCCCACCGGCTTCAAACAAATGCTCTCGGCGTTTGAAGAAATGCCGTCCGACAAACGCCAGCGCGTCGTGGAACAGGCCATGAAACAGATGAAGGACGCGCAGCAAAAACTCGCGGCCAGCGGCCAGGCGCCGCCGCCCGGCGCGAACGGCGCGGTGTTGAGTCCCGAATTGCAGGAGAAGGTGACGAAGATCGGCCTGAAAAGTTTTTACAGCCAAAGCTCCGCGCAGACCAAGGCCGAACTCGCGCCGCTGCTCGAGGAGATGCAGCGCATGATGGAAAGCGGTCGCATGATGCGCGGCCCGCGTCAGCCATGAATTTTCCCCCATCACCAAAAATTTTCCGCGCCTTCACGCTCATTGAACTGCTCGTGGTGATTGCCATCATCGCCATTTTAGCCGCGCTGTTGTTGCCGACGATGAGCCGCGCGAAAGAATCCGCCCGCGCCGCCGCCTGTTTGAGCAACCTGCATCAAGTCGGCATCGCGCTGCAAATTTACGTCTCGGACAACAACAATAAAATGCCCGTGATGCGCGACGTTTCTACCGACTCGACCATCGCCGCCACCAATACTTTTCCCGCCATCCAGAAAGTTCTCGCGTCGCAACTCGGCAACACGAACGTGCTGCGTTGCCCGTCTGATTTCGCGCGCATTTTTGAGACGACCGGTTCCAGTTATTCGTGGAACAGTTTGCTCAACGGCGAGGACGCAGATCATCTGAAGGTGTTCAACATTCGTTTTGATTCACACGAAATCCCCGTCGTTTACGACAAGGATGATTTTCACAAAGTGCGCGGCGCGAACAAGGCGGTGAATTATCTCTACGCCGACGGCCACATCAAAAACCTGCTCGCCATCGAAGGAACCAAATGATCGAACTGTCGCACGTTGTGAAAAAATTCGCCGGGCGCACGGCGGTGGATGACCTGTCCTTCACCGTGCCGCGCGGAGAAATTTTTGGTCTGCTCGGCCACAACGGCGCGGGCAAAAGCACCGCTATCGGCATGATGCTCGGTCAGGTCTGGCCCACGAGCGGCGAGGTGAAAGTTTGCGGCTACGACGTGCAGACCAATCGTAGCAAGGCTTTGATGCCGGTCGGCGCGATTTTTGAAGCGCCAGTTTTTTACGATTACTTGAGCGGCGCGCGTAATCTGGAAATTTTGAGCACCTACACCGCGCCGACTTCAAAGGCGCGAATTCAAGAAGTGATCGAGTGGGTCGGTCTCACCGGTCGCGAGCAATCCAAAGTGCGGACGTATTCCCACGGGATGCGTTCGCGGCTCGCACTCGCGCAGGCGTTGCTGCCCAAGCCGGAACTGCTCATCCTCGACGAACCGAGCGACGGCCTCGATCCCGAAGGCATCCACGAAATGCGCCAGACGATTCTGCGTTTGCAGCGCGAGCTTGGCCTTACGATTTTGCTCTCGTCCCATTTGCTGAATGAAGTCGAGCAACTCTGCACGCGTATCGCCGTGTTGCAAAAAGGCAAAAAAGTTTTTGAAGGTAACGTCGCCGACGTGAAAGCCGCATGCGGCAAAGTGGCGTTGAAGACAAATAATTTTGCCGCTGCTGAAAGAATTCTGCGCGCGCAAAATCTCATCACGGCCACCGCCGAGGAAAAATTCATCACGCTCGCGGAAGGCCGTTCAACGGCGGACGTCGCGCAGGTGCTCGTGACCGCCGGCATTGCGGTGGAGGGCATCTGGCAGCACGAACAAACAGTCGAAGATTTTTATCTCAACCTGATCAAACCCCCGCCGTTGCTCGCCAAAAATTAAACTATGTTCCTCGCCCAATTAAAAAACGAGCTGTGGAAATTGTTCGGCAAGAAGCGCACCTACATCGGCTTCGGCGCGTTTCTGCTCGCGCAGACGGCGATGCTCTGCGCGTTCAAATACACGCGCTGGCAAAGTGATTTTGAAAAACTTCTCAACGGCAACGGCTATCTCGCGAGCGAATTTATTTCCGTGCTGACAGTTTCCGTCGTGATGCTCATCCCGCAAATCATGCTGCTCATGCCGCTCTACGCCACGCTGGTCGGTGGCGATCTGGTGGCGAAGGAAGCCGAGGACGGCACGCTGCGAATGATTCTTTCGCGGCCCATCTCGCGCGTCCGGCTGCTGTTCGTGAAGTGGAGCGCGGGCATTATTTTCGCCGTCGCACTGGTGTTGATGCTCGGCCTCACCGCGATGGGTTTCGCGAGCATTTTATTTCCGTGGAAAGGAATGTTTGTCTTTGCGCCCGGCCAAGCGTTCAGTGTTTTGACCGCGCACGAAGGGTTACTGCGCTTCACTTTTTCGCTGCTATTCATGGCCGTGAACGCGAGCGTCATGGTTTCCGTCGCGTTCATGTTTTCCTGTTTCAACATGAAGCCAGCAGCGGCGACCATCCTCGCGCTTTCGTTTCTGTTCGTGAGCATGGTGATGGAAAATATTCCGTTCTTTGACCGCTACGAAGATTTTTTTATCACGCACCATTTCAAATGCTGGCTGCTGATCTTCCGCGATCCCGCGCCGTGGCCGCAAATCTGCCAGTCCGAAATCATCCTCGGTGCCGTCTGCGCGACCGCGTTCCTGATCGGCGCGATGGCGTTTCAAGTCCGCGACATCAAATCGTGACGCCTAGGTGGAACTCCTCGCGCTGCGAGGCGTAGCGCCGCGTGCAGCGGCGCAACGCCTTTGAGAGAGCGGACACTTTCCGTGCGTCCGTTCCCGCCCGCTGCTACGCGAGAACTTCCACCAATCGGGAGCGGCGTCAAGATTTGCCCGCGCTCCGGCCAAACGAACCCGCCGTTGACACGCGGCCCCGCTTTTGGTGAACTTCGCGGCCATGACCCCGATTCATTCCATCAGAAATCGAAACCTGTTCCGCTCATGCGCTATTTTGTTTGCCACCCTTCTCACCAGTTCGCTGCACGCGGCGGAAGCGGTCGCTCCCATGCTCGCCATCAACAGCGGCGATAACGCTTGGATGCTCGCGAGTTCAGCCTTGGTGTTGATGATGACCGCGCCGGGATTGATCCTTTTTTACGGCGGCCTCGTGCGGAACAAAAATGTTTTATCCACCATGATGCACAGTCTGGTGCTGATGGGTTTGATTTCCGCTCTGTGGATGGTGTTCGGTTACAGCCTGTGCTTTGCGGAAGGAAATTCTTTTTTCGGTAATCCGCTGACGTATCTATTTTTGAAAGGCGTCGGCAGCGCACCGAACGGCGATTACGCGGCGACGATTCCGCACCAGACCTTCATGCTGTTTCAACTGATGTTCGCCATCATCACGCCTGCGCTCATCAGCGGCGCGGTGGCGGAACGCGTGAAATTCAGCGGCTACATTATTTTCATGCTGCTGTGGGTCACGCTGATTTATTTTCCGCTCTGCCACATGGTCTGGGGCAAGGGCGGCTTGTTCAACTGGGCGCTCGGCGGAAAAATTCCCGTGCTGGATTTTGCGGGCGGCACGGTGGTTCACATCAGTTCCGGCGCGTCGGCGCTGGTGCTAGCGCTGCTACTCGGCAAGCGTGCCGGTTATCCGCGCGAACCGATGGTGCCGCACAATGTCGTCTATTCGCTAATAGGCACGGGCCTTTTGTGGGTCGGCTGGTTTGGTTTCAATGCCGGCAGCGCGCTGAACGCCGGCGGCTTGGCGACGAGCGCGTTTGCCGCCACGCATTTTTCCGCAGCAGCGGCGGCGTTGAGTTGGATGTTTGTGGAATGGTTGCTGAAAGGAAAACCGAGCGTGCTCGGCGCGGCGTCCGGCATGGTCGCAGGACTTGCGACGATCACGCCCGCATCCGGCTTCGTCACGATTCCGGCGGCGTTCGCCATCGGCGCGACGGGCGGCGTGCTCTGTTATTTTGCAGTGACGAAATTGAAAGCCGCGCTCGGTTACGACGATTCGCTTGACGTGTTCGGCGTGCACTGCGTCGGCAGCATCACCGGAATGTTAATGCTCGGTTTCCTTGCCAGCGCAGATGTGAATTCCGCCATCGCCACGACGTTCATGAAAAACGGCGCGGTGGTTTCGCTCGTCGGTGGTTCGGCGCAATTCGTCAACCAGCTCATCGGCGTGGCGTTCACGGCGGCGCTCGGTGTCATCGGCACGATTGTCATTTTCAAAATCGTGGACAAGCTCGTCGGGATGCGCGTGGATCAGGAGGAAGAAAGCCTCGGACTCGACTTGTCACAACATGGCGAGCACGCCTACAATGAATAAGTTTTCTAAAATAAATTTATGAAAAAAATCGAAGCCATCATCAAGCCGTTCAAGTTGAGCGAAGTCAAAGACGCGTTGAACGAACTCGGCATCCAGGGCATGACCGTGAGCGAAGTCAAAGGCTTTGGCCGGCAAAAAGGCCATACGGAAATTTATCGCGGCAGCGAATACACCGTGGATTTCCTGCCGAAAATAAAAATCGAAACCGTCATCGCCGACAATCAGGTGAAGGCCGCCGTGGATGCCATCATTAAGGCCGCGAAGACTGGCAAGATCGGCGACGGGAAAATTTTTGTGTCCGCGATTGAAGAAGCCATCCGCATCCGCACCGACGAACGCGGTGATGAAGCGGTGTGATTTTTTAACCGCTAATCTGCGCTGATAAAAAAACGGACAGGCAAGGTTGCCTGTCCGTTTTTGCTTCTCGCAGTGACAAATCCATTGACAAACCAAGTGAAATCGTGTTTTATCTTCACCGTCGAAATGAAAAATACGTTCGCTACTACAATGAAGACGCACGCGCTGGTCAATGGCTGGATGGCCATTTGCCAGAGCTATTCTCGTCCATTGGGCGTCGTGGGAGTTAAATTCTAAAACCAAGAAATTTTCCAAAACCCGCGATTGCCACAGCAGTCGCGGGTTTTCTGTTTTTAACCGCCCAACAATTTAACCAAGAAAAAAAAGACGCCAATATGAACCAGACTAAAAAACTTCCGGCGCAGTTCAGCGCGGAAACGCGGTTTGAACTCCGGCCAGCGCCGGCGGTTCCCTTCCGCGCCAACCTCGAAACCCAGTTCGAGCAACTCAAAAACCGGTTGCTCGCCGACCGGCTTGCCGCCGCCAACGCAGCGCTGACCGCGCCGCTGCGCCGCGCCGCGAACGAAGCCGCCGCGCTGGCGTGGGTCTCGCTCTTTCCGCTGCTGGTTTTCCCGGCGTTGTTCGAGGAAAAGAGCCAGGCCGCCGAACGACAAACCCGGCGGCAGGCGCGGATTTACAGCAACAGCCCTCAACTCGCCATCGCTGAATGAAAGGGAACGCGCTGCGTAATGCTTGATGCGTGACGAGTGACGAGCGTGCGGCTGCACCGCCCTCGTCACTCGTCACGCATCAAGTAAATTTGTGGGGACAAAAATGGGCGCGGGTCATTTCTTCTGAAATGGCCCGCGCCTTATTTAAGTCGCCCTGAGTCGCCCTCAGCGATACCGCAGATTAAAAACCTGCGCTCCTTCGTTTTGCGGCGTTGTTACAAAAACGCAGGAACAGTGATAACTTTTCTTTTTCCGCCGCGCAGAAATTCCGCTAGTGTTCGTGCCGTAAACAAGGCAGAAATTAAAATCATGGCTAATCAAAACTCCGCCGCGCCCCAACGTCTCACGTCGCTCGATGCGTTGCGCGGCTTCGATATGTTTTGGATTCTCGGCGCGGACTCGTTGGCCTATGCGCTCCAAGAGATGAGCAAAAATCCCGCCACGAAATTTTTCGCCGCGCAACTAGATCACGCCGACTGGGCAGGCTTCCGGTTCTACGATTTAGTTTTTCCGCTGTTCGTTTTCATCATGGGTGTCTCCACCGTTTTTTCGCTGACAAAAATCATCGAGCAACAAGGCCGCGCGGCGGCGGTGAAACGCGTTTTGATCCGGGGCTTACTGCTGTTCATCGTCGCGCTAATTTATTCCGGCGGCTTCACGAATCCGTGGCCAGACATGAGGTTGATGGGCGTGCTGAACCGGATTTCGATTTGTTACACGGTCGGCGGACTGCTGTTTATTTTCTGCAACGTGCGCGTGCTCGCAGCGGTGGGCGCGGCGTTGCTGCTCGGCTACTGGGCGTTGCTGGCGAAACTGCCCATCCGCGACATTCATCTGGAAAAGGAAGTGCTCGCCGCGCAGGCCGAGGCGGCGGGCGACCTGAAACTCGCGCCGAAATTTCGCGACGCCGATAATCCTTCCGCGAAAAATCCTTCCGCCACCAAAGACCAATCGCTCTGGCAGGCCACGGAGAAAATGTATTTTGCGACGACCAATCGCGTCACCGGTAAATACGAACCCGGTTACAATGTGGCGAACCATTTCGACTTCGAGCATCTGCCCGCGCGCAAATACGATATATTTTACGACCCCGAAGGTTTTGTGAGCACGCTGCCTGCCATCGTCACCGGTCTGCTGGGAATTTTCACCGGCTTGTTTTTACGCAAGCCGAACGTGTCGGACATGAAAAAAGTTTTCACGCTCATCGGCGTCGGCGCGGCGAGCGCAGCGCTCGGCTGGCTTTGGGGCATGGAATTTCCCGTCATCAAAAAAATCTGGACGTCGTCCTATGTGCTCGTGGCCAGTGGCTACAGCCTGATGTTGCTCGGACTGTTTTATTGGATCGTGGACGTGAAGAAAAAAACGACGTGGTGCCAGCCGTTCATCTGGATCGGGATGAATCCCATCACGCTCTATCTCACGAGCAATTTTCTCGGCGGCCTCGGTTTTGAGAAACTCGCGCGGCGGCTGACGGGCGGCCCGGTGAAAAATTTTCTCGACGCGCACATTGCCCACGGCTTTGGCGAACTGTTCAGCTCGCTCGTCGGCGTTTTGTTGTTCGTGTGGTTCGCGCGGTTTTTGTATCAGCGGAAAATCTTCTTAAGGTTGTGATGCTTTTGCCGAAGCAGAAGCGGTGGCACTGTGACGGCGAACCAACCATTTCAATCATTTGACGAAGCCGCTGCGAACCCGTGGCAAAAAATCACGCGGTTGCGGCTGGCGGGATTTGTGTTTGGGGTGGCGGTTTTTCTGATCCTGCTTTGCGTCAGTGAACCTGGTTTTATTTTCGGCCTTGATCACGCGAACTTACTGTTTCACGAAGCGGGTCATCCCATTTACGGACTGTTCAGCCACCGACTGGAAACTTACGGTGGCACGCTGGGACAACTGACTTTTCCGTTGCTGCTTGCGGTTTCGTTTGGGCGCAAACGTGAGGCGCTCGCGTGCGCCGCCAGCGTCATCTGGTTGTTTGAAAACTTTCTGAACGTCGCCCGCTACATGGCGGACGCGCGGGCGTTGGAATTGCCGCTGGTCGGCGGCGGCGATCACGACTGGAATACTATCTTCACGCGCTGGGACGTGCTGTCAGACGATCTGCAAATCGCTGGCGCGGTAAAGTTTTTCGGTTGGACGGGCATGGCACTCGCGGTCGTGTGGGTCGTCTGGCGCTGGTGGCGAGATCGTCGTAGCGCGGCCAGCGTGGAACCATTTTGACGGCGGGCACCAGCGAGCGCGTCAAACTTGGATCGGTAAAATGAGCATCACGCGGCTAACTTGTTAGCGGCGGCGCGAGCGTCCGATTAGAGCAACGTCTGGCTTCCAACAGTTTGCCTGTTTCACTAGAAAACACCGCACATTCTCGACATTTCTCCACTGCTGATTACACTTCCCCGTTCATGGATAATGTCGGAATACATCGGCCACGCAATCTGGGCTGGACGCGCGCGGCGGCTCTCCTTTACGGCGATTGGGGCACTAGCAAAGCTTACGTCATCGGCCTCGCGTTTGTCGCGGCTGGCTTCTCATCTTTTCCCATCATTTTAGCCGTTTGTGCGCTGACGGGATTGGTCGCCTACAATTACATCATCGTCTGCAAAAATTTCCCGGATGGCGGCGGCGTGTATTCGGCGGCGCGGGAACAAAGCCGAGTTTTGGCAGTGCTCGGTTCGTTGTTGTTGGTGGCGAATTTCACCGTCACAGCGGCGTTGAGCGGTTGGGCGGCGATCAGTTATTTCGGCATCCCCAAAGAATATTTCAAGCTGGCGGCCATCGGTTTTATTTTGCTGGTTGGGTTGATCAATTATTTTGGCCCGAAACATTCCGGCAGTCTCGCGGTTATTTTCGCAGTGCCGATGGTGCTGGTGGTGGTGGGGATCATCATCTTGAGTGTGCCGCATCTCACGCTGGCCCACTTGCAACCGATGAGCGGGACGTTCGGGCAAAACTGGGTGGCGTTCGTTGGCGTCATCCTGGCTTTGAGCGGCGTGGAGGCGATTGCGAATTTAACGGGCGTGATGAAACTGGATGTCGGATCCACCCCGGAAAAACCCA
Organism: Limisphaerales bacterium; assembly: GCA_025360325.1. Taxonomy (GTDB): domain Bacteria; phylum Verrucomicrobiota; class Verrucomicrobiia; order Limisphaerales; family UBA11358; genus UBA11358. The sequence continues at coordinate 6,279 of JANYCI010000089.1, read as the reverse complement.
GCGTGCTTTCGACCGCGCGCAAATCCATCTGGCCCGTGGCGGCGGAAGTGATTATTGGCACGGTGCTGCTGGCGTGGGCGATGTTGTCGCTGCCGCAAAATCTTTCGGATGAATTAAAACTGCGCTTCGAAGATATGCTCCGTTTTCTGGGCGAGTATTATGGCACGGCGGCGTTGGGCGAGCACTTCGGCCAGATTTTCGGAATGTTCATCGGGTTGGTGGTCGGCTTGCTGCTCTTGAGCGCGGTGAATACGGCCATCAGCGCGTTGATCGGTTTGATTTATATGTTGGCGCGCGACCGGGAAATGCCCACGCCCTTCACCACTCTGAATTCCCACGGCGTCCCCAAACTGCCGCTGGCGGTGGCGACGATTTTGCCGGTGTTGTTGGTGATCTTTGCGGATTCCTTGCAAACGCTCGCGGCGCTTTACGCCATCGGCGTGGTCGGCGCGATCACCGTCAACCTTGGATCGTGCAGTTTCAACCGGCGCTTGCAACTGGGCTGGTGGGAGCGTGGCATCATGATGATCACGTTTGTCATTTTGTTCGCTGTGGAAATCACCATTGCCAAAACCAGTCCGAATGCGTTGTTCTTTGTGGCCTGTGTGCTGGGAGTTGGTTTCGGTTTGCGCTGGTGGGCGATGACCCACGCGGGTTTTGAAACGGTCATCATCAAGCGCGAATTCGCTGCTGCCGTCAGCCACGAAACGTCGCTCTTCCGACCCAATCTGACGCCCGGTCAGTCCATCCTCGTCGCCGCGCGCGGGCTGACACCGGTGCTGCGATTCGCCGTGGAGGAGGCCAAGTTTCGACAGGGAAATCTCTACGTGCTTTACATCAAAGAACTCGCCGTGAACTTGCCCGGTCCGCTGGCCAAGTCCGAACGCCCGCGCTGGCAGGACGATCATGATGCGGCCCACATCATGTATGCCATGATCAAGCTCGGTCAGGAAATTGGCGTGCCCGTCATCCCTGTTTTTGTCGTCAGCGAAAACCCGGCGGCCACCATTCTAGATATCTCCGCCACCATCGGCGCGGATATGCTGATGCTCGGCTCCTCGCACCGCACCAAACTCGCCCATCTTCTCAAGGGCAATGTCATCACGGAAGTCGCCAAGAATCTGCCGGAAAATATTCAGCTCGTGATTCACAGCTAGTGGAGCGGGGGCAAATGAGCAGGGACATTTTTTGAACAGGAGCTAACGAAGGGAACAGCGAATTGACCTTTGCGCTAACCAACGGCCACTGAAAATCGGATGGCGACACGAATGCGGACTGAGTCCAGTCGCTTAAATCGATTCCTTTCTTCTCCGTTTCCTCTGTTTGCTCCTGTTGATCCCGTTTTATTTAAGCAAATCTAGTTGTCCGGGTCCACGATGTGCAAATCAATTCCCGGTGCCTGATGCAGAAAAAATTGCAAAACGTTCGGGCGCGTGAATTGCCACCAGTGGCGCGCGGTGGTGCCGAGCACCACGAGATGGACATCGTTTTCGCGGCAGAATTTCAACAGCGCCGCACAGATGTTTTCATTTTCCAAAACCGTGACGCTGCCGCCGAGTTCCGTAGCCAGTTGCACGTTTTGCATGAACCGTCGCTGAACATCAGACGCGATGTGCAGCGTGTCTTCTTTTTTGCGGCGAACATATACCGCCATCCATTCGCGATTCAATCGTCCCGCGAGTCGCGACGCTGCGCGCAGCAACCGCGCCGTGGTATCGGGATTGGTGCTGATGAATACGGCAATCTTTTCGCTCACCCGCGTCGGCGAGGTCGCGCCGATGCGCGGACGCTGATCAATCGCATTCGCCGTTTCGCGCAAGGCCAGTTCGCGCAACTCATTCAAATTGTTTTCCGTGAAAAAATTTTCCAACGCAGCGGCGGCGCGGTCGGCGGGATAAATTTTCCCCAGTTTCAAACGCTCGCGCAGTTCTTCCGCCGTCAAATCAATGTTCACGATTTGATCCGCCTCCAGAACAAAACGATCCGGCACGCGCTCGCGCACGTCCACGCCCGTCGCGCGCAAAACAGTGTCGTGCAAACTTTCGAGATGCTGGATGTTCAGCGCGGTGATGACGTTGATGCCCGCGAGCAACAGATCATGCACGTCCAGATAACGCTTCGGATGTTGCGTGCCGGTAACGTTGGTGAACGGTAGTTCGTCAATGACACACACGGTCGGGTAGCGTTTGAAAATGGCCTCGGTGTCCAGCACCTCCACCGTGCCGTTATGATGCGAAACTTTTTTGCGCGGGATGATTTCGAGATCGCCGATGAGTGCTTCGGTGTCCTTGCGCCCATGCGTTTCAATCCAGCCGATGACCACGTCCACGCCCGCTTTTTTCAGCCGATGCGCTTCTTCCAACATCGCGCAGGTTTTGCCAACACCGGCGGCATGGCCGAGATAAATTTTTAATTTCCCCAGCCGACTCTTCTCGATCAGCCGGAGAAAATCTTCCGGCTTCAATCGTTGAGGCGTCGGTTCCATGCGGCCAAGAAACTATTTTTGTGGTGACGGGTCGAGCGTGAAGTTTGCCTTGGGCATTATTTCGTGCGCCGCAACAACCACGCCATCAGCGCGGCAATGCCGAGCGTTCCCGCCATCAGATAAATCAGGATTGAAAGACCACTTTGAAAATCGTTCATAATTTTGGCCTCGGGTTGGAGTTAGTGTTGACCTAAACCGTCGAGTGCAAAATTCAGGGTCATCACGTTCACGCGCGGTTCGCCAAAAAGTCCGAGGTCGCGACCGCTCGTATTTTGCGTCACGAAGGCGCGCAATTTTTCTTCGGAAATTCCGCGCGCTTTGGCGACGCGCGGGATTTGGATTTCCGCATTCGCCGGCGTGATGCGCGGGTCGAGTCCGCTGGCCGAGGCGGTCACGGCGTCAGCGGGAACGGGCGCATTGGTAGCCAGATTATTTTCGGCGCGATAATCAGCAATGCGTTGGGCCATGGCCGCAAATAAATTGGTCGAGGTCGGGCCAAGATTGCTGCCGCTCGACGCGGAGGCATCAAAGCCGTTCGCGCCCGCCGCCGACGGACGCGGATGGAAGTATTGCGCGCCGGTGAAATTTTGCGCGAGTAACGCCGAGCCGCGAATCGCGCCGGATTTATCTGCGAGCAAGCGGCCGCCAGCTTGGTGCGGAAAAAATAATTTCCCCGCGCCATAAACCACCAGCGGATACACGCCGCACAAAATGACGGCGAAGAAAAGCGTCGCGACAATCGAGCGGCCAAATTCAGAAAAAAGATTTTTCATAATTTTTGTCAGTTGAGTTAAGCGAGATGCAAACCAGCGATGATGACATCAATCAGTTTGATGCCCACAAACGGCACGATGACACCGCCGACACCGTAGCGGAGCAGGTTGCGTTGCAACATTTGCGCCGCGCCCAGTGGACGAAACTTCACCCCGCGTAACGCCAATGGAATCAGGGCGATGATGACGAGTGCGTTGAAAATAACGGCGCTCAAAATCGCGCTGTTGGGACTGTGCAGGTGCATGATGTTGAGCGGCGCGATGACGGGGAACGTCACCATGAGCATCGCCGGAATGATGGCGAAATATTTCGCGATGTCGTTCGCGATGCTGAACGTTGTGAGCGCGCCGCGCGTGATCAAAAGTTGTTTTCCGATTTCGATAATTTCCAAAAGCTTCGTTGGATTCGAGTCAAGATCAACCATGTTGCCCGCTTCCTTCGCGGCCTGTGTGCCGGTGTTCATCGCCACGCCGACATCGGCTTGCGCGAGGGCAGGGGCATCGTTCGTGCCATCGCCAATCATCGCCACCATGCGGCCGCCGGTCTGTTCCTTGCGGATGAGCGCGAGCTTGTCTTCTGGTTTCGCCTCGGCGAGAAAATCATCCACGCCCGCTTCGGCGGCGATGGCGGCAGCGGTTAATTGATTGTCGCCGGTGATCATCACGGTGCGAATGCCCATCGCGCGAAAGCGTTTGAAACGTTCGGCCAAACCACCTTTCACGATGTCCTTGAGATGAACCACGCCAAGCGCGCGTGACTGCGTGGCGACGACGAGCGGTGTGCCACCGGAGCGCGAAACAGTTTCGACAGCGCTCTCGATTTCCGGCGACAGCGTGCCACCGAGAAATTGTTTCACCGCCGTCGCCGCACCTTTGCGGATTTGCTGGCCTTCGTAATTCACGCCGCTCATGCGCGTCTGCGCCGTGAACGGCACGAATTGCGCGCCGGGCAGCTCGTGAATTTCGCGGGCGCGGATGCCAAAATTTTTCGCGAGCACCACGATGCTGCGGCCTTCGGGCGTTTCATCGGCGAGCGATGCGAGTTGCGCGGCGTCGGCGAGTTCACGTTCCGTCACGCCGGACGCGGGCAGAAACGCAGTGGCCTGACGATTACCCAGCGTGATCGTGCCGGTTTTATCCAAGAGCAAAACGTCCACGTCGCCCGCCGCCTCGACCGCGCGCCCGCTCATCGCCAGAACATTTTTTTGGAGTAAACGATCCATGCCGGCGATGCCAATCGCGCTCAACAAACCACCAATGGTGGTCGGAATCAAACAGACTAGCAGCGCGATCAAAACCGGGTTGGAAAACGTCACGCCGGAATAAATGCCGAGCGGTTTCAGCGTCACAACGGCGAGCAGAAAAACAATTGTCAGCGCGGCGAGGAGAATGGTGAGCGCGAGTTCGTTCGGCGTTTTTTGGCGGCTTGCGCCTTCGACGAGCGAAATCATGCGGTCGAGAAAACCCTCGCCAGGATTGCAGGTAATGCGGATTCGGACTTCGTCCGAGAGCACGCGCGTGCCGCCGGTGACGGCGCTGCGGTCGCCGCCCGCTTCGCGGACGACGGGCGCGGATTCGCCGGTGATGGCTGATTCATCCACCGTCGCCGCGCCGTGAATAATTTCGCCGTCCGCCGGAATAATTTCGCCTGCGCGGACGATGATGACATCGTCTTTGCGGAGCGAATCGGCGTCCACAGTTTTGATTTTACCGTCGTCGGAAATTTTATTCGCGCTCGTTTGCGTGCGAGTCTGGCGCAACGCTTTCGCCTGCGCCTTGCCGCGACCTTCGGCGACGGCTTCGGCGAAATTCGCGAACAGCACCGTGAACCAAAGCCAGGTCGCGATCTGCACAACAAATAAAACTTGGTCGGCAGGCGAGCGGAAAATTTCCACGGTGCTGATGGTCGCGCCGACGAGCGTGACGAACATGACGGGATTTTTCACCATCAAGCGCGGATCGAGTTTGCGGAACGTGTCGCTGAGCGCGGGCGCGAGAATTTTCCCGTCAAAAATGGAAACAGATTTATGCGTCATAAAAATTGCGGGGTTAAAACAAATTGCCTTTCAACATGAGCAGATGTTCGACAATCGGGCCGAGCGCGAGCGCGGGCAAAAATGTTAGTGCACCGATCAGGAGAATCGTGCCGACGAGCAGCACGACGAACGTGACGCCGCTCACCGAAAAAGTTCCGGCGCTGGCGGGAATTATTTTTTTCCGTGCGAGCGAGCCGGCCAGTGCGAGCAGCGGAATGATCATGCCGAAACGTCCGAGCAGCATGGCAATGCCGAGCGTCGTGTCATACCACGGCGTGTTGGCGTTGAGGCCGGCGAACGCGCTGCCGTTGTTGCCCGCGCCGGAAGTGTAGGCATAGAGAATTTCGCTCAAGCCGTGCGGGCCTTGGTTGGCGAGACTGGATTTCCCCCAATCGCTCACGGACGCCCAAGCCGTGAAGCCGAGAATGACGAAGGCGAGAATCACGGAGGCGAGCAGCACCATTTTCACGTCGTAGGATTCAATTTTTTTGCCGAGATACTCCGGCGTGCGCCCGACCATCAGCCCGGCGATGAACACGGTTAGCACGACGAAAATTAGCATCCCGTAAAGTCCCGCGCCGACGCCGCCAAAAATCACTTCGCCCGTTTGGATGTTGAACAGCGGCACGAGTCCGCCGAGCGGCGTGAACGAATCGTGCATGGAATTGACCGCGCCGCAACTCGCGTCGGTCGTCACGGTGGCGAACAACGCGGAATTCATAATGCCGAAGCGGACTTCCTTGCCCTCCATGTTGCCGTCGGCCGCCGCGATGCCGAGTTGCTGATGCTGCGGATTCCCGCGCGCTTCGGCCCACCAGCAAATCAAAATTCCCGCGAGGCACATGGCGAACATCCCCGACCAAACCGACCAGCCATGCTTTTGATTTTTAGTTTCGCGGCCGAGGTGATACGTCATCGCGCTGGCGATGCAGAGGAGCGCGAGCATTTGCAGAAAGTTGGAGAGCGGCGTGGGATTTTCAAACGG
>JANYCI010000088.1 GCA_025360325.1 Limisphaerales bacterium | reverse complement strand
GGTGGTGCGGACTTCGGAGCCTTCCTTGATCTTGGTGTAGTCGCCGAGAATGATCGCGCCGACTTCGGTTTCTTCGAGGTTGAGCGCGAGGCCGATGACGCCATCGCCGAAGTCCAACATCTCGTTGAGCATCGTGTCGGTCAGGCCTTCGATCTTGGCCACGCCGTCGCCGATTTCACGCACGGTGCCGACGTTCTGTTTCGCGGTCGCGGTCTTGGCACCGGCGATCTGCGCTTCGATTTCTTGCAACAAATTACTCATAGGGGAAATTAAATTAAAAACTCTGCGCCAACTTTTCCAAACGCGTTTTCACGCTGCCGTCATACAAATCGCTGCCCACCTGAATCCGCAACCCGCCGATGAGCGACGGGTTCACGCTATAACTCACATTCAATCCTGCGCCGTAACGCTTTTCCAAATCCGCCTTGATGGCCGACTGCTGTTCGGGCGAAGCGGCGACCGCGCCTTCGACTTTCGCCGAACGTTGCGCGAGATTCAAACCCACCAAACGATGCAGGCGCGAAAGGATTTCCACATAACCACGCGGCTTCTTTTCGGAAAGCAATTTAACCACTTGACGAACGCGGCTCTCATCGAGCAATCCGTTCACCGAGCAACTGCGGAACAGTTGGCGGGCGTCGCGCTGGGCTTGTTTGGAAATTTTCATGTTTGATTTGAAATCTGAAATTTCAAATTTGAAATACTCAAGACAACTGCTTCTGCGTTTCGTCCGCGAGACGTTTTTGGTCGTCTGCCGTCAAAACTTTTCCAGTAACGGTCGCCGTGGTTTTCACGACGAGCTGGCCGACTTCGCGTTTCAGTTGCGCGAGCATCTGCGCGCGTTCTTGCGTGGCGGCTTCGCGCGCCTTGACGACGATCTGCTCGGCGGCGGCGATGGCCTTTTGCGTTTCGGTTTCCCGGACGCGGGCGGCAGCTTCGCGCGCATCGGCGATCATCTTGTTCGCCGTTTCGCTCGCCTCAGTCAAAGTTTTTTGGCGGTCAACTTCCGTCTTGGCCAACTCCGCTTTGATCTTGTCCGCGCCCGCGAGACTGTCGGCAATTTTCTGCCGGCGCTCCGCAAGCACGACGGCGATCCGCTTAAAAGCCAATTTGTTCAGGAGCAGAAAGACCAGCGAAAAGCTGATCAACTGCGCGATGAACTCCGGCCATTTTACGCCAAGTGATTCGAGCATAACGCCTCGTATTACTTGGTCGGGATCACGATCCAGGCGAGAATCGCCATACCTTCGGCGAGCGCCATGCCGATGAACATGAACGTCAAAATTTTTCCAGCGAGGCCGGGATTGCGGCTCATGGCGATGACGCCACCAGCGGCCGCGATGCCGATGCCGATGGCCGCGCCACCGAACGCCAGACCGATGTGAAGATTTCCGTAAGCTTCGGCTAACATATACTTTTCTTTCTTGTTGGTTTTGGTTGTCACAACCGCGTTTGGCGCGATTGCAAATTGTTAATCTATCAATGCCCGTGTTCGTCCGACGGCGTGCACAGCGTGCCGACGAATGCAATCGTCAACATCGCGAACACAAACGCCTGCAACACGCAAACTGCGGTTTCAAATAAATATCCCGGCAACGACAGCAGCACCGACCAGAAAATATTTTTCTGCGCCAGCGACATCGTCAGCATCGTTTCGCCGCCATAGACGTTTCCGTAAAGACGCAAGGCAAGCGCGACCGGGCGGATGAATAAAATGGAAAAGGTTTCCATGATGCCGATGAAAATAAACAGGAGAAACAATGGGATGAATGCGTATTTATTCGTTTCCACCTTCACCGCGAAAACGTGTTTGATCAATCCAATCGGGCCGTTGTATTTCAACGCCCAATACAAACTCATCACGAAGAAAATAGATGCCATCGCGAAAGTCAGGTTCGCATCCGAAGTCGGAGGGCGGAAAAACGGCGTGTGCGCTTCATGGATGGCGAACGGCAACGAACTCGCCGTGTCGCGGATGCCGTAGCCGATGCTGCCGACGCCGGGAATCAAATCAATAAAGTTAGCAATCACCGCGAAAAGAAAAAACGTCGTTGCAAACGGAAACACCCAGCGAACCACTTTGGGTTCCAGCACGCCGCCCGCCAGTTCTTCCCAAGCTTCGCACAGCACTTCGAGCAGGTTCTGCATCCCCGACGGAATCATTTTGATGTTCCAAGTGCTGAAACGGACGATGACCAAAATGAGCAGCGCCACGATCCACGTGCAGACCAATGAATTTGAAATAGGAAGCGGCGGAAGTTGCTTAGGCCAATGATGACCCAAAATCGAAGGCACTTTAGCTTCCGCTTTGGGAGGTGGCCCAATATAAAACAGAGGTGTAGCAGTAGCTTTGACAATCGGTTCCGTCGCTTCAATGTGAGCGGCTTCGTGGGCAATGGTCACAGCTTCAGCCGCCGGTTCAGCGGCATACACGGGCAAGACCAAGACGGCGGCGAAAAACGCCAGCGCGAAAATAATTTTTCCAAAACGGTTCACAGAGAATAAAAACCGACGACACCATTTCTTAACGAAGAAAACCACAGGCCGTCAGAGCCGCGAAAGATGCCGCATCGTGAAATTTTTCACAAGCTTATTTTTAATTTTTTTTGGTTGAGAATGCCTCACGCCACGGACGCCGAGGCCGCAAAGTTTCAATCAAAGTTTGATCCTCACAACCATCTTCGTGGCATCTCAACTTTTTTTAACAGTCGCCAAAACCACTGGTAGCAATGCCGGCGCGGTAGCGTCTTGGACTGCGGCAGTCCTCTGCCGCTTTTCGTCGGCAAGTCGGCGATGCCAAAGCGCCAGAGGACTGGCGCACTCCAAAACCTCGCGGAATTTTCAAACCTGCATCTGATGTGTATGAAAAAACATTCACGAAACAGCCAGAATTTACTTTGCGTCCTTTGCGTCCTTTGCGTGAGGCAAAAAAGATTCCCGCAATTCTTCCGGCTTCGCTCCCCTGCCCCGCAGCGTTCGCAACGAAAGCGCCTCGTGCCGTTTCGCCAGCCGCTCGCCCGCAGCGTCCCGCATCAGTTCACAGTGGAAAAATTTCGGCGGCGCATGACCGAGCGCGCGAAACAGCAAAATCTGCCGCGCCGTGCTGACCAATAAATCCGCACCCCGCACGACTTCGGTGATCTGCATCGCCGCATCGTCCACGGCACAGGAAAGCTGATACGCCGGCACGCCGTCGCCGCGCCACACGACGAAATCGCCAAAATCTTTTCCGGCGATGAATTTTTGTTCGCCGAGATTTTCATCGGTGAATGAAATCGTTTCGCCGTCCGGCACGCGGAAGCGCCACGCAAATTTTGAATTTTCAATTTTTGATTTTGAATTGTTTCGGCAGGTGCCCGGATAAATCACTTCATCATCCGCCGCGTGCGGCGCGGTGACGGCCTGCTGGATGTCTTTGCGCGAACAAGTGCAGGGATAAATAAAATTTCCCGCGCGTAATTTTTCCAGCGCATCGCGGTAAAAACTCATCCGCTCGCTTTGGTTATAGGGCGCAAACCTTCCGCCGATGTCCGGCCCCTCGCCCCACTCGAAACCAAACCAGCGCAAATCCTCCAGCATTGCGTCCACGAATTCCATTTGGTAGCGCGTGGAATCCAGGTCATCATTCCGCAAAATCATTTCGCCGCCGAATTTTTTGGCGCGTTGCTGTGCTGCCCAAAACGTCCGCGCGTGGCCAAGGTGCAGGTAGCCCGTTGGCGACGGCGCGAGGCGTCCGCGATATTTTTGATTCACCCGAAAAAATTAACCACCAAGGCACCAAGGCACAAAGTTTTCTTTTTAATAATCGCCAGAATTTGAGGTGGACTTTCATCGCCGCCTAATTCAATAATTACTTTATGAACCTAATTAAATCCTGCACGCGTGCGCTTTCGTCTTCCCGGCTCACGGTTTTAATTTCCATTTTATCTGGCGCGACGGCGGGCGTTGCTCAATCGAATGCACCGCTGCCTGTCATCAACATTTCTGCCGATAAAGTCGTGGCCAAAATGCCGCCGACGTTTTACGGGCTGATGACGGAGGAGATCAATTATTCTTACGAGGGCGGACTTTACGGCGAACTCATCCGCAACCGCGCGTTCAAGGCGGATGCGATTCAGGAAATCATCAAGCCGGAAAACTATGACCCGGCGAAACAGTATCCGGTGAAGATCGCCGTGACGAACGCGCCTAAATTTTGGAGCACAGTTGGCGCGGCGAAAATTTCGCTCGATACCAACACGCCCTTGAATGACGCGCTGAATGTCAGCCTCAAACTTGATGTGAGCGGCGCGACGAAGCATTCTCCGGCGGGCATTGCGAACGGTGGCTATTGGGGAATTCCTGTGAAACCCAATACGACTTATCACGCGTTGCTTTATGCGAAGGCAAAACAATTTGACGGCTCGCTCACGGTTTCATTAGAGAGCGCGGACGGTAAAACGATTTTGGCGAAATCCGAAATTTCCGGTGTCGGCGGCGACTGGAAGAAATTTGAAACCACTTTGACGACCGGCGATGTCGCGCCGTCCAAGGAAAACCGCCTCGTGATTTTCACGACGACGCCCGGCATAATCTGGCTGCAACAAGTGTCGCTCATGCCGCCGACGTTCAAAGACCGTGTGAACGGAAATCGCACTGACCTCTCGCAACTTCTCGATGACGCGCATCCGAAATTTCTCCGCTTCCCCGGCGGCAACTACGTCGAAGGCGATTACTTCAACGAACGTTTCAACTGGAAGGAAACCATCGGCCCCGTCGAGCAGCGTCCCGGCCATCGCAGTTGCTGGGGCTACTGGTCCACGGATGGTTTTGGGCTGCCAGAATTTCTCGGTTGGTGTCAGGACTTGAAGATGGAACCGGTGCTCGCCGTCTTCGCTGGCTACTGTTTGAAACATGATTCCATTCCCGCCGGCCCGAAGCTGGAGCCTTACGTTCAGGAAGCGCTCGAAGAAATTGAATATGTCAGAGGCGACGCGACAACGAAGTGGGGCGCGCAACGCATCAAAGACGGCTACCCGAATCCCTTCAAGCTGCGCTATGTCGAGATCGGCAACGAAGATTGGTTCGATCGCAGCGGCAGTTACGACGGTCGCTTCGCGCAATTTTATGACGCGATAAAAGCCAAGTATCCACAGCTCCAAATCATTTCCACCGTCGGCAACGAACAACGCGAAGCCATCCGCGTTCACAGCCGCACGCCGGACTTAGTGGATGAACATTACTACCGCTCCGAGGAAGAAATGGAGGCGCAGTCCTTCGTCTATGACTCACGCGACCGCAAGAACCCGACCAAAATTTTCGTCGGCGAATGGGCCACGCGCGTCGGTTCGCCCACGCCGAACATGGCGGGCGCGCTCGGCGACGCCGCGTGGATGTGCTGCATGGAACGCAACGCCGACATCGTGCTCATGCACTGTTACGCGCCGCTCTTCGTGAATGTCAGCGACCTCGGCGCAGGCCGCTCGATGCAGTGGAAATCCGACCTCATCGGCTACGACGCGCTGACGAGCTACGGCTCACCCAGCTATTACGCGCAGAAAATTTTCAGCGAACATCAGGGCGATGAAGTGCTGACCGTCGCCGCCCATAATTTGCCGACTTATATATGGATTCAAAACAACCGCACGCGCAACGGCGCAGCGCAACCGGCGCGCACCAACGAAGTGAAATCCCTTTTCTACTCCGCCACGCGCGATACTGCGTCCGGCAAAATCATCGTCAAAATCGTGAACCGCGCCAATGCGCCGCAGGCAGCGAGAGTTGAAATCAGCGGAGCAAGCAACCTTGCTGATGAAGGCATGGCCACCGTTTTGAAGGCGGACAATCGTGACGCCACCAACTCGCTTCAAGAACCGACGAGGGTGATTCCCGTGACTGAAAAAGTGACCGGCCTTGGCACCAGTTTCACGCGCAGCTATCCGCCCTGCTCCATCACGATTTTGGAATTGAGCACGAAGTGAGCGGTTTTAATCATCGAGGATCGTGTTCGCTCTAACTTTTGTTGGCGGGGATAATGCCGATTAAAATTGGGATTATTTTTCGCCCCGATAAGCACTACGTTCAGGCGGGCAAAAACATTTTCCCAGTAGTGGTATGTTTTGAGGCAAACAAATATTTCCTAGGCGCTCCGGCTTCCTCTCCCCTCTCGGGGGAGAAGATTGAGGTGAGGGGGCAACGTGATAACTATTGACGATAACGAGTTGGCGGAAGTTTTGACCCCTCACCCTAACCCTCTCCCCTAACAAGGGAGAGGGAACCGACGCAAACTATAGCACTACCATTTTCCCGCTCGACTTTCCCACCGCCGCAGCGAAACATCTTCTCGGAAAAAAATTTATGGCGCGACTCATTGTCCAGACCGACGGCCTTGGCCTCCAGGCGATTGAACTTCGCCTCGGCGTCAACCGCGTTGGCCGTCACGCCGACTGCGAAGTTTGCCTCCCGCACACCACCGTCTCCTCGCACCACGCCGAACTCGCCCTCTCCAACGACGGCGTTTATTTGCGCGATCTCAATTCCACCAACGGCACTTTTCTCAACGGCCAACCCGTCACCGAAAGCTGGCTCGTCGCCGGCGATCAGATCAAATTCGGCGATGTGGAACTCACCGTGGAATCCACTCACGCCCACATCGCCATTCCCGAATACGAACGCGGTGAACCCGCGCCCGCCGCGCCCGTGATCCTCGAAAGCGGCGCGCTGGCCTGCCCCCGGCACGCGTGGGTGCCCGCCACCTTTCGCTGCACCGTTTGCTCGGAAGTCATGTGCAACGCCTGCGTGCGCATCCTCAAACTCAAAGGCGGCACACCGCACTACCATTGCCGCCTGTGCAGCAACCACTGCGAACGCATCGCCCAAATCGGCACCGGGAAGAAAAAAGGTTTTCTCGAAAAACTTCAAGACACGGTCATGCTCAAGTTCAGCCACCGCAAGGAAAAGGAATAAGCCATCGCAATTTAGAATCGCGAACCAACATCCCTTCAAGCTCAATCCCTACTTGGCCCCTGGCACCGGTAAATTCTCCAACCGTTTTCCTTCCCGCTTCAGTATCGTCGCCGCGACTTTCGGCACATACATCTGCGTCTCCGCCGGAAGTTTCGTGGCGATCGCCGCGTAAGTTTTTGCCTGCAATTGTTTCAATGTTTTTTGCACCCGACCTTCGCCACAATTATACGCAGCCACCGCCAGCCGCCAATCGCCGAACTGCGCGTGAAGCTGCCGCAGATACTTCGCCGCCGCCATCGCCGCCACTTCTGCAATCTTCCGCTGATCGCGCGGCCAAAGGCTCAAGCCGAAATTTTTCGCCGTCACCGGCATTAATTGAAACAAACCCACTGCACCCGCCGGACTCCGCGTCCGCACGTCGAAACCGGATTCTACCTCCGCCAGCCAGACCAGTTCCTCCGGCACGCGCTCGGCGGCGAAAATCGTTTTCAACCTCGGCACGAACTCCGCCGCGCCCTTTGGCCACAGACGCGGCGCGACTTTCTTCACCCAGATTTCCTCCTCCACGCTGAACGGTGGATTGGGCAACGGCACTGCGTTCGTCTGCGGTTTCGGCGCGGGTGCGGCGGACTTCAACTGTTCCGCGACGTCAAAATAATCCAACCGCGACCGCAGCCACACGGCGTAAGGCTGCGTCTCCTCGTGCGCATCCAGCAATGGCAACACCGCCGTGGACATATCCTTCAACTGCGCCATATCCAGAACGTAATCGCCGCTAAGATAGTCCTGATAGTGTTTGAGAAAATCCTCCACCTTGTCGCGATCTACGTTTTGCAGCGCGCGCAACACTTCGTCATCCAGATTTTCCTGGGCGAACTGCTGCGCGGCGTTGAGCAGGCCGTTCACGTCAATCGGCGCGTCAATCGGCGCGTCATTCGTCTGCGCCGGAGCGAGGCCGCAGGCGAGCAGCAGAACCAGCATGACGACGGAAATTTTCACGCGCGAATGATAATTCATTTCTGTGAGGATTCAAATTGCTGAAATGTGGCGGCGCGCACGGTGTGACGTGCCCTAACTGCAAACCGGAGCGCGAGTTGTCCCAACTCGCAGCGGCGACGCAAGGCCGGAAAAGGTTGGTTTTAATTCCGACTCGTGTCTGGCTGGCGACGTGCTGCGGATTGGGACAATCCGCGCTCCGCTACGGCAAGACAAGGCTGGACAGGGGCGGGCGGCAGGAATAATTTCGTGCCATCGGCTAGCGGTGGGATGAGCCGCCTTTGCAGAAACTGATTACGGCAAAATTTTTTGGATATGCTTATGAGTGAAAGAAAGATAAAAGCAAAACCTGGTCAAATCTTAAAACAAGATAGGCTGCAAAACGCGCTGTCGAATCACTGTTAGGCC
>JANYCI010000054.1 GCA_025360325.1 Limisphaerales bacterium | reverse complement strand
ACAGCGGAACCATTCTTCTGGTCGAACAGCCCAGTCAGCAAAATTTTTGCGGGCAGGTCTGGCCGGCATTCAGCCTGGGGCCGCAAGCCAGCGGAGCCAGCGACACTTATCAGACCGACCTGCCGGGCAGCACCAGCACGCGGAACTTTGGCAACAATGCCTATGGTCTGCATAGCAAGCGGTTCAATTATCTATTTCACGATGGCCACACCGAAGCGCTGAAAATGGAACAGACCGTCGGCAAAGGTGACTTGCAGAATCCGCAAGGCATGTGGACGGTCGCGCAAGGAGATTAAATTTCGCTGATGAGCCGCCTTCACATCCGCACCCATGTCCGCGACTGGTCAGCCTTGATTTTGCTGGCGGTGGTGACGCTTGCGCGTGGTGCGGGTGACGATTTGCTCATCTATTCCGACCAGCGCAATAACGGCTGGGGAGACTGGGGCTGGGTGCCGCACTACGCCACGAACGCGCCCGTTCACTCCGGCAGCAACGCGATGGTCTTCGCCGCATCCAGCACTTATCAGGCGTGGTGGCTGAAGCACAACGCGATTGACACGTCGCTCTACACCAACCTCACGCTCTGGGTCAACGGCGGCACGAACGGCGGGCAATACGTCGGAGTGACTGCCGAACTCGGCGGCTCCACCGCCGGCCTGCCGCGCGTCGGGGCGACCGTCTCCACGAATTCTTGGACGAAGCTCACGTTTTCGCTGGCGTCGCTCGGCGTCGCGAACAAGACGAACCTAACCGCGTTTCAAATCTGGAACGGCGGCACGTTGCAGTCGAATTACTTCATTGATGACATCGCGCTCGTCGCCGCGCCCACGCCGGGTTTGGTTCACGTCGGACTGTTAGCCACGCAAACCGTGCGCGCGGTGGACGCGAAAATTTTCGGGATCAACCAAGTCGCGTGGGATGGAAATGTCTTCACGCCAACCAGCGTGCAAGTCATGAACGACCTCGGCAATCCCTGCCTGCGCTGGCCCGGCGGCAGTTGGGGCGACGGCTATCATTGGACGAACGAGTATCGCGGTTGGGGTTCGTATTCGAGCGACTTCATCAAGCTCGCCACGAACACGCACGCGCAGGCTTTCATCATCGTCAACTACGGCAGCAGCGATGCCGACGAGGCGGCGTTCGGCGTGCGGATGTTCAACGTCACGAACAAATGCAATTTCAAATACTGGGAGATCGGCAACGAGTGCGGCGGCAGTTGGGAAACGGACGACAACACCAATGCGCCGTGGCAACCGCACGATCCGTGGACTTACGCGATGCGTTTCACCAATTACTACGCGAAGATGAAAGCCGTTGATCCGAGCATCAAAATCGGCGCGGTGGCGGACATCACCGAGGACGGCACTTCAAATTACACCAATCATCCCGTCGTCAACCCGCGCACCGGGGTCACGCACAACGGCTGGACGCCGGTGATGCTGACCTACCTGCGCAGCAACAACGTCACGCCGGATTTCCTCATCGAACACAAGTATCCGCCGGCGGACGGTGACACCTGCAATTTGCTTTGGTCCAGCACCTGGTCTTTAGATGTCGTGAGCCTGCGCCAGATGGTCACGGACTATCTCGGCAGCGCCGGGACGAACCTCACTTTGGAATGCACCGAGAACGGTTCCACGGGCGACCCCCAGAGCGTTAGTCTGGTCGGCGGACTTTGTTATGTGGACAGCATCGGGCAGGTGTTGCAGACGGAACTCAATTCGCGCCTCTGGTGGGACACGCGCAATGGCGGCAGCACCATCACCAATTCCGACCCGGCGCTTTATGGCTGGCGCACCAATGCCACCGGCTACCGCTTTGAAGATGGCGGCATCATCTTCAACACCGGCGCTCCCACGGAACGGTATCCGAAATATTATTGCGCCAAACTCATGCCGTTCTTTGCCGCCGGCGGCGATACGGTTGTCAAAATCACTAATGACTATTCGTTGCTCGGAACCTACGCCATCAAGCGCACCAACGGCACGCTGACGCTGCTCGTCATCAACAAAAGTTCCTCGTCGAACCTCACCGCCACCGTGAATTTCGGCGGCTGGCTGCCTGCGACGAACGCCACGATTTACAGCTACGGCATTCCGCAGGACGACGCGGCGCGCACCGGCAGCGGCTCGTGGGACATCCAGACAAACAGCCTCACCACGGCGGGCATCAATTTCACCAACACCTACACGCCCTATTCCGCGAGCGTCATCGTTTTTAATCCCGCGCCGCCGCCGAAGCTGGCGCAGCCGGCGACCTTGCCCGGCAAATTTATTTTTCAATTGCAAGGTCAGCCGGGCGCGCGTTACGTCTTGCAGAGTTCAACCAATTTGAATTCCGCCTGGATTTCTGCAACGACCAATACGCTTTCCGGCTCCACGCAAAATTTCACGAACAACAGTTCCGGCAACCAGCAATTCTGGCGGGCGTTCTGGCTGCCGTGAGAACACAAAATTAAAAATCAACCATAAGGCTGATACCGGCGCAGCACAGACGATGACAGAATTTGCTGCCACCGTGCCGAAAAAATTTAGCGCAAAAAAAATTATGAAAAAAACAAACATCATCATCGTGGTCGCGGCCCTGGCTGTGACCGTTTCCTTGACGGGCTGCAAATCATCGGGCAGTTGCAAGACGGAGAATTGCCAGCCGCAAACCGCCGCCACGCCGGCCACACCAGCGGCTCCCGCAGTCGCCACGCCCGCCGCGCGGAATATCGTTCGCATCAAGGCCGGCGTGTCCGCGCCGGTCACGGATTCCGCCGGCAACGTCTGGCTGGCCGACCAGGGATTTGACGGCGGCGATACGATTGAGCGCGCCGACGCGGAGATCAGCGGCACGAAGGATCAAGTGATTTACCGCGCCGAACATTATTCGATGGGCGGTTTTTCCTGGCCGCTCGCCAACGGCAAGTATCAGGTGAAACTCCATTTCTGCGAGACTTACGACGGCATCACCGGGCCGGGCGAACGGGTGTTTTCGTTTAACGTGCAGGGCAAGGAGTTCAAAGATTTTGACGTTTTCAAAAAAGCTGGCGGCGCGCTCAAGGCTTATGTTGAGACGGTGAACGTCGAAGTGACGAACGGAAAACTTTCGATCAACTTCACCTCGAACATCGAGAACCCAGAAATCAATGGCATCGAAATCATCCCCGCCGGCTGATGCGCGAAGGATGGAAATTGAAATCGGTTCGCCCCGGCATTTTCAATCCAGCCGGGCGAACCGATGGTTTTAGATTAGATCTCAAAAATTGAACTGGCCGTCAAACATCACGGGCAGACCGCACGCGCGAATTTCGCTGGCCGCGCTGCTGCTCTGCTTTCTGCTGGCATCCATTGGCCGCGCGCCAGCGCAGTTGGTCACCAATGTCATTGACCGTTTCGACACCAACAGTTACCCGAACAATTCCATCACCAACGAATGGTCGAACTGGTTCGGCGGCGCGTTTCAATCGCTGTCGCTCGATGCGGCGTTGGACGCGAACACAAACGCCACGTCCGGCTCGCTGAAAATCACGGCGAACTTTCCCGTCTCCACCGATCAGTTCGAGGTGTGGAACGGCATCAACGGTTTCAGCCCGCCGATCAACGGCTTTCAGTTCACGAATTTCCAGTGCGATGTGCGTTTCGCCGCCGGTTCGGCCACGAACAGCAGCGGCAAATATGGCACGCTGGAATTCGGCGTGCCCACGCCCGGCTACGGACAGAATTATTTTGGCAACGTCGCGGTTTCCGCCGGCAACACCAACTGGGTTCATGTGAGCCTCGCGCTGAATGCGGCCAGCAACACGAATCTCCAAAATATCAGCGGCCTGCTCATCCACATCTGGGGCGCGGGACTTTTGGGGGCG
>JANYCI010000045.1 GCA_025360325.1 Limisphaerales bacterium | reverse complement strand
CAGAAGTGGCACACCTGCAAAGGCACCGAGCCGATTCACTCCACGAATCCGTGCAGCGAATACGTTTTCGTCAACAACACCGCGTGCAATCTCGCGTCGTTGAACTTGATGAAGTTCAAGCGCAGCGATGACAAATTTGATGTCGAACGCTTCAAAGCCGCGTGCCGTATCTTCATCACCGCGCAGGAAATTCTCGTGGACAACGCGAGCTATCCGACCAAAGACATCGCGGAAAATTCCCACATCTTTCGCACGCTCGGCCTCGGTTTCGCGAACCTCGGCTCGCTCTGCATGAGCTACGGTTTGCCGTATGATTCCGACGAAGGCCGCGCGCTGGCTGGTGCGATCACGTCCATTATGACCGGTCACGCTTACGAGCAATCGGCGGAAATCGCCTCGACCACCGGCGCATTTGCTGGCTACCGCGATGCCCGTTGCGCTGGCGTCGAAAAGACTGTCGCCAAGGACAACGTTGAATCCATGCTCGGGGTGATGAAGTTGCATCGCGATGCCGTGGAAACAATTCAGCCGAGCGCGGAATTTAATTATCTCAAAACCGAAGCGCGCAAAACGTGGGACGGTGCGCTCGCCAAAGGAAAATTGCACGGCTATCGTAACGCCCAAGTCACGGTGCTGGCACCGACCGGCACGATTGCTTTCTTGATGGACTGCGACACGACCGGCGTGGAACCCGACATCGCGCTCGTGAAATACAAACTGCTCGCGGGCGGCGGGATGTTGAAAATCGTCAATCGTGGCGTGGGCGACGCGCTGCGCCGTTTGAATTACAGCGAGGCGGAAAATAAAAACATTCTCGCGCACATCGAGAAATTTGACACGATTGAAGACATCGAAGAAAACGGCGCGCCGGTGAAAAGCGGCTTGAAAGCCGAGCATCTGCCGGTGTTCGATTGCGCGTTCAAGCCGTCACGCGGCAAACGTAGCATCGGCTACATGGCGCATCTGAAAATGATGTCCGCCGCGCAGCCATTCATCAGCGGCGCGATTTCCAAAACGGTGAATATGCCGAGTGAATGCACCGTCGCCGAGATTCGTGACACTTACGTTCAAGCGTGGAAGATGGGTTTGAAATGCGTGGCGATTTATCGCGACGGTTCCAAACGTTCGCAGCCGCTCAACACGAAAAAGACCAATGACGGCGGGGATAAAACCGCCGTTGGCGCGCCGATTGATTCCGCGATTTTGGAAAACCGTATCAAGCAGCTCGAAGCGGAAGTCTCGCAGTTGCAGGAAGAATCCGGCAAACCGTTGCGCCGTCGGCTGCCCGACACGCGCACGGCCATCACGCACAAATTCGACATCGCGGGCCACGAAGGTTATCTCACCGTTGGATTATTTGACGACGGCACGCCCGGCGAATTGTTCATCACGATGGCCAAGGAAGGCTCCACCATCGGCGGTTTGATGGACAGCATTGGCACGCTCACCAGTCTCGCTTGGCAATACGGCGTGCCGCTGGAGGCGCTGGTGAAAAAATTCGCGCATCAGCGTTTCGAGCCGAGCGGCTTCACCAAGAACGCAGAGATTCGCAACGCTTCGTCCATCACCGACTATGTGTTCCGCTGGATGGCGCTGCAATTTATCCCCGGTTATCGCGAAGGCCTCAACGTCGCGCGCAACCAGCCCGAGCTCGTGATGCCCGGCTTGCTTGAAGAGTTGAAACGCCAGAACAATCGTCCGGTCTCCGACTTGCCCTTGAGCGAAGAAGACACCGTCATCGAGGCAAAAATCGCCGTGCGCAACACGCGGCACAGCCAGTCGCTCACGGCGATGATCACTAACCAAACGGATGCGCCGACGTGTCCGAACTGCGGGAACGTGGTCGTCCGCAACGGCGCGTGCTACAAGTGCCTGAATTGCGGCGAAAGCCTCGGTTGCTCGTAAGAAACCTTAAAACGAAATTCGTTAAAGCGTTGAAGCGCCCGTCGCTTCAACGCTTTTAGCTTTTAGCCAAGACAAAAATGTAATCTGCCGACAAATCACCTTGGCCGACGCTGCCGAATAAATTATCGTCCCCAGGCGGATGAGAAAATACTGGCAGGTCATCGGTATCGGGCTGCAAAACAATATGCAATACCGCGTGAATTATCTCACGCGGACGCTATTCAGTTTCATTCCCTTGCTCGCCATGCTCTCGCTCTGGCGCACGGTTTATGGCAGCAACACCGGCGCGGGCGATCACAACGGTTTCACCGAGGCGCAGATGATTTTTTATTATCTCCTCGTCGCCGTGGTGGATGTCTTCACCGCCGTGACGGAGGACGATTGGCAGATCGCCGCCGACATCCGCGAAGGCACCATCAGCCAATTTTTGCTGAAGCCGATTGATTATCTTTATTACCGGCTCTGCCTGTTTTTTTCCGGGCGGCTGGCGTTCGTGATGATGGCGGGAATTCCGCTGGGAATTTTTTTATATCTGCACCGGGAATTTCTCTTTGCCCCGGCCAGCGGCACGGCGTTGCTGCTGTTTCCCGTTTCGCTGGTGCTGACCGCGCTGCTGCAATTTTTCATGTCTTACGCGATGGCGATGCTGGCGTTTTGGTTCCTGGAAATCTCCACGTTCATCTTCATTCTCTTCGCGTTTGAATACCTCGCGAGTGGACATTTGTTCCCGCTCGATTTGCTGCCGCCGCTGGTGAAACAGATTTTATTTCTCACGCCGTTTCCTTATCAATTGTATTTCCCCATCAGCATTTACATGGGCAAAGTGGCGGGCACGGACTTATGGCGCGGACTGCTGGTGCAAGCGGGCTGGGTGATCATTGCTTACGCGTTCGCGCGCTTCATGTGGCGGCGCGGGGTGAAAAAATATTCCGCGTTCGGCGGGTGAAACACTCCAATTCTCAAAATTATTCACTGCGTTGGTCGGACGGCGCGGCGTAGCCTTCTGTATTTCCCCCCGTTACCTTCATCCAAACGCCCCAAATAGCGCCTGCAGCTCGGCTTCCACCTGCGATGCGTCGGTGAGCGTGTGCGCGACCTCATCTCGCAACAGCGCGCGATACCGTTTCCGCAGCCGGTGAATCGCCACGCGGACCGCGCCCTCCTCCATGTCGAGCGATTTCGCCACCGCCGCTGGCACCGAGTCGCCGCCGCCAGCCATCAGAAACGTTTTCAACTGCTCGAACAATTTTCCCTTCCCTTCCGCCGCGCACTCGGCTCGCAGCCGTTCGATCACCTTCGCCAATAACGCCAGCGCCCATTCGCGATCAAACGCCCGGTCGGGACTCAACTCGTTCTTCGCCGCGATTTGAAATTTCGTGTCCGCCGTCTGCCAGTCCAGCGAAAGATGCGCCGCGCCGCCGCCGCGTTTTTGCCGCTGCGACCGATCCCATTCGTTCGCCAGAAAATGTTTCAGCGCCGCGAGCAAGAACGCACGGAACTTTCCCTTCCCGTTATCCAAGTCCGCCAGAAAATTTTTTGTCAGCAACCGGGAAAAAAATTCCTGCACCAAATCTTCCGCGTCCGGTTTGGCGTGTCCGCGCCGGCGGACGTAAGCGTAGAGCGGAAACCAATACGTTTGACACAGTTCCGCCAGCGCGACCGCAGCTTGCGGCGTGTGCGGCCGCCCCGCCGCGAGCACGACCGTCCAATGCGTCGTGGCGAAAATGTCGCCCGGCGCGCTCGAAGAGGCACAGTCAGAACTCATGGCGAAAATGATTTAACCACGGATGGACGCGCAGGAACACGCATTTTTCAAGTTCCAAATTCCCAACCCCAAATTTCAAGCGGTGGTCACCGGCGAATTGATGGTTGGAATTCCGAGCTTTGACCTTAATTCTATTTTGCAATCGCGCGCCGATTCTTTAAGCTCCAATAAATTAAGGATCAAATTATGAAGTCAAAAGTATTCGCCATCGCCGCCGTTCTGGGCGGAATTATTTTCAAAGCCGCCGCGTGGGATTACGAAGGGCATCACGCCGTGAACGAACTCGCGCTGGCGTCGCTGCCAACGAATTTCCCCGCGTTCGTGCTCACGCCGGAAACGCGCGACCGCATCGGTTTCCTCGCGGGTGAGGCAGATCGCTGGCGCAACGTCACCGATTTGAAAACCGGACGCGATGTCGCGCTCGGCCACGCGAGCGGGCCGGATCATTATATTGATTTGGAGGATTTGAAACATTACGGCGTGAAGCCAGAGGAACTGCCGCTGTTGCGCTATGATTTTGTCGCGTTGATTGCCAACGCGCGCACGGCGCACCCGGAAAATTTCGCACCGATTGATGCGGCCAAAGACACCGACCACACGCGTGAATTGAGCGGTTTTCTGCCGTGGGCCATCACGGAAAATTTTGAAAAATTGCAGTCCGATTTTGCCGCGCTCGCCGCGTTTGAAAAAGCCGGCGGCACGCCGACGGAAATTGCCAATGCCAAGCAGGACATCATTTATGTGATGGGCGTGATGGGCCATTTCGTCGGCGATTCGAGCCAGCCCTTGCACACGACGATGCACCACCACGGCTGGGTGACGAATGAGTTGGGCAACCCCAACCACTACACCACCTCGTTCCGATTTCACTCGTGGATTGACGGCGGATTTTTTGGCAAGACCGGCGGCATTGA
Organism: Limisphaerales bacterium; assembly: GCA_025360325.1. GTDB lineage: Bacteria > Verrucomicrobiota > Verrucomicrobiia > Limisphaerales > UBA11358 > UBA11358. The sequence continues at coordinate 2,810 of JANYCI010000045.1, read as the reverse complement.
TGTAAAAAAACTTTCCGCAAAAATCCATCCGGCGGAAAAAATTTCGGGCGCGGAAGACGAGAAAATGATTTTCCATCGCGCGATTGATTTCATCGTGGACGCCAACAAACTGGTAGAGCCGCTCTACATTTTGGATCGCGATGGCAAGTTATCCAACAAGCCAGGTCGCGGTGACGAGGGCCGCGCATTTCTCGAAGCGCAGTTGGTGAAGAGCGGGCAACTGCTCGGCGACATCTGGTTCACCGCGTGGGCCACGGCACCGGAGGATACCTTCTTGGAAAAACAATTGCAGACACGCGCCGAAGCGGCGGCGGCAACGGGGGCAACAAATTCTCCGGCGGCAAACATCCCGCAGGGAAAAGAATTGCCCGCAATCAATGAAAAGCCCCTGTAATTTCTAATGTTCTCCTGTCTCGCCGCCTTGTTCGGTTTGCTGGCCGTGGTGCTGGGCGCATTTGGCGCGCACGGCTTGAAAGATTTGCTCGGGCACAACGGCACGGCGGCGGTTTGGGACAAGGCCGTGTTCTATCATTTCATCCACGCGGTGATGCTGTTCATTTTGGCGGAGCGGAAAAATATTCCAAAGTTCGCGTGGTGGAGTTTCTTGGCGGGCATCGTGATTTTTTCTGGCTCGCTGTATTTATTGGCGGTGACCAATGTGTATTGGCTGGGTGCGATCACGCCGTTGGGCGGCGCGTGCTTCGTCGCGGGGTGGGCTTGCCTGATATTTTCGCGGGCGCAGAAGAATTGAAAATTATTTTTGGTAAGACAGCCATTGTCCAACCCGCCTGCGATAATGGCACCATGCAAATCATACCAGCACGCACTACCAGACCGACGGCCACCAGCACGAAACTGCGAACGCAAGAGCGTTTGACTATTCCGCGCCGGTTCTCTAATTTCGACTTTCGTAAAACCAACACGGGAATTTAACCACACAAAAATTTATGGCTGCCAAATCTTCCGAAAAATCCACTGAAAAAAATGTCGTTGCCGCTGGCGATTCCAAAGCCGCGGCCACGCGCGAACGCGAACTCGAAGCTGCGATTTCTTCCATCACCAAAGCCTACGGCGACGGCGCGATCATGCGCCTCGGCGATGCGCGCGCACAGGTGAAAATCGAGGTCATTCCGACCGGCGGACTGGCGATTGACCTCGCGCTCGGCGTCGGCGGTTTGCCGCGCGGACGCGTCGTGGAAATTTACGGCCCGGAATCTTCCGGCAAAACCACGTTGATGCTGCACGTCATCGCCAACGCGCAGAAGATGGGCGGACTCGCGGCGTTCATTGACGCCGAGCACGCGCTCGATCCCGGCTACGCCAAAAAACTCGGCGTGAATTTGGACGACTTGCTCGTGTCGCAACCGGACAGCGGCGAAGAGGCGCTAACCATTTGTGAAACGCTGGCGCGCTCGAACGCGCTCGACGTGATCGTGATTGATTCCGTCGCCGCGCTCGTCCCGAAAGCGGAACTCGAAGGCGAAATGGGCATGGCCACGATGGGCATGCAGGCGCGTTTGATGAGTCAGGCGTTGCGGAAACTCACCGCGATTTTGAGCAAGTCCAAGACGACGTGCATTTTCACGAACCAGTTGCGCGAAAAAGTCGGCGTGATGTTTGGCAGCCCCGAAACCACGCCCGGCGGCAAGGCGCTGAAATTTTACGCGAGCGTCCGCATAGACATTCGCCGGCGCGACCAGTTGAAAGACGCAGCGGGCAATGTCTATGGTAATCACACACGCGTGAAGATCGTGAAGAACAAAGTCGCGCCGCCGTTCGCCGAAGCGGAGTTCGACATCATTTACAACCACGGTATTGATAAAGAAGGCAGCATTCTCGACGTGGGCATCGAGTGTGGCGCGGTGGACAAGAAAGGCGCGTGGCTGCAATTCGACGGCGCGCTTATTGGTCAGGGCCGCGAAGCCGCGAAAAAAGCGATGATTGAAAAGCCGGAACTCGCGAAGCAAATCGTCGAGGCCATCATGGTGAAACGCGCCGCTCCGCCGGTGGAGAAGAAATAAACTTTACGAACCAAAATCCGCGCGGCTGATTTTTCAGCCGCGCGGATTTTTCGTTTCTAAATCCTGACCGGCTCCACAGTTGGTTCCAGCGTCAGCGGTTCGTCGTGCGTGAGAAATTTTTCGCAGGTGCGCCAGAAATCCTCCGTGGTCGCGGCGCGGCGGATGTCGTGCAGAAATTCTGGGCCCACACCTTCGCCTATGAAGTTCATGAATTTCTTCATGCGCTGCACTTGCGCGGATTCCTTCACGCCGGGCGAAATTTCGGCGTCCCACAATTCGTGGATGTAGTTCAACAAGTCGCGTCCGGTCGGCAGTTTTATTTTCTCATCGCGCAACTCGGCGCGGATCTGGTCGAACAACCACGGGTTACGAATCGCACCGCGTCCGATCATCAAGCCCCGCGCGCCGGTTTCCGCGAGAAGTTGTTTCGCCTGCGCCGCGCTGAAGACGTTTCCGTTCGCCAGCACGGGACATTTCAATTCCTTCGCCGCCCGCGCGATCAAATCGTAGCGCACGCCGGGGCGATACATCTGCAAAACAGTTCGCGCGTGAACGGTGAGCAAATCTATTTTATGTTTCGCAAAAATTGGCAGCAGCGCGTCGAACTCGGCGGGCGACTCGAAGCCGATGCGCGTTTTCACCGTGAACGGAATCGTCACTGCGTCACGCAGCGCGCCGAGAATGGCGTCAATGCGCTGTGGCTCGCGCAGCAATCCACCGCCGGCGCACTTGCGATAAACGATGGGCGCGGGGCAGCCGAGATTCAGGTCAATCGCGGCGACGGGAAAT
>JANYCI010000363.1 GCA_025360325.1 Limisphaerales bacterium | reverse complement strand
CGACCAAGAATTATTCAGACAGCGAAGGCATCCGGCGCAGTTGGCCGCTGGCAACTGTTTGCGCCGGAAAATTGTTCGGCGGCTGAAACATTGCGTGAATCCCTCGCCAAAACGGAGACAAACGGCGTGATTGTTTTTCTTCCAAAAAAGCCGAGTCTAGAAAATATTTCCCAGTTGCTTGAAGCGGGCAAAACGGTCTTGTTGCAAGAAAAGGGATCGCGATTTGTTGTGGTGCAAAACGGCTGGGGCGGCAGCGGTTTTGCGAAGACGTTGCATCTGGAAAATCCCGGCGTGAATGTTTGCGTCCTCAATTTTCCAGTAGCGCGTCTGCTGGCGGTTGAAGAAATCGTTGCCGAGGTGTTGGCCAATAATGGATTCATTGAAGTTCATTTCACCGAAGCGGGACGCAGGCTTGAGCCGCATTTGCAACTCGCCGAATTTTCTCCGCCCGAAACGAAATCTAAATTTTACATGGGCACCGAAGATGTTTTGCTCGTCACCGGCGGTGGCAAAGGCATCGCGGCGGAATGTGCGCTGGCCTTTGCTCGCGAAACTGGCGTGAAGCTCGCGCTGGTTGGGCGCAGTGATCCAAAGACGGACAAGGAACTGGCGGATAATTTGGCGCGCATCACCGCTGCCGGAGTGCGTTCCAGTTATGTGCGCGCAGACGTGACGGATGCCAAAGCGGTGCGCGCGGCGGTCGCTAAAATTGACCGCGAACTCGGCCCGGTCACAGCTGTTTTGCACGGTGCTGGTATGAACACGCCGCAGTTGATCAGCGCGCTGGATGCCGCAGCGTTTCAGAAAACGGTGGCGGTGAAAATTTCCGGCGCGGAAAATATTTTGGCGGCGGTGGACGCGGAAAAAATAAAAATGTTTGTCACTTTTGGTTCCATCATCGCGCGCACGGGATTGCCGGGCGAAGCGGATTACGCCACGGCGAATGAATGGCTCGCGGCGTTGACCGACAAATTTTCCACGCAGCATCCGCGCTGCCGCTGCCTCACGCTCGAATGGTCGGTGTGGTCGGGCGCAGGCATGGGCGAGCGGCTCGGTCGCATTGAATCGCTCACGCAACAAGGCATCACGCCGATCACGGTGGACGAAGGCGTGCGAGTTTTTTGCGAGTTGGTGCGTCAGTCATTTAAGGTCACATCGCTCGTCGTCACGGGACGATTTGGCACGCCGCCGACGTTGACGATGTTGGAGCCGGAACTTCCGCTACGCCGTTTTCTGGAGCGTCAGCGTGTGTTTTATCCTAGCGTGGAATTAGTGGTGGACACGGAACTTTCATTGCCAGCCGATCCGTATCTCGCAGATCACGTCGTGCAAAAGCAGCCTTTGTTTCCAGCGGTGATGGGCCTCGAAGCGATGGCGCAAGTGGCGATGGCGTTGACCGGCTCAACCGTTGCACCAACATTTGAAAACGTAGAATTTTTGCGACCAGTGGCTGTTGGCGAGAAAAATAAAACAACTATTCGCATCGCTGCGTTGCGTCGTGATGATGGCCGCGTGAATGTTTGTTTGCGCTCGGAGGAAACGGATTTTCAGGTGGATCATTTTCGCGCGGTGTGTTTGTTTGCAGGCGAGGATGAAAAAGTTTCAGCGTCCGTCCGGCCATCCTCCATCCTCCATCCTCCATCCTCTTCTGCCTCGATAGCACTGAACCCGCAAACCGATCTGTATGGCCGGATACTTTTTCACACGGGCCGCTTCTGTCGCTTGCGTGGCTATCAAGTATTAAAAGCAAAAGAATGCGTTGCTGAAATTACTGCCGACGACAGCGCGCAATGGTTCGGCCCTTATCTGCCAATGGAATTCGTGCTCGGCAATCCAGCGGCACGCGACGCCGCGTTGCACGCGATTCAAGCGTGCATCCCGCATCTGCGAATTTTGCCGACGGGTATGGAACGTCTAGAAATTTTCCACCACGAAACCGGCACGCGTTTTGTTCATGCCAAAGAACGTTCACGCGATGGGAATAATTTTATTTACGATGTTGAAATCACCAATGGCTGCGGTGAAATCATTGAGTGTTGGCGCGGCCTGAAATTGCGCGCGGTTGAAACTATCGCGCACAGCGCGGCGTGGCCGGATGTGTTGCTGGCCCCCTATCTGGAGCGGCGGTTGGAGGAATTCGCAACGCGCACGCCGGTGAGATTTGCACTCACTCGCAGTCTCCACGCGGAACGTCCGGCGGGCACGGATGCGGTGATTCAACGCGCGCTCGGCACCGCCTTGCGCGTCCAACGTCGGCCCGATGGCAAACCATTCGTGGCTGGTGGCGAAACGGTCTCGGCGGCGCACGCCAATGATTTCACGTTGGCGGTGGCTAGTAATGATGATGTGGCTTGTGATCTGGAAGAAATTTCTGCACGCACGGAAAACGTGTGGCGTGATCTGCTCGGCAATGAAACATTTAGACTGACGCAACGCCTCGCGCGGGAACCGTCCGGGAGCGTGGATGCGGCGGCTACGAAGCTGTGGTCAGTGTTGGAGTGCCTGAAAAAAATCGGGCTGCCGGTGACCACACCGCTGGTGATGGATTTGAAAACTGACGACGGCTGGTGGCTGTTACGTTCCGGCGAGACGACGATTGCAACGTGCGCGGTGACTGTGCGCGGAAATAAGTTGCCGCTGGTCGTGGCCGTCGCTAGTCGTCCGCAAAAAATTTCCCAGACATTGAAAATTAAATCTTTCGCGTTGGCTCCGGCCAGAATTTGAAAAATGAAAAACACCTCACGCTTTTACGAATACCGTCACGTCGTTAGTTTTCAGGAAACGAATCTGGTCGGGAATGTTTATTTCACGAATCACCTCGCGTGGCAGGGCCGTTGCCGCGAGATGTTTTTGCGCGATCACGCGCCCGATATCATTGACGAATTGAGTCGCGGATTGAGTCTGGCCACGGTGAATTGTGCCTGCGAATATTTTGCGGAACTCGTCGCGTTCAATGAGATCAACGTGCGGATGCGCCTCGCCGAGCAGGTGCAGAACCGCATCAAGCTCGTGTTCGAATATTGGCGCGGCACCGAACTCGTGGCGCGGGGCGAGCAGCAGATCGCCTGCATGAAACGTGAGGGCGAAAAACTTTCACCAACGCCCGTGCCGCCGACGTTGCGCGCAGCCCTCGCGGCGTATGCCGAATGACCAGCCACAGTGTCCTCAAATTATTTTTCAGATGTTCCCGTCAGCAACGCTGGCAGTAGTAGCACGGAGACGATGAAGCAATTCACCAACCCCAGCACGAGCAGGAGGCCGAGGCGCGCGTTCGCGGGAACCTGCGAGCACATCAGCACGCCGAAGCCGAGCGAGACGGCGAGTGTGTTGATGAGTGCTGGCGGCCCGGTGAAGCGCAGTGCGTGAGCGATGCCGTCTGCAGATTTTTTTCCGCCTGCTTGTGCTTGTTCAAAGCCTTCGAGCAGATGGATCGCGCAGTTCACTCCGATGCCCAACGTCATGGCGGCGAACATTGAGGTGGCCACGCCGAGTGGAATGTCCAGCCAGCCCATCACGGAGAATTTTATCAACACCGCCAGCAAGCTCGGCACCAAACAAAAAAATCCCCAGCGCCACGAACCGCCGAGCAGCGCGGTCACCAGAAAAATTCCCAGCAGCGACCAGATGAGTGATTGCAGTTGCGTGCTGACGATGCCGCCGATGAGTGACTGGCTTACGGCCACATCGCCCGCGAAGGTTAGTTTGATTCCGAGCGGCGTAAGATTTTTATTTTCGTAAGCACGGATGCTGTTCATCAGCCGCGCTGTGTCCTGAAAGTTCGCATCCTTCAAAAAAATGGTCGTGAGTGACTGACAGTAGTTTGTGTCCACGACTTGCCGCAACCGCTCCGGCCCCAGTGCGAGGGCGTAGTAATTCCACATCATTTTTATTTCCACTGCGGTGTCCGGCAAGGCGCGGGCGTCGGGATCGCCCGTCCGCGCCATGAACCGCGTCGTGGTAAGATAGTCCAGCGGACCAAGCACGCCGCCGACTTCTTGCTGGTGGGTGCGGATGAAGGTTTCCAAATCGCCGAGCGCACGGATAATTTTCGCTTGAACGTGCGTGCGGGGAGTAATTTGAAACTGCGCCCGCCCGGCCTTTGCCAGCGTTTCTGAAAAATGATTTGTGGACTCGTCGCGCGCCAGGTGGGCATACAATTTATCGGCTCCAGCATTGACGAATTCAATGTGCGTGCGCCACTCGGCGTCGCCGGCAGTGAGCGTGATCGGGCTGCCGATAATGGTCGCAGGTTCGCTCACCAACGTGCCGGGCAGAGTGAGGTCAGGGCCATTAATGGCGGCGACAGGAATTTCGCCGTGAAGTGTATTCGTGCTTTGGGCGCAAACGTAGAGCAGATGCGTCCCGAAAAAATTTTCATTTACCGATTCCGTCACGCGGCGAAATTCGCTGTCCGGTGCGAAGCCGTTCGTCCAACCATCCTGCACTACCAGTCGTCGCAGGCCGAACGGCGTCAGTGCTATGACCGCCAGTGCGCCTCCAATGACCCAGTGCCGATGACGCACGACAACATTTCCTAATCGCACAAACCCCGCCGCCAGCGTGGCGATAGAATGTTTATCGCTCTTGTTTTCAGACGGTCGCAGCCATTTTGGATTTACCAGCACGAGCAACGCTGGCACCACGGTCAGTGAAAGAAATAATCCGAACAACGCGCCGATGCCCGTGAACAGCCCAAACATTTTTACCGGCACCAGCGGCGAAAAACCGAATGATAAAAATCCAATCACGGCCGCGAACGCAGTGCAAACGACGGGGCGCGTGAGTTTGCGAAACGTTTCTTCCAAAAGAGTGATGTGATCCGCACCGGGGTTTTCCCGCAGTAAATTGAAATAGCGGCTGAACAAATATATGTCGTTCGTCACGGAAATCACGGTGAGCAACACCGGCATGACGGCGGTGGTGAGATAGATTGGGACGCCGAGCCAACCCATCAATCCGAACACAAAAATCATCGTCGCGGCGACGCCGGGCAACGGCAGGAGCGCGGCCAGCAGGTTGCGAAAACAAATCAGGAGCACGAGCATCATCACCAATGCCGACAGCGGCACGAGGCCGAGGTTTTTCAAACTGGCGAGGATAGCGGATGGAGAATGAAGAATAGAACTTCCGGTGGCGTGGCCGCTGTTCTCTATTCTTCTCGCTGCGCCTAGCAACGTCTGCGGCACGCCAAGGTCTTCAAGAATCTGGATGCCAAATAGTGACTCGGCCACCGGCGCACCCGTGACGGCGATTTCATTCGTGCTGTCTTTTTGCGCGGCGATGAGCTGCAAAATTGTTTCGTAAAACTGTTCGCGATTCACGCTATCCGGCACGCCAACCAGAATCACGGTGGAACGCCCGTCCATCGCTACCAATGTGCCGGTGTAAAGTTTGATGCGCTGTAAGTCGTCGCGTAACTGCGCGAGTTCCGCCGGTGAAACTAGTTGAGGCTCCAGCATTTTCTGTTGCGTCAGCGTTTCTGGCCGCAGCCGAAAACTGGGTTCGGTGGCGAGGCTGATAACATCGGCGGGGCCGACGCCGAAAATTTTTTTTAAGGCCGCAGTCAGGTCGCGGACAAGTTGCAACGTGGCGGGATTAAAAATGTCATTGGTGCCGCCGGGCTGAACCCGCACCACCAACTGGTCGTGGATGCCAAATTGATCCCGAATAATTTTATCGGCAATCACTTCCGGCGCGGTGGGGGAAACCAGCGCGTGGCCATCCGTGCGTAAGGTGAGATGTAGTAATCCCGGCGCGGCAGCCAGCGTGATCAGCATGGCGAGGACTAGGATTTTTTTTGGATGCCGGATGGCCAGCCGTGGCAGCGACCTAAAAAAAATGAGTATCATTGGAAAGCCGACGGGGCATCACGCAATGTCCCGCTAAACTTAATGGCACGTTAGGCCAGCTAGGGAAACGCGTCGAGAGCAATTTTAACCGCGCATACTAGCGGCCATTGCCAACGGATTTTATTTCAACTGCATTAACTACCGGAGTGAAAAAGTATTTCGACGCGTTGGTTTGGCCCTCGGCCCTAAAATCACTTTTCAATTCATCTATACCAAAGATTAGTCGCTTGCAAAAATGGCGGTTAATTCGAGACAAATTTATAAGTTCCAGAACCGATCTCAATGATTGCCACCTCTTGATCGCGGCTGACTAGCTTCAAGCCCGCCACTCGCTCCAATGCTTCGCCGCTCTCCGTGATGCTCACCCCCGCCTTGGCCGGAAGATATATCGTCGCGGTGGTATTTGCCGGCACGACCACGTCGAGCGTGAGCCGGTTGCCATCGCGTTTCCAAGCGGTAGCAATCTGTCCGTGAATAGAATCGTAACTGGTCTTGGCCCACGTCAGGCCATCACGAATAACCGGTTCAATGCGGACGGTCTTGAACCCCGGACTGGCTAGGCGAATACCGCCAATGCCACCGAACAAATACTCACCACACGAACCTAGAGAGTAATGATTAAAGGAGTTCATGCCGGGATCTTGAAATCCTTTTTCCGGCGTCCAACCATCCCAACGTTCCCAGATAGTAGTGGCTCCGTGTTTCACGGAGAATAACCACGATGGAAAAGTATCTTGCAGGAGTAATTGATAGGCGGTATCTGCCTTGCCTGCTTGAGTCAATACGGGTAGCAAGTAACTAACTCCCACAAAGCCGGTAGAAAGATGTCCACCTTTGGCTTTGATATCGTCCTCTAAGTATTGGGCGGCCTTGGTCCGCAGGCTATCCGGCAGTAATTCAAATTTGAGCGCCATGGCATAGACACATTGGGTGTTTCCTTTGATGCGACCATCGGCGCGGACATAGCGTTGGTTAAAAGCCGCTTTGATCTCTTGAAATAATTTTTCGTATTTATCCGCCAAGGCATCGCGACCTACTGCCCGATAAGACTTGGCCAGTAAGTGCGTTGAGTAAGCAAAATAGGCCGTGCCAATCAAATCTTTAGGCGAGTCCGCATGGATAGACAACCAGTCACCATAGTCATTACCGCGATCTTTTTCACGGATCAAGTCTTGGCTATGCGTGTGCAGGTAGTCCACCCACTTGGTCATCGCTGGAAGATGCTGTTCCAAAATACGCTTGTCACCATAGACTTCATAGATAGTCCACGGACAAATGACGCCAGCATCGCCCCACGCCGGAACGCTGTTCACTCCCATCGTGTTTGGATTCACGTCAGCGAATGATCCTGCGGGCGTTTGGCCATCATCTACATCCACGAGCCATTTACTAAAGAAGGCGGCGACATCCGCATTGTAAGTTGCCGTGCGGATGAATACTTGTGCATCACCCATCCAACCTAGTCGCTCATCGCGCTGCGGACAATCAGTAGGAATGCTGACATAGTTGCCACGTTGACCCCATTGGATGTTGGACTGAAGCTGGTTGATGCGCGGGTCGGAACAAGTAAACTCACCAGTGCGCGTGGTATCCGAAGCTATCACCACCCCGGTTACAGCACTTTTCTCCGGCTCGCTCGGCAGGCCGCTGATTTCCACATAGCGAAAGCCATGAAACGTAAAGCGCGGCTGCCAGACTTCTTCACCACCGCCCTTACAAATATAATGGTCCACCGACGGTGCCCCGCGAAGGTTCGTCGTGTAAACCGTGCCATCAGGATTCAACATCTCGGCGTGGCGCAGCGTAATCTTAGTCCCCGCCGGTGCAGATACTTTCAAGCGCACCACTCCAACCATGTTTTGACCAAGGTCATAAACCCCGCCGCCAGCTTTGGTTTTATTTACTGACTTGGGTTCAAGTTCGATGATTTTTCTAACCGGTTCCATGACTTGAGCTTCAAGCTTGCGCGCTGATTCATCACGCACGGTGGCACTCATCCAACCTTTGTCATCCAAGCCCGGCTGATCCCAACCCGTTACTTCCAAGCGCGCGTCGTAATCTTCACCGAGCATAAAATCAGAGGCCAGAATTGGACTGCGGTGCGATTTCCAGGATTCGTCAGTAACAATTTTTTCGGTGCGGCCATCCGTGTAAGTTACTTCAAGCCGCGCCAGCATCGCCGGCACCTTACCAAAAAATGCGTTCGCCCCGTTCCCGATGTGACCACTGAACCAGCCGTTGGCCAGTAGCGCGCCCAGCGCATTGCCGCCCGGTTTTAGCAACGAAGTGACATCGTAAGTCTGGTAGCGAACACGCTTGCGATAGTCCGTCCAATCGGGAGCCAACATATGATCGCCGACGCGTTGGCCATTGATATGGATTTCATACAAGCCCAGGGCCGTGACATAGAGCACCGCCCGCTGGATGGACGGCTTTACTTCAAACGGCTTTCGCAGATACCGGACGCCAGCAGCTTCTTCAGGTATAACTAGCGTTTGGTGTTCATCAATTACTTTGCTAAAAGATTTTCCATCCAACTCGTATTCTACTCGCAACCGTTTTTTTGAATTTTGCGCTGGGTCAACGCCGAGGTTAGCGTTATTCACTTCCAGTTTGAGATAGTTTTTCTTTACCTGCCGAGCCAGCGTTGCGGTCACATCAGACGTGCCCGCGTGCTCAACGGCTTCGTAAGTTGCCCGGCGGATAACAAGCGTGCCGGATGCACTAGCAACCGACGGTTCAGAGGTAATCCATTTTGCATTCCAATCCGCAGTTTCTAACAAGCCCATCTGCCAATTAGCCACCTGACTCCAAAGGCTCGGCTGGTCATCACGATCCCACGCTCGAACTTTCCAATAGCAATCTTGGCGCGAGAGCAACGGTCTACCCAAGTATTCTATCTGGGCAGTTTCGTCCGAAACCACTTTGCCGCTATCCCATAAATCGCCTTTATCTTCGCTTAATAATTTCGGCGAGGAGGCCACGATGATCTGATAGGCGGCCTGCTTTTCCCCACGTCGGTCGGAATCTAAAATCCAGCTAACCCGTGGTTTAACAGCGTCTATACCCAATGGGTCAACCAAATATTCACAGCGGAGGTTTTTAGTGACCACTACCGCCGAGCATAATTCAGCCAGCAGCAATACCGCCACCGCTATGATATGTTTTTTATAATTCATTTTAGTATTGGTTAAGTAGATGATTTCAAGAATAAGTGAGCCGGTAAAATACGTCTCCTAGAGCGGGATTAATCAGGAAAGAAATCTTTATCCGATTCGCATCAACCGCCGCATTAGAATTCGCTGCGAGGTTCATCTCCGGAGACATAATTCACGCGGTGACGGTGCCCGCTGGAGTGCAAAAGTTTTTCCCGTCATTTTTTGACCGGAAGGCAACTACTCCGGCATTGCCATAAGTTTTTCACCAGTGTAGGGCAACGGTGATTTACCGATTTCGGCACGGACTTTTTT
>JANYCI010000349.1 GCA_025360325.1 Limisphaerales bacterium | reverse complement strand
AAACCATTGCTCCGCATTCATCGGCGCGTTGTCGGCGTTGAGCACGGGCGCAGCGAGACAAAAAACCGTGTAGGCCTCCTCCTCGGTGAGTTGCGGATGCGGACGGATAAGATGCCCGCGCAATTCGGTGATGATTTCCTGTGCGAGGCGACGAACTTCGTCGTGCAACGAGCCGTTGCTGAATTGCAGATCGTGGAACGCGACGAGTTCCTCGACGTGATCCACGGTGAACGGCACGCGCACAGAAATGCTGATCGCGCCGACGGGCAGGAGCTTGATGACGCGCTCCACGCGCACGGCGCCGAGCGGCCCGATGCGTTCCATCGGCGGCAGGCGCACCATCTGCGGCTTGTAAAAAAACAACTGGCGCGGGCTGCGCTTGGAGGCGTCCACGGCGAACTGCGCCACCGGCTGGCCGAGCAATTCGCGGATCGGTTTGCGCGCGGTGTCATAGGCCACATCGAACGCGTAAAGAAAAACCACCTCGCCGGTGTAGCGCGAATGGACGTTTGGTTTCACAGTTCAATCTTCCGCGTCGCGCAGAAAAATTTCAAGGCGCGTCGCGGAAAAATAAATTTCTTTTGTGCGCGGAATAACGGCGGTTGGCATCGGTGATGCGGGAAAAATAAATGCTACAGGGCCAAACTTGCTTTTCGCGCTCAAGCGTGGCATATCAAACCCGGGCATGAGATTCCGTCCCTTCAGTTTCAGTTGGCTAATCCTTTGTGCAACCTGCTTGTGCTGCATGAAGCCCGTTCGCATTTCCGCCCAGACAAACCAGCCGACACTGCGGATTATCATCACCAACCAAGCGCCCAAAATTTTCTGGCCGGCGGATGCAACCAATTTCCTGCTGCAATCTGCGGCGGATTTGACCGCCAACAGCTTGTGGCAAAATCTTGCTGCGTCTTCGCTTTTTACTGTTCTGAATACATTTCCCGCTGCGGGCGGTTCTGCTCAATGGACAACCAACTTCGCTGGTTCGGAAGATTTTTTCATGCCGCCGGCAACCAACGCGCAGAATTTTTTCCGCCTGCGGACGCCGCCGCCGATTCCGCTTTGCTGTTTTGATATTTTTTACAACGGCGTTTTGGAATTCACGCTGGTTCCAACCATGACGCGAAATGGACGGATTCATGCCAACGGGACAATTTACGTTGGCACCCCAGGCTCTTTGACATTTAACCAGACCGTCACTACGACTTTCACATTCTCGTCGCAAGGTTTGGACGGGCAGGCCAATTACGGCACCAATACTCGCACCTATTTTCTGGGCAGTCCGGACGCAATCACGAATTGTCCGCCGTTGGTTTTGAACATCGGCACCAATGATCCGCATATGTTGATTGACATTCCGCCCGCAGCCGAAAATCCGTTGTCGTCTCTCGGTCAACAACGCTTGTTCAACCAAGCCCAAATTGTTTTGCTTGTCACCAACGATGCGACCGGACTGAACACGCATCCGACGGTCACGTTGTGGTTGCGTGCCGGAGCGTTTCCTGGTGGCGATGCTTCACCGATAGTCATTTCTGTCACCAATGCCGACGCTGGTTCACTCGCGGACAATTTTCCTTTTTTGACGCTCACAAACAATTTTCTCGACCGGCGCGAAATGAAAACCAACATTGTCACCGATTTTGATGTCGGCGCTTATGCGGACTGGGTCGTGACCAATCCGTTAGTTCAAATGAAACTGCCCGCGAGTAGCTCAATTTTCCCGACCCTTCTTTTCATTGCCGATCAGCGCACGAAAACCAGTTATCAAGTCGGACGATTCCCCGTCGTCCGCGTGCGCAACGCCGCGCAATTGCCTTTCAACGGCGGTGCGGGCTTCACGCTGGCAACGCCCAATCCGCTGTATGTTTTGGGAAACTACAACATCCAAGTTCCCGGCAATACGAATCAATCTTTAAGCACCAATGATACAACTTACACGGTGCCGGCAGCTTTGGTTTCTGACGCATTGACCATTTTGGGTGCGACGTGGTCAGATGCGACGAGTTACAATCTTTATTATTCAGGATTATCTTCTTTCACAACGACCGATACGACAGTGAATGCCGCCATTCTTGCTGGCACCATGCCCAGCACCGGATCAAGCGATACGACATTTAGTGGCGGCCTGCAAAATCTTCCGCGACTGTTGCAGAACTGGAGTGCCAAAAATCTTTGGTTGAATTCGTCCATCGTCCGTTTGTGGAACAGCCAGATGGCCAACAATCAATTTAGAAATCCCGACGGCTTCAGTCCTGCACCTGTGAATCCTTACTACAATGCACCAATCCGACACTTTAATTTTGACGCGAACTTTTTGAATCCCGCAAAAATTCCGCCGGGTATGCCGCTGGTTTATGTCACTACTAACTCTCTGCCGCATTAAGCCGGGAGTCTGCAATTTGCCGAGAAGTCGAGAACGTTAATGTGCGTGACACGTTCACGGATTCAAGCCCAGCCCTCGCCTGTTCCGCCGCGTTTTTCCTTTCGTGTGTTCCGTGCATTTCGTGGTTAACATTTTTTCGTGAGTGATTTTGAACAACGTTTCGGCGGCATCGCGCG
>JANYCI010000313.1 GCA_025360325.1 Limisphaerales bacterium | reverse complement strand
GGAATTTCCGAATCTCTACACGCTGAACGTTGAATTGATTGACACGAACAACGTCGCGATTCATTCCGTCACCAACACGATTGGCTTTCGCACCATTACTTTTACCAACGCGCTCGGTTTTTTTGTGAACGGCAAAAAAATTGTCATGCGCGGGATTTGTCGGCATGAGGAATGGCCGACGACTGGCCGCACCACCAGCCGGGCCTTGAGCGTCATGGACATCACGATGATGAAGGACGCCAACTTCAACGCGATCCGCTTGAGCCATTATCCGCCGAACAAAATTTTTCTGGAGGAATGTGACCGGCTCGGAATGTATGTCCTCGATGAATTCGCCAGCTATCAACACGGCGGCGATCAAGGTAACACGGGGCCGATGGACATTCCCAATGGCAGCCGGCTCATCGGTGAAATGTTGCGGCGCGATGTGAATCACCCCTGCATTTTTGCATGGGACAACGGCAATGAAAGCGGCGCGAATCCTAACCTCGATGGCGGCGCGGGCGGCAGCACAAATTATTTTGCGCTGAACGATATTCAAAATCGGCTCGTGATTCGCCCGCAGCAAGGCGGGCAAGTATTCAACGGCGTGGTCACGGATCACTACGAGAATTACACCGGCTCCGGCACCAGCGTTTCCAATTATCTGCGCGCCGGGGCGACGAGTGTTTATATGCCCACGGAAATGTTACACGGACTTTACGATGGCGGCAGCGGCGCGTGCCTCGCGGAAATGTGGGAACTATTTCGCACCGCGCCGAATAGCGGCGGACTCTTCCTCTGGGTCTGGGCCGATGCGGGAATTCGTCGTGACGACACGGGCGTCGTGGATGTCAGCGGCTCCAGCGGCCCGGACGGAATCGTGGGACCGTTCCGCGAAAAAGAAGCGAGTTATTTTACGGTCAAATCCATTTTCAGTCCGGTGCAGATTGATGCGCCAAACGTCGCCACCTTTGCCGGAACGCTGCTGGTCTCGAACCGTTTTGATTTCACTTCGCTCAACCAATGCGCCTTCAACTGGCAACTCGGCTGGTTTTTTGACGCGACGGATGCGATGAATAATTTTTCCACCAACGCGCTCACCGGCGGCTTGCTAGTCGGAATGAACAGCGGAAATTTTTCCGGCCCCGCCGTGATGCCCGGCACAACGGGTTCGCTCGCGTTGCCGTCTTTTCCAGCGGGCTGGACCAATTACGATGCGCTCCGCGTCACGGCCACTGATCCGTTCGGCAACAACCTTTACACTTGGACATGGCCGCTGCGGACGCCGACGCAAATCCGCGACCGCATTATCGGCGCGGTTTCTGCGGGCGCACCAATTATTTCCGCCATTACGAACGCCACCGACATTGTCGTGACCAACGGCGCCCGGATTTTCCGTTTCAATAAAACCAACGGCGTCATCTCTAGCCTCACCGTTTCCAACCAATCCATTTCTTTCACGAACGGGCCGCGACCGGTCGCCGGTTCCGTCTGGACGATTTCCAGCGTCACGAATTATTCCGACGGCACAAATTTCATTATCCTCGTCAACGATCTCACCAATGCTACCAATGGTTTTCAATGGACGTTGCGTCCCGATGGCTGGTTGAAATTAAATTATCGCTACACGTTGACCGGCTTGCAGGAAGCGATGGGCGTCACTTTCGATTATCCGAGCAACAAATTGACGGCGATGAATTGGGTGGGGCAGGGGCCGTATCGCGTTTGGAAAAATCGCAGCGCGGGGCAGGAAATTTTTTCTCACACCAAAACTTACAACGATGTTTGGACGGGACAATCTACGAACTACTCGGCCACCCACAACACGGCGACCACAACCCAGTGGCTCTATCCCGAATTCGCGGGTTATCATGGCCGACTTTACTGGGCGACGTTGCAGACCACCGAACAACCCATCACGCTGGTCACGCCGACCACGAATTTATTTTTGCGCGTCTCGCGTCTGCCCACCACGGATGTGGCCAATGTGAATCCAACGTTTCCAGCGGGTGGAATTTCGTTGCTGCACGGCATCAGTGCCATCGGTGCCAAATTTGACCCGGCCTCCAACATCGGGCCATCGGCAGCGACCAATATCGCCACGGGACTCTACACCGGCGAAGCGAGTTTCTTTTTTGGTGCACTGCCAAACCCCAATGCTGACCGCGATGCGAATGGCCTCGTGGATGCGTGGGAATTAAAATATTTCGGCACGCTTGGCCAAGATGCGTTGGGGCGCAACAGCGTGGATGGCTTGCAACTGATGGTAGAAAACGCGTTCGACTTTTCGCCGACGAATAATAATTTGAATTCACCGCGCCTTCCGCAGTTCGCCAAAGGAACCAGCGCGCCCGTCGCTTTGACTTATCGCATCCCCACCGCACCCGCAGATTTTTACAACTATTTTCCCCAGCTTTCAGATGACCTGCTGACTTGGTTCGGGAGTGATTTGTATCCGGGATATTTCATGACCAGCAGCAGCTCCAGCAATTCAGAAACGATTTATACGGTGCAACCAATAGTTTCATTGTGGTTCGGGAATAAGGAGCATATTTTTTTAAGACTAAAAATTGCACCCAAACCGTGAGGCGCTTTTGTCCCAGAACGCATTTTTGATCATGGGTGTTTTGCAGCCCATTCCGAAGCGAATTGATAATTGCCGGAGCTGACTTGAAAAACTGCGCCGCTGATTTCTTCGCGGAGAAGTTTCACGCCCGCCACTTTTTCCACGCTGCGCCCGCCTTCAGTCAAAGTCTTGAGGTTGGTCGTCGGGACAAAAACTGTGGCGGTGGTGTTGGCAGGAATTTTCACGCTCAAAGAAAATTTTCCGTCCACCGATTTCCATTCAACCGCGATGCGTCCGGGGATCGAATTGTAAGCGCACTTGGCCCACGTCACGTCACCGACGGGCTGCGGACGTATCAGAATATTTTTGAAGCCCGGATGTGCCGGGTCAATGGCGATGCCGCCAAGGTCGTGGAAAAACCATTCGTTGATCTGGCCGAGCATGAAATGATTTTGCGAACCAAAATTGCCCACGCCCGCGTCCCATTTTTCCGTGAGGCTCGTCGCGCCCATTTTTAATTGGTAGCCGTAGCCGGGTTTTTCGGATTGGTTATTCATGTCGAAGATGACATCGGAACGACCGTTCTCGGCGAGCGCGCGCAAAAGGTAGCGGTAGCCGACATCGCCCGCCGTCAAGGCGTTGCCGCGTCCGCGCACATCCGCGACGATGGCTTCAAGCACCGCCGCGCGATTTGTCGGCTCGACCAGATTCATCACGACGGCCAGCGAGTTCGCGCACTGCGAGCCGGTGGCGTATTGCCGCGTGGTTGGATTAAAAAATTTATCATTGAACGCGGTGCAAATTTTTTCGGCGAGTTCATTAAAATGTTTTGCCTCGTCCGGCTGGCCAAGTAATTCGGCAGTTCGCGCGAGAATCCAGTTGTAGTGTTGGTAAAATGCCGTGGCCGTGAGCGCGGGCGGTGTGAGCTGCGAACCCCACGGCGGTTTCGGGCCGAGATCATACCAGTCACCGAGGCCCGTCGTGACGATGTGATTCGTCGCCGTGCTGCCGAGAAAGGCGACGTAGCGTTTCATGTCCTCGTAATAACGGCGGAGTAAAGCGGTGTTGCCATCAAATTGAAATTGTTGCCAAGCCACCATCACGAACGCACCGCCCCATTCGGGTGAATTGCGGAACGCATCGGTGAGATTGGTTTTGCTGGCGATGAAAAATTCCGGCGCAATGTTGGGCACGAAACCGTTCGGCAACTGCGCGTCGGCCATGTCGTTCATGGTTTTTTGCAGCAGCGCGGCCATGTCAAAGTTGTAGCGTAACGACGGGCCGTTGAGGTGTGTCTCTTCGAGCCAGCCGAGCTTTTCACGATGCGGGCAATCCGTCATCAAGCTCATCATATTGCTGCGCTGCGCCCAGCGGACGAGTTGGTAGATGCGGTTGAACAACTGGTTTGATGTTTCAAATTCGCCAATCGGTTTCGCCGAAGAATGAACGACGACGCCTTCAAGCTTTTTTATTTTTGGCAACGACCCGCCGCCGTTCGCTGGCTGAAGTTCCACTTGATAATAACGGCAGCCTTGGTAGAAAAATTTTGGGAACCAATGCTCGTCGCCATCACCGCTCAACGTGTATTGCCACCACGCGGGGCGGACGCCGTCTTGCGTGCAGCTTGCGCGATCTACCGTGCCGTCGGGCTTGAGCAGTTCGGCAGGGATGATGCGCACGAACGAGCCGCGCGCACCGCTCACCGTGAGGCGCGGCATCTGGGAAACATTCTGGCCGAGGTCATAAATAATGACGTTTGTGCTCAAAACTTTCGCGGCGATTGGTTGCAGCATTTCAATGGCACGGATCGGTGGCGCAGCGCAGGACAGGCCTTTCAACGTTCCGCCTGGGCCGGACGTCTCCTTTGATGGCAACCATTTCGCAACCATTTGGAAACCACTTTCATCCCAGCCCTTTTGCACGAGGCGCGCATCAAAATCTTCGCCGGCAAAAATGTCGTTGAACGTGGTGGGGCTTGCTCCGGCCGGCCAGCTTGCATCGGTGCCGATGATTTCGCTCGTGCCGTCGGCGTAGTCGAGTTGGATTTGCGCGATGGCCTTGAGCGGGCCGAATGACTGGCGGAATTTGACGTAACGAACCTTGTCGCCGCCGATGTGATACATCCCGTTGCCGAGAATCAAACCGACGGCGTTCTGGCCGCGATGCAACTGCGAAGTCAAATCCAGCGTGTCGTAGAGGCAGGTTTTTTTGTATTGCGTCCAGCCGGGCGCGAGCAAGTCGTCGCCAACTTTTTTCCCGTTCGCGGATAATTCGTATTGCCCAAGGCCGCAAACGTGAACAATGGCGCGGCGCAAACCGTTTTTCACGGTGAACTCGCGGCGCAGCAAAATGCTCGAAGCGTTTGTGGGCGCGGTGATCCACTTCGCTTGCCAACCTGCCGCGCCGAAGTCAGACGAAGGCGGGTCGCCTCCGGCTAAAACTCCCATCGTCCAACTCGCGGTTGGACTCCACGCGGAAACTTTCCCGGCAGCATCCCACACGCGGACTTTCCAGAAAATTTGCTGCGACGATTTCAGCGGCTGGCCGGCGAACGGAATTTGAATCGTATCATCCGAAATCACCTTGCCGCTGTCCCAAATGTCGCCGCGATTTTTTTTCAGCGCGGCTTCACTGGACGCGGCGAGAATTTGATAGGCGGTCTGGCGGTCGCCGCGTTCGCTCGATTCCAAAATCCAATTCAAGCGCGGCTGCGGCACGTCCACGCCGAGCGGATTTTCCCGCTGTTCGCAGCCGGGCTGGCTGACGGTCATCGCTGCGCCGGAACGTGCGGACAGGAACAGAATGTAAAACAGCAGCGGGAAAATTGATTTGGTGAACATACGGTGAGCCGCAAGAATTATGGAGAATGTCAGGCCATGCAATTTGTTTTCTATGCGGAAAGAATTTTCCGGCGCAGCTGGACATTATTCTTGTCTGACTCCCTCTCCTCCTCGGAGGAGGAGAGGGCTGGGGAGAGAAGGCCGATGGTTTTTTCAAAGGAAGCGCCCCTCTCCCCATCCCTCTCCCCGTCCGACGGGGAGAGGGGGTAAGAACCGGGTCAAGATGCGCCTAGAATTTTCCGTCGGACGGCGCGGTGATTTGTCATGCAGGCACGGGCGTTTGGGCGTGCGTCTCCGCTGGCGTTCACCTGTTTTGGGGAGGCTCCCGGCGCGAATGTGGCTGTCCAATCATCGCGCTGGCGGTCTATTTTGGGATGTGATTCCATTGCCGTATTCGCATGGCTCGCCACGTTCGCATGACTTTTTTTAGCAACTGTTTTCCTTCGCCGAGGCGAGCGCATTTTTGCGTTCGCACCGGGGGGATTCTCAAATGCCGGCTGATTTTTTTTCTGGCGCTGGCACTGGCGGTGAATTTATTTCCCGCAGCCCGCGCGGCGGAAACCAATGATTTGTCGCGCTGGCGAATAATTGACGTGCCGCGCGACGCCACGAACGGCCTGGGCCGGTGGATCTGGGCGGCGCAAACAACGGACAAACAATTTTGCCAATTTTGGCGGACAGTGGAAATCCCACCGGGCGCGCAGGTGACGCGGGCGTTGCTAAAAATCACGGTGGACAACGGCTACCGTTTTTTGATGGATGGCCGCGAGCTGGGGCAGGGGACGGAGTGGCGCGCTTTGACGCAATACGACCTTACGCTGCTGCTGACGCCGGGGACGCATACGCTGGCGGTGATCGGCTTCAATGATTTTTTGCAGGGCGGGATGATCTGCGGTTTTAAAATCGAGTTGGCGGACGGAAAGGTGTTGCCGATCAAATCGGATGACGGCTGGCGCATCGTTCCCAATGATGAATCCGGCTGGGAGGCCAAACAACAGGCGGCGGCGAACTGGCCTCCGGCGAAAATTTTAGGCCCGCAAGACAGCTCGCCCTTGTGGTGGACGGATCGGCCGATGGACTTTGTGACCGTGGCGCAATTTAAGCCGGTGGAAATTCCCCTGTGGCATCGCGGGTGGTTTCACGTCGCGCTGGCGTCGCTGTGCGGCACGGCGCTGCTGGTGTGCGTCTGGCTGATGGCGCAACTGATTGTGCAAAACAAGGAGCATCAATTATTGAACTTGGAACGCTCGCGGATTGCGCGGGACATTCACGATGATGTCGGCACGCGGCTTACGAAACTTGTTTTGCAAGGCGAAGTGGCGCAAAGCACGCAGCCGGCGAATTCCGAAGTGCGACGGCAGTTGGACACGATCTGCGAAGGCTTGCGCGGCGTGCTGGGCGGTGCTGGATATCAATGGCGGAACCCTGACCGTCAATGACACGACGACGGGCGTGTCGTTGGGCCAGTCGGTGGCCGGCAACGCTGAACTCATCGTGCGCAACGGCACGGCCACCGTCGGGAAAATCAGTTTTGGACAGGGAGCGACCGTGGAAACCGCTGTGTTGAGTCTGGCCAACGCCGGTTCACTCTATGTCGGCATCGGCGGCATCGAACAAGTTTCATCGGGCGTCGGCTTCGTTTCAACTGTCACCCTTGGCGATGGCACTTTAGGGAGACGCTGAATAAAGCCGTGTTTGTAGAATGTGATGGGTGCTGACGAAAAAATGATTCGTCAGCGGTAAAATTTTTCGGCACGCCGCTTGGTTTCTGCGGTCAGGCGGATTCAGAACGGGTCGCCACCGCCTTTTTTCTCCGCCGTGGCCGCCCGGCCTTCCGTTTTTCACGCCGTGGCCCGCGTCCGCGCCGCCACCACCACGTTGGCCAGTGCGAAGAGCGTGTAGAGTTGATGCCCGTTCTTCGCCAATCCGCGATACCGCACCTTCCGATGACGGAATAAATTCTTCATGATGTGAAACGGATGTTCGACGAGCGCCCGCACCGACGCCTTCGTTTTCTCCACCGCTTTGCGCGCCTCCTTCGCCGCGCCTTCGGCCATTGCTCTGATCACACTGCGCTGGCCCGCGATCTGCCAGTCGATCTTGCGTTCCAGCCCCACGATCTCCGCCCGCTTCTCCACGCCGGTGTAACCGGCGTCGGCGTGGACTTGCGTCTCCTGGCCGTGCAGCAGTTCGGAGGTTTTCGTGATGTCCGCCACGTTGGCCGCACTCGCCACCACGGTGTGGACCAGCTGGCTGTCCCGATCCGCCCCGATGTGCGCTTTCATTCCGAAATACCAGTGGTTGCCTTTCTTGGTCTGGTGCATTTCAGGGTCGCGTTCGCGCTTTTGATTCTTGGTCGAGGGCGGCGCCGCGATGAGGGTGGCGTCCACCAG
>JANYCI010000270.1 GCA_025360325.1 Limisphaerales bacterium | reverse complement strand
TTCTTCCATTTCCAACTCCGTCAGCGAACGATACGGGCTTTGGCCGATGGAATGGACGTTGAGCCGAAAAAATATGTCGCGCATCGTGGAATTACCGGCGACGACGACTTCGTAAATCGTCAATGGATCCACGGGAAATTCTTCGATGGCGTGCGAGAGATAACCGGTGAGCGTGCGCTGGAGCAGGCGACTTTTGTCATTCGTATCGAACTGAATCCGCGCCATCACGTCGGAGCCGCCGAAGCGCTGGGGGTTTTCAAAAGAGGCATCGGCCACGACTTCGCCGGTCTCCAAATTCAGCAAACGCACGACCACAGTTGTCGTTCCCAAATCCATCGCGAGGCCGTGAATCGGCGCGGTGGAGCGGGCGATTTCAACACCGTCGAGCAAGATGCGTTCGCCATCGCGCGTGACGGCGGGATCAAGTTGTAATTTTTTGTGGGAGGTTGGCAGTTCAAACGCGTGACGTTCGATGCGCATTTCGCCGCGCCGCAGCGTGTGGCAGCGGACGACGCCGGAAGTGGAATTTATTTTGCAGCGGCAGGAGAGGCGGAATTTTTCGCGCAGATGATTTTCCTCCGGCGTGCGCGGCGAGAGCAGTTCCATGCCCTCGGTGATTTCCACGAGACACTCGCGGCATTTGCCGTTTTTGTTGCACGAGGTCGGGACTTTGATGACGAGCGCAGCGGCGCAATCAAAGATCGTCGCGCCGGGCGCGGTGACAAGCGATTGGTCGTTGATGTGGAGTTGGAGGCTCAAAGTATTTTTGCGGTGAGGTCATCGTAACGGCTGGCGCAGGGGATGGGAAATGAGATTTTATTCGGGGGTTGAACAAATAGCATTATTCGTGCAGAGTGTCACCCGACCGAGGCAAGTTTCCAAAAGAACGTGAACAAGATTGACCTCAACAATTTCCGAGTGGCGAGCAGCGAGACGGCGCGGGACATCAACCGCCGGATCGTGCTGAACTTGGTGCGCAAACATCAGCCGATTTCGCGCGCAAGTATAGCGCGGCGTTCGGGAATGCAGCGCAGCACGGTTTCAGCCATCACCGAGCAGTTGCTTGCCGAACGCTGGGTGATCGAGGGCGCAACCGGCCATCTGCCGCGCGGACGCAAGCCAACCTTTCTGCATCTGAATTTGGATCGCAGCGGCATTATCGGCGTGGACATCCATCCCGATGTGACCACGCTGGCGGTGGCGAATCTGGACATGAAAATTCTGGCGCACGAATCCATGCCCACGGGAAATGATCCCAACGATTTTATCGCGCGGCTGGGAAGGCGCATCGTGGACTTGATGCGGGCGCATCCTAAAAGTTCGTATGAAGGCATCGGCATCAGCGTGCCCGGCCGGATTGACCCAGCCTCGCACCGGTTGACGTTCGCGCCGAACTTGCACTGGCACGACGTAGATTTTCAAGCGCCGCTGGAACAACTGACCGGACTGAAAGTGGAAATTGAAAACGCGGCCAACGCGTGCGCGCTGACGGAACTGTGGGCTAACCGCCACGGCGAGGGCGTGTCTAATTTGATTGCTGTCACCGTGTCCGAAGGCATTGGCGTGGGCATGATCATGAACGGCCAGTTGCTGCGCGGCGCGCAAGGCGTGACGGGTGAATTTGGCCATGTGTCCCTCGACGCCAGCGGCCCGAAATGTCATTGCGGCAACCGTGGCTGCTGGGAAGTCTTGGCCTCCAACACAGCGGCCATGCGCAGCTACGCGGCCTTTGCCTCTGGCCGTAAAGTCCAAGCCGGTTCCAAAAGCGATATGTCGCCCCTGCCCTTCTCCGATTTGCTGCGGCTGGCGGAACAGAACGATGTGATTGCTGGCAAGTCATTAGACCAAATGGCGCATCAGCTTGGTGCCGGTCTCGCCATGCTCGTCACCGGCCTCGCGCCGGAAGTGATCGTGGTGATCGGCGAAGTCACCCGCGCCTGGAACCGCGTCGGGCCGATTGTGGATGCCGTCATCCAGCAGCGGTCGCTGACGCACGCCAATACCCGCATCGTGACTTCCGATCCGGAAACTTGGCCGCGCCTGCGCGGTGCCATCACGCTGGTCGCGCAACGGCAATTCATGGCGCAACTCATGTAAGTTCGCCGTTGACCGCTAGGCAAAACGTATTTTCTGGCGGTTGAATCACACGCCGCTCCCAGCTCGGAACGCGAATTAGAAAAATGGCGAGTGATTTTCGAGCGACCATGTTCCACCCTCCAACCCGCACGGGCATCACGTTTGCCTTCTGACTATTGATCGCCGGTTAATTTTTTAAAAATGTTTTTAAGCCGCCGCCGCTGCGCCCCGCCTTTACTGACTTGATCTTGATGACCTGCGTTTATGTCCGGCGCAAACGCAATGCAGACGGCAATCGTGGCAAAAAAAACGCGCCGCGATAAATTCGCGGCGCGTTCGTGGAAAAAGAAATTTACTTCGCGTTCGTCGAGGTTACCACCGGAGTCGTTGTCGGCGTTGCAGTGGGCGCGGGAGTCATGGACGGAGCCGGAGCCGACGGCGCGGTGGATTCCATCTGCTTTTGCTGAAGCTTCTTCTGGAAGTTGGCACCGTTATCGTGGCCGGATTTGGCGCTGGCGTAGTTAATCATGAGGCACAGCACGATGAGCGCGCCCGCCGCATACTTGGTGATTTTCGTCAACGCGTTGCCAGAACCTGCGCCAAACAAGGCATCCGCCGCACCCGCGCCGAAAGCCATGCCCGCACCGGCATCCTTCTTGGGCAACTGAACCAGCACGAGAAAAATCAGCAACAGACAGTTGATGACGAGCACAAAGGTCAATAAGTCGGCAATGAAATTCATAGGTTGGTTATCTTAAATGGAATTCTTGATGATGTCAGCAAAACTTCTCGCTTCGAGCGAAGCGCCACCGACGAGCGCGCCGTCCACATCGGGCTGGCTCATTAACTCTTTCGCGTTCGCGGGCTTCACGCTGCCACCGTATTGGATGCGAACCTTTTTCGCCGTGGCGTCATCGAACATCGCCGCGAGCGTCTTGCGGATGAACGCGTGGGCGTCTTGCGCTTGCTGCGTGCTGGCGGTCTTGCCGGTGCCGATGGCCCAGACGGGCTCGTAGGCCAGAACGGTTTCAACCATTTGTTCCTTGGTCAAACCGGCGAGGCTGCCGCGCGTCTGGGTTTCCAAAACTTTTTCGGTGAGATTGCCTTCGCGTTCGGCGAGCGTTTCGCCGATGCAGACGATGGGTTTCAACGTGGCCGCGTGAGCCGCCAACGCTTTCTTGGCAATGAGCGCGTCAGATTCTTTTTGAAACTGCCGACGTTCACTGTGGCCGAGAATGACGTAGCGCACGGAAAATTCTTTCAACATTCCCGCGCAGGTTTCGCCAGTGAACGCGCCAAAATTATTCTCGCTCATGTTTTGCGCGGCGAGGCGAATGGTCGAGTCGAGCGTGGCCTTGGACACTTCGCTCAACGCGGTGAACGGCGGCGCGATAACGATGTCCACTTCCTTCACGTTGGCAAGATCGCGCTTGAGGTCTTCCACCAGCGTGAGTGCCTCGGCGACGGTCTTGTTCATCTTCCAGTTACCGGCAATGATCAGTTTTCTTTCTTTATTCATGTTTCAAAAAATTTTAACGCAAAGGCGCAAAGGTTCAAAGACGCAAAGTTGTTGCAAACCATTCACAACGCGGTGAATTCCATTCTTCACATAACGCTCACCAAAATTAATGACCAATCCCAGCTTCAACTTCGTTAAACGCAAATACGTCAACATCTGCGCTTCAAAAATTGGATTCAATTCCGCCACGGCTTTGTTGTCCACCAGCACCAATCCATTCACTTTCAAATCCAGTCGCAGCGGACTCGCCAGTTGTTTGCCTTTGTAAATAATCGGCACTTGCAACTGCCGTTCCACTTTAAGTCCGCGCCGAGTCAGTTCCTCGACCATGGCTTCTTCATAAACACTTTCCAACAATCCCGGCCCACCCAGCTCCCGATGAACCTCAATCGCTGCATCCACAATCACTTTGCTGATTTCGTTCTCGGTCATAGTCTTTATTAACGCTAATTTTTAACGCAAAGACACCAAGGGCAAAAGGCGCAGAGAAAACTGTTTTAACTTGGCGTCTTTGAACCTTTGCGCCTTTGCGTTAATTTCTTTTGCGTTAAATTTATTTCTCCGAAAGTGCCGCTACGCCGGGCAACACTTTGCCTTCGAGAAATTCTAACGACGCGCCGCCGCCGGTCGAGGTGTGCGACACTTTTTTGTCCGCACCGAATTTCTTTGCCGCCGTCGCCGTGTCGCCGCCGCCAACCACTGTTGTCGCCCCGGCTGCCGTAACCGCTACGATGGCATCGGCCATTGCTTTGGTGGCTTTTTCAAATGCGGGAAATTCAAACACGCCGGGAGGGCCGTTCCAAATAATCGTCTTGGCGCGGGCGATGACCGCCGCGAATTGCTTGGACGATTCCGGACCGGCATCCATGCCTTCCACGCCATCCGGGATGCCGCTTTGCAACGTCGCGCTGCCGACCTTGGCATCGGGGCCGAACTTATCACCCGTCACCCAATCCACGGGCAGATGAATTTTTTTGCCAAGAGCTTTGGCCTTCGCCAGCAGTTCAGGCACAATCTTCGCGCCCTCGGCATCAAAGAGCGAATTGCCGATGCTCATGTTTTCTTGCACCTTGCGGAAAGTATAAGCCATGCCGCCGCCAATGATAATTTCATCAGCCTTGTCGAGCAGGTTGTTGATGAGTTGAATCTTGTCCGCAACTTTCGAGCCGCCGAGAATCGCGAGTAACGGACGTTTCGGGTGGTCGAGCACTGCGCCAAACGCGTCGAGTTCCTTCTTCATCAAATAGCCACACGCACGTTGCGGGAGCAACACGCCAGTCATCGAGCTGTGATCGCGATGCGCCGTGCCGAAAGCGTCATTGATATAAACATCACCGAGCTTTGTGAGGCTGGCGCGGAAGGCTTTCACCTTTTCGGCGTCGGCTTTCAACTTGGTTCCATCTTCAAGCTTCACCTTGCCCTCTTCCTCAATGTGGAAGCGCAAATTTTCGAGCAAAATCACATCGCCGGGTTTGGCCTTGGCGCACGCGGCTTCGACTTCCGCGCCGACGCAGTCATTGAGAAATTGCACTGGCTTGCCGAGCAATTTCGCCAGCGCATCGGCCACGGGCTTCAGGGAAAATTTCTCGATACGCTTGCCATCGGGACGACCGAGGTGGCTCATTAGAATCACCGACGCGCCTTGATCCAGCGCATAGCGAATGGTCGGCAACGCGGCTTCGATGCGCTTAGTGTTGGTGATCGCGCCGGTGATTTTATCCTGCGGCACGTTGAAATCCACGCGGATCAGCGCGCGCTTGCCGTGCAAGCTGACATCTTCAATGAAAAGTTTGGCCATAAAAAAATTAACTGCCTCAATGAAACAAAGGCCGTCGAGATTAGCAAACAAACGTGGTTCGTAAAGTGAATTTCCGTCGCGTCACCGACTGTCAAAGCATCGGTGCATTGATTCCATATAAAAAACCGCCGCCCGGATTGCTCCAGACGGCGGTTGTAGAAAGGGACTTTTTATTCCTGCACGTATTTAATCGCGCGGGATTTTTCGGAACGCTTGCGGGCGTTCTCATCCAACACTTTTTTGCGCAGGCGCAGGCTCTTCGGCGTGGCTTCCACGTATTCATCCACGTCAATATATTCCAACGCGCGTTCGAGCGAGAGTTTCATCGGCGGCGAAAGCGCGATGCCTTTGCCGTCGCCTTGCGAACGCATATTCGTGAGGCGCTTTTCCTTCACCGGATTCACGGGGATGTCATTTTCGCGGGCGTTTTCACCAACGATCATGCCGACGTAAACATGGTCGCCGGGCGCGATCATCAAACGGCCGCGTTCCTGCACCATGTTCAGCGCGTAGCTCGTGGCTTCACCGTCATCCATCGAGACGAGCGAACCGTTTTTGCGCGCGGCAATTTCGCCGCGATCTTCGCCGTATTCGTGGAAGAGATGGCTCATCACGCCCATGCCCTTGGTGGAGTTCACGAGGTCAGTTTCAAAACCAATCAAGCCGCGCATCGGGACGAGCGCCTCGACGGAGACTTGCGTGCCGACGTGATTCATGTTGGTGATCTGCGCCTTGCGGCCCGAAAGATTTTCCATGATGTTGCCGAGATTTTCGCTCGGAACTTCAACATACAATTTTTCAATCGGCTCCAGCGCCTTGCCGTCCGCGCCTTTTTGCCACAACACTTCGGGGCGCGAGACGAGAACTTCATGGCCTTCGCGGCGCATCTGTTCGACGAGAATGGCGATCTGCATTTCGCCGCGTCCGCTGACCGCGAAAATTTTCGGGTCGCTGGTCTGGGCGATGCGGAGGGCGACGTTCGTGCGGATTTCTTTCACGAGGCGATCCCAAATGTGACGCGCGGTGACAAGCTTGCCTTCTTTGCCCGCGAGCGGGCCGTCATTCACGGCAAATTCCATTTGAATCGTCGGCGGATCAATCGGAATATACGGCAGTGTGGCGCGCAATTCAGAATCGCAAATCGTTTCGCCGATGAAAACTTCCTCGAAACCCGCGATACCCACGATGTCGCCGGCGTGGGCTTCTTGAATTTCGATCCGCTTCATGCCCTCGAAATGGTAGAGCATGGTAATCTTGCCCTTGGAAATTTTGCCACTGCCATGACGGCAAATTGCGGGGTCGCCCACTTTGAGTTTGCCTTCGACAATTTTGCCGAACGCGATACGACCAAGGTATTCGGAATAATCCAAATTCGCCACGAGCAATTGAAAACCGTCACCGGCTTTCGCGCGCGGCGGCGGAATGTGTTTCACGATCGCATCGAACAACGGTTCCATCGTGCCGCTGACGTGTTCGAGTTCGACCTTGGCGTAACCTTCCTTGGCCGAGCAATAAATAAACGGGAAATCCAACTGCTCATCCGTCGCGTTGAGCGACATGAACAATTCAAAAACCTGATCCAAAACTTTTTTCGGGTTCGCGTTCTCGCGGTCAATTTTGTTGATGACCACAATCGGCTTCGCACCGGCTTCGAGAGCTTTGCGCAACACGAAGCGCGTTTGCGCCTGCGGACCTTCAGCGGAATCCACCACGAGCAACACGCCATCAATCATGTTCATGATGCGTTCCACTTCGCCGCCGAAATCCGCGTGTCCGGGAGTATCAACAATGTTGATGTGAAAATCTTTGTATTTGAACGCGGCATTTTTGGCGCGGATGGTGATGCCCTTTTCTTTTTCAAGGTCCATCGAATCCATCAGGCGTTCCTCTTTGGTTTCGTGCTGGTTTTCGCGGAAGGTTCCCGATTGCTTGAGCAAGCAATCTACGAGTGTGGTTTTGCCGTGGTCAACGTGAGCGATAATCGCGATATTTCTTATGTGCTGCATAGATTCAAAAGGTTCTAAAATAGTCGCACAGTCTGCCGTTTGCGCGCGAAAGGTCAAGTCACGATTCGGTGGCGAAACGATTGAGATCGCATTTTGACACTGTCCCTGATTGGCAAACTGTCGGGGGGTGGCGGTTTTCGCGCTGCGAAAACCAGCGCCGCGTGCAGCGGCGCAACGCCTTGGAAAGGGCAGATATTTTTCTCTCACTCGTTCCGCCCACCGCAGCGCGAGAACTTCCACCATTCGGCGGTAGTAGCAAACTGTGCACGGAAAAACCGAGGTTGGTCTCGTCCATTTGCCATCGCGTGCAGGCTTTGTTATTCTCCACCAACAAATGAGCAATCCGATTGAAAAAATTCCCGCCGATCCGGCAGTTCCCGTCGCGCCGCCTGCGCCGTCTGATTTCATCCGCGACATCGTGGCCGCACACGTTGCCGAGGGACGCTATCCAAAAATCCACACGCGCTTTCCGCCGGAGCCGAATGGCTATCTGCACATCGGCCACGCGAAAAGTATTTGCCTGAACTTCGGCATCGCGCGCGAGTTCGGCGGCGTCTGTAATCTCCGCATGGATGACACTAATCCGACGAAGGAAGACATCGAATACGTCGAGTCCATTCAGGCCGACGTGAATTGGCTGCTCGGCGGCTGGGCGGAAGATCGGCTCGGACTCAAACATGCGGGCAAAGCACCGGAAGAAAAAATGGTCGAAGGCAAAAAAGATTTTTTCCAACCGCCCGTCTTCGGCACGTCAGAAAGCGAGCGCCAACATTCCGCCATCAAGTTAGAACCGTTTTACGCGAGCGATTACTTTGATCAGATTTACGAATTTGCCGTCGCGCTCATCAAAAATGGCAAAGCTTTCGTCTGCGATTTAACGCCGGATCAGACGGATGAATTTCGTCGCAACGGAAAACCCTCGCCGTTCCGCGACCGCAGCGTGGCGGAGAATTTAGATTTGTTCACGCGCATGAAAGCCGGTGAATTCCCCGACGGCACCCGCGTGCTCCGCGCAAAAATTATCGTGGACGCGCCGAACATCTGGTTGCGCGATCCCCTGCTCTACCGCATCAAAACTGCCGACCATCATCAGACCGGCGCGAAGTGGCGCATCTATCCGATGTATGATTTCGCGCACTGCTTGAGTGATTACATCGAAGGCATCACGCACTCAATCTGCACGCTGGAGTTTGAAGTGCACCGTCCGCTTTACGATTGGATTTTGGAATCGCTCGACCTCGCGCGTCCCCTGCCGCATCAATACGAGTTC
This sequence comes from Limisphaerales bacterium, assembly GCA_025360325.1. GTDB lineage: Bacteria > Verrucomicrobiota > Verrucomicrobiia > Limisphaerales > UBA11358 > UBA11358. The sequence goes on along the minus strand of JANYCI010000270.1, from coordinate 24,183 downwards.
GCGCGCCTCTCGCTCGGCTACACCGTGATGAGCAAACGCAAACTCATGCAGCTCGTCGAAGAAAATCTCGTAACCGGCTGGGACGATCCGCGGATGCCCACGATCTGCGGCATCCGTCGGCGCGGCGTCACCGCGCAGGCGTTGCGGAATTTTGCTTACAACATTGGCATCACGAAATACAACGGCATCACGGACGTGAGCGTTTTGGAACACACCATTCGCGAGGATTTGAACAAACACGCCCAACGCCGTCTCGCCGTGCTGCGCCCGATCAAAGTTGTCATCACGAATTATCCCGAAGGCAAAGTGGAAGAACTCAACGCCATCAACAATCCAGAGGATCCGATTTCTGGCGGACGCAAAATGCCTTTTGCTCGCGAATTATTTATTGAGCGCGATGACTTCCAGGAAATTCCGCCGCCTAAATTTTTCCGCCTCAAGCCCGGCGGCGAAGTGCGTTTGAAATACGCCTTCATCATCAAGTGCGAAGAGATCATCAAAGACGCCGCTGGCAACATCACCGAACTGCGCTGCACCGCCGATCTCGACAGCAAGATGGGCGGCGCGACCTCCGCGCGCAAAGTAAAAGGCACGATCCATTGGGTCAGCGCCGCGCACGCCGTAGATGCCGAAGTGCGCCTCTACGACCGGCTCTTCACCGTGCCGGAACCGGATGCCGACGGTGATTTCAAAAAGCATCTCAACCCGCACTCGCTCGAAGTCATCACCGCCAAATGCGAACCGAGTTTGAAAGACGCGAATTTTGAAGAGCGTTATCAATTCGAGCGCCTCGCGTATTTTGCGTTGGATAAAGACAGCGCGAGCAAATTGGTTTTTAATCGGACGATCACTTTGAAAGACGCGTGGGCGAAGGCAGCGCAGAAAAGTTAAATGGCCACGAAGCCACCAACGATTTATGTCATCGCCGGTTGTAACGGCGCGGGAAAAACTACTTTTGCCAAACAGTTTTTGCCGCATGAAGTGAAGTGCCTTCGTTTTTTGAACGCAGATGAAATGGCGCGGGGCATTTCTCCACTCAACCCGAGTGCCGGGGCCATCCAAGCCGGATGGCTCTTGCTCACCCAAATCGAAGACTGCCTGCGTCGCTGCGAGACCTTTGCTTTGGAAACCACGTTGAGCGGCAAGACTTACACCCGGTTGTTCCGTCGTGCGCGCGAGCTTGGATAAGAGATTGAATTGCATTACCTCTGGCTCGCCAAACCTTCACAGGCGGTTGGGGTTTGGCAGTGTTGCCGCAGTTGCGCGTTCAAATTCTGCGCCTATACTGATTGACTGATGAACCTAAAGATAGGAAGACCATCGCTTCCGTTTTGCCGGTTGCAACGCTGGTGGAACCTGTCGCTTTTAGCGGTCGTCATTTTGTTTGGACGGCAAGACGCCGGGGCGGCCGCGTTTCAAATCTTCAACGCCACCGAGTTTAGTAAGATCATTGACACCAACTCGGTGCTCACGACCAACGCAACCATCAATACCTGGCTCGAAGGACCGGTTTGGATTCCGTCCGGCGGTTATCTTCTTTTCTGCGATCAGAACAACAACAAGCTGAAAAAACTCGTCCCGCCCAATACCGTCACGGACTTTCTCGCGCCGCCGACCAACACGCTTTACAACGGCACCATGCTCGATGCCGAGGAGCGTCTCCTCGCCTGTCAGGCGGGAACCAACGGCTTGCGCGTGGTCATGGTGACGAACAATGTCGTGACCGCGCTGGTGTCCAATTGCAATGGCTTGAAATTTTATTCGCCCAATGATCTGGTGGTGAAAAGTGACGGCACTATCTGGTTCACCGATCCCGCCTACAATGGCTACTCTTTTCCACGCGCGGGGTTTGCGGCCAGTCTTTGCGTCTATCGCTATAATCCCGCCAACGGAACGTGCACAGCGGTCATTACGAACGGCATCACCAAACCCAACGGGCTTTGTTTTTCGCCGGATGAGACGAAACTTTACGTCGCTGATTCCGACACGGCGCAGCATCATATCCTGGTTTATTCCGTGACCGCGAGCAACACGCTCACGGGCGGTTCCGTCTTCGCCAACATTACCAATGGCATTCCAGACGGCATCCGTTGCGATGTGGATGGACGGGTCTGGTCGAGCAGCGGCGAAGGAGTTTACATCTTTACACCGGACACCCATTTGATCGGCAAAATTCTTTTGACGCGGACGGCGAATCTTTGCTTTGGCGGTGCACAATATAAAACCCTCTACATGACCGGCCAGCCTTATGTGACTTCCCTGCCGGTGCGGGTGGCCGGAACGCCTTCGTTGAAAAAACTGCGATTCAGCTTTGACGGCAGCAACGTGAACTTGCGCTGGCCCGCGCCGTCCACCGGTTTTGTTTTGCAGCAGACTGGGCAGATTGAAAATCCCGCCGCTTGGACGAATGTGACTGTCACTCCCGTGACGACCAACGGCGAGAATCTGGTCGGCGTGGAAATCACGAACAGCGCGGCATTTTTCCTGCTGCAATTGAATTGAAGGTCAACGGCGAGAAGTTTTGGCGTGCGTTTTACGCCAATGTCCGCCGGGGTTTTGTGCGGAATTAAATTTTGTTCCTTCGGCTGAATCTGTCTATGCTTCAAGTTCGCCATGAAAAAATATTTTCATCCCACACTTCTTTTTATTTTCCTTGCCGGTGTTGTTCGTGCGCAGACCAATTTCTCCACGCCCGCCGAATCGCCGCGCACGGTGAAGCTCACCGACGTGCGGCTGCGCGATTGCTGCGTATGGTCGGACACAAATTCACAGACGTATTTCCTCGTCAGTTCCACGGGACGACGCGGGCCGAACGGGCGCGCGGCGGTCGTCGAATACACGAGCAAGGATTTGGAGAACTGGACCGGGCCGGAAATCGTCTTTGAAGTGCCGACGAATTTCTGGGCGAATCGCGGCATCTGGGCGCCAGAGTTGCACAGTTACAACGGGAAGTTTTATCTCTTTCTCACGTTCAACACGGACAAGCCGTTGCCGGAGCAGTGGCGCAACTGGGAGCCGCGCGTGTTGCGCGGCTCGCAAGTGCTCGTGAGCGATTCGCCGCGCGGACCGTTTGCGCCGTTCGCAAATCATTCCACGCTGCCGACGGACATGATGACGCTGGACGGAACGTTCTGGGTGGAAGACGGTGTGCCGTTCATGATTTTTTCACACGAGTGGGTGCAGATCACGGACGGGCGGATGGAGTTCATCCAGTTAAAAAATGACTTGTCGGACACGGTGGGCGAGCCGAAGTGGATGTTTCAGGCGAGCGACGCACCATGGAGTGAAAAATCCAGAACGTCTGGTTGCCATGTCACAGACGGGCCGTTCCTATATCGCTCGAAAACTGGGAAGCTGCTGATGGTTTGGTCGAGCTTTGGTGCGGGCGGCTACGAGGTGGGCGTTGCGAAATCCAAATCCGGCAAGCTCGCAGGGCCGTGGGAGCAGCAGGCGGAGCCTATTTACGCGAAGGATGGAGGTCATCCGATGTTGTTCCGCCGTTTCGACGGGCAACTGATACTAATGCTTCATTCGCCAAACCACGCGCCGAACGAGCGGGCGAAAATTTTCGAGGTGGAGGACTTGGGCGACACGTTGCGAGTGAAGTGAATTTGGCCGGGCGGCTTCACATCATCCTGTTTCAATTATCGGAACATCACTGGCGCAAACGACGGGATGTCGTATAAAGTATGTGTGCAAAAAATGATTTCTCCTCAATCCCCCATGAGCACGGTGCTGGAACAATTTCCCGGCGCGCAGCGGGCGTTGTTCCGGCGGTATCACATCGGCGGCTGTAGCAGTTGCAGTTTTCAGCCCACGGAAACGCTCCCAGCATCTTGGCGAAATTACGGCTGACTTCTGCTCGGTGACTGACGATTTTTTCCCGGACGGCTGGAAGCCGCTCTACGTCAGGCGAGATGCCGGACGCTACGGTTCAATTCGTCGTGTTGTAAAACCGCCGGGCGTAGCGCCACGCGTTCGTGTCCGTGAAACTCCACACGCCGCTCACGCTGCTCGTCGCCACGCCGATGTTCGTCCATGCCACGAGATTCGTCGAGGCGCGCACGGTGAAGGCTTTTAGCGGAATCGCGTTGGAGCCAGTGAACGTCCACGAGTTATTTGTGAAAAATTGCATCGCAAGCTGCGGGCCGGTTACGATGCCGTCGCGCACGAGCGTCACGTCATTGCCCGTGCCACCGGCGTAGTGGATGCGGAAACTTTGCGCGCCGACAGTGAGCGGAGAATTTTCCGGCAGCCCGGCGAACGTGCCGCTCACCGCATCTGCCGCGTCGTTATTGATGAGCGTGAATGTCGTCCCCGCCGGAAACGTGGGCAGCGCGGTGATTTGTAAATTACAGTTCGCGAGCGTCACCGCGCCCGTCACAGACAATGCATCATAGCTCACGCCGGGAACTGGGCCGCTCCCGTCAATCACGAGCGTGACGTTGGAATTCAAATTGAGTCCGCTGGAAAAATTCATCTGCCCGGCGCCGCCGAGTCCGGGCGAAATATTTCCACCGGTGAAACTATTCGCGCCGAAAGTTCCCGCGCCATCGAGTGTGCCGCCGGCGACGTTGAACACGCCGCTGAAGTGCGCTTCAAGTTTGCCACCATTGAGCCGCAACGTGCCGGAATAATTCGTGGCGATTGCGGGCAGTTGTAACGTGCCGGAATCCACCTGCACAAGCGCGCCGGGTTGGTTGAAAAATCTGATGGCAGTGTTGTCCGCCGTGCCGCCGCCGCTGGCCTTGAGGAATGTGCCGAGGTTCGTGAAGGTCATTGTGCCCACGCCGCCGTAGCCGAGACCAAAATCGCCAGTCATCTGCCAGAGGCCGGAGTTGACGATCGCGGTGTTGCCGCTGCCCACGCTGCTGCCGTTCATCGTGACTGTGCCACGATTGGAGAGCATGAGCGGTGAAAGCGCTTTCGTCGCGCTCGTGGCGAATACGATTTGCCCGTCCGGCTGCACGAGCACTTGACCGGCGAGCGCGCCAGCATTCATCGTGAGCGTGCCGCCGCTGACGATGTTCGTGCCGCCGAGCGTTGCGCCATCAAGTGTGAGGTTCGTGATGGCACCGGAGTTTTGAAACGTGTTCGTGCCGGTGATGAAAATATTTCCGCCCGCGAGCAGCAGGGTGGCCGGGATGTTCGTCCGCAAATTGAACGTGCCAGAATTAAAACGATTCGTGCCCGCACCGGTCGTCACTCCACCCGCGTCAGTCCACGTTCCGTTCGCCAGATCAATGAAACCCACCGCGTTGAACGTGCCGCCGAATTGGCTGTTCGTGTCGCCGCTCAAAATCAAACGGCCCGCGAGACATTCCACGAGTCCGCCGGGCAGGTTCGCAAAATTATCGTCCAGCTCGCTGAACTGGTTGACGAGCGTGCCGCCGGCCGTCTTGCGGATGATGCCGGTGTTCGTCCAGAAAATATGCGGACTGTTGCCGTTATAGACGCTGAAGTCGCCGGTAATCAACCAGAGGCCGCTATTGAAAATTGACCCGCCGCCGCCGACGTTCATCGTGCCACCGCAAACCACCGTGCCTTGATTGATGAGCGTGACTCCGTAAAGAAGTTTGTTCACCGGGCCGCCGCCGACGATGAGCTGGCCATTGGTGGCGATGGTGAGTTTTTCCGGGATGCTGCCGTTATTGAAATTGAGCGTGCCGGTGACGATGTTCGTGCCGCGCAACGTCGCGCCATCAAGTGTGAGGTTCGTGATTGCGCCAGAATTTTGAAACGTGCTGGTGCCAGTGACCCAGAGATTGCCGCTGACAAATTTCAAGCCGGGCGGAACATTCGTCCGCAAGTTAAACGTGCCAGCGTTGAACGTGTTCGTGCCCGTGCCAGCAAAAAATCCGCCCGCGTCTGTCCAAGTGCCGTTGATAAAATTGATGAGGGCGGGCGCGGTGTTGGTGAAGACGCCAGATAAAAAATTGGTCGTGCCGCCGTTGAATTCGAGCGTGCCAGACTGCACCTCGACCACGCCGCCGAAGTTTTGGAAGTTGAACGTGCTGATGGACGTCAGCCCGCCGCCCGATTTGCGGAGCGTGCCGGTGTTGACCCAGACTGGCGTGCCGCTGCCGCCACCACCGTAAGCGAACGTGTTGTTGCCGGTGATCTGCCAGAGGCCGGAATTGTAAATCGCCGTGCTCGGCGGGCCGCCGCTCGAAAGTCCGCCGCTACCCCAAGTAACCGTGCCTTGGTTCGTGATGATGAGACCGTAGAGGTAGGAGTTGTTTGGCGCGGCACAATTCAACTGGCCGCCGGACAAAATCGTGAGCGCGCCGTTGATCCAACTATTGCTCCACGTCATCGTGCCGCCGTTGGTGATGACACAACTGGCGCAGGACAGCGTGGCGAAGTTATCCACGACGACGTTCGGCGAACCCGCGCCACCGATGAGCAAAGACGCGGGCGAAACGCTGTTAGTGATCAGCACGGAATAGCTGCCGACATTCGTGACGAGCACGGTGTCGCCCGCTCCGGGAATGGCGTGTTGCAGCCAGTTCGCCGCGACGTGCCAACTTCCGCCAGCGGTGTTCGTCCACGACAAAGTGGCGGCGCTGGCGACGTGTGCGAGCAGCAGCGTGCAAAAAATGCCGGTGAAAAATTTCATGCCCTGACCATGCCTGACAACCGGAAATCTACCAATACGTCGAACGGCGTAGCGGTGAAGCGAAACGCTTGGTGCCACGGGGGAAATTAAATCAATCATGGCGCAAGGTATAAACCCCGCTACCAAAAAAGATACTGTGCGAGTCGCGCACACCCCTGTGCCTCTCGCGCACACCCACCGACATTTTGAATCCCGAGAAATTCAACCTCGATTGGCAGGGCAAATCCGCAGATTTACCCGGTCTTTTTTCAATTACATTCCTGCGGTAATTCTTGGATGCAATTTCTTCCAAAGCTCCTTCGGCTTGAAAATTCCTACTGGCGTAATGATGCCGGTGATGAGTTCTGCCGGTGTCACGTCGAAACCGGGATTGCGTGCGCTACTGGTCGGATTTGCCACGCGGATGTAAGCGCGCTGATTCAATTTTGAATTATGAATTTTAGATTTTGGATTTGAAATAATTCCCCACGCGCCCAGCACTTCACTTTCTTCGCGTTCTTCAATCGGAATGTCAAAACCGCGTTTCAAATTCCAGTCAATCGTCGAAAGCGGAATCGCGACGTAGAACGGAATTTTATGGCGCGCGGCCAAAACCGCCTTCGTGTAGGTGCCGATTTTGTTCGCCACTTCGCCGGTGCGACCCAGCACGCGGTCACTGCCGACAATGACCAGATCAATTTCCCCGCGCTGCATCAGATGTCCGGCGGCGTTGTCGGCGATGATCTGGTGCGAAATGTTTTGCTGCGCGAGTTCCCACGCGGTGAGCGTCGCGCCCTGCGAACGCGGACGCGTCTCGTCGCAAAAGACGTGGAACTTTTTTCCCTGCGCCTGCGCGGCATACATCGGCGCGGTCGCGCTGCCGGTATCTACGAACGCGAGCCAGCCCGCGTTGCAGTGCGTGAGGATGTTCATACCGTTGCGGATCAGCTTCGCGCCGTGCCGGCCAATTTCCTCGCAGTGCCGCGCGTCTTCGTTGGCAAATTCCTCGGCGGCGGCGAGCGCGAGGAACTGGCGTTCAGCCACCGTTTTTCCGGCGAGCATCTTCCGGCGCACGTCGTTCATCGCGTTGACGGGATCAACGGCGGTGGGCCGCGCCTCGGCGAGCATTTTGAAAACCAGATCGGTGTGCGCGGAAAATTTTTTTAGGTCGGAGCCGCGAAAAGCGCGTGCGCCCTGCGCCAGACCGTAAGCCGCCGTCGCGCCAATCGCCCCCGCGCCGCGCACGACCATGTCCGTGATGGCCTGCGCCGTCTCGCGAAAATTTTTGGTGCCGATGATTTTGAACGCGTGCGGGAGCAGCCGTTGCTCAATGAGCTGCACGGAATTTCTGGCCGCATCAAAACTGACGGTGCGAAAATGCCCGGTGCGGCCGCGCAGGGTGACGTTCATAAAAATGATGCGTGATGCGTGAAAATTGTCAGCGCATGATTTGGAAATCATTCACGCACACACATCACGCTCCATGTTTCACCGCGGCTTGGCTTTGAGGTGCTTGATTTTTTCCTTCAATTCATCGAAGACAGGCTGGTCGCGAAGATTTTTCAAATCCGGGTCTTTGGCGAGCCAGGTGAAATCATCATAGCCGAGTTCGATGGCGCGATGCAGCGCGGCGACGGCGCGCTCGAATTCCTCCGTAAGCGAATAGCTGCACGCGAGATTGTAAAACACCACGGGATTTTCCGGCTCCAGTTGCGCGAGCTTTTCGTCCACCTGCAAACCTTCGGTGATGCGTCCGCGCTGCGTGTAGTGGTCGCCGAGAATTTGGAGCGCATCCACGTATTGCGGATCGCGGCGGACGAGGCCCTCGATGAATTCAATCTTGGTGTCCAGTTCGCGCTGCTCCACGCGGGTCAGTTTTTTTTCAGAGTTTTTTTCCGGCATACGACGCGCAGATTTTTTCCGACCGGCGCGGGCAAGTCAAGCGGACGCCGAATAATCTTGAATCGAAGTCGTGGTGAAAATGATGTTGAACGCGGGCAAAACCGACTTATACTGGCCGCACAACGCAAAATGAAAACCACTTTTTCCATCGCCGCCATCATGGTTGCCGCGCTGCTCTCGGGCTGCTCCATGTTTCAGCAAAATTCGCCCGGCGTGCAGCACCCGGCGCAGACCGCGCCGAAAACCAATAATGCAGTGGCCATCGCGAGCGAGCACGCGCACAAGGAAGCTACCACGTTGAACACCACCGCCATCGTCACGCCCGACACCACGTTGCTCGCCAAAGTCGTGGCGGCGAATGAGGTCGGCCGTTTTGTCGTGGTGGGTTTTCCGGGCAATCAGGCGCCGAAGTTGCAACAATCTTTGTTCCTCTATCGCGCTGGGTTGAAGGTGGCCGAAGTAAAAGTCACCGGCCCGCAGTCCGATAATAACATCGTGGCCGATCTCGTTTCTGGCGACGCCAAGGTGGGCGATGTCGTCCGCGCTGAATAAATTTCAAAAGCTAAAGTTAGCAAGTGGCACAGGCATTTTGCCTGTGCTTCTTTTTTTGGCCGGGGAGAAAGTTTTTCAACGACACTTAATTCACTGGCAAGATACTCGTGCCACCAGCCGTATCAATCCGCATCTGCCGGATTTTTCCCCACAAACTCCGGCAAGCTTTGCGGCAACGATTCTTTTCGGTAAGGCGAATGGAGGTTGAAATAAATTCCGCACAACGGACGCTCACCGTCGCCTTGACTCAAGATCACCGTGACCTCCCGATCCAGCGCGATGCCGTGACGCATCCCCGCCGCGCGATTTGCAAACGCCCCGATGGCCTTCTGCATCAGCGAAGTCACCACCGCCTCGAATTCATCGGGCGTCTTTTGCAAACACACAACGTAGCGGTCGTAATTTCTTACGGCCTCACTGATCTCACGTTTGAAAGTGTCCACGGTCATGCGCCAAGTTAATTCATATCGGCGGAATTGCGAAAAAATTTAGCCGCTGGACACGCTAGTTTGCCTGCGTCATTTACTCCATCCGCCGCACGTTGCTCATCCGTTCGCCGAACAACGCCGTGCCCACGCGCACAATCGTCGCGCCTTCCTCGATGGCCACCTCGAAATCACCGCTCATGCCCATGCTCAACTGCGGCAACGGCGCACCAAGAATTTTTTCGCATTCAATTTTTAACCCGTGAAGTTTTTGAAAATACGGACGCGCCTTTTCTGCAATCGGCGCATACGGCGGAATGGCCATCAGCCCGTGAACTTCGATGCGCGGCAGCGCGTTCAACTCCGCCAACTCCGCCAATAGTTTTTCCGGCGCATAACCAAACTTGCTCCCCTCGCCCGCCACGTTCACTTCGAGCAAAATCGGCATCGTCTTCGCCGCCTGCTCCGCGCGTTTGGAAATTTCCTTCGCAATCGCCAAGCTGTCCACGCCCTGAATCAGCTCAAACAATTCCACCGCGTCGCGCACCTTATTCGATTGCAGATGGCCGATGAATTGCCAACGCGCCTTGCCGGGACATAGCGGGATTTTAGCCTTTGCCTCCTGAATTTTATTTTCGCCAAAAAAAATCTGACCGCAATCCACGGCGGCTTGGATCGCCTCCGGCGGATGTGATTTGGAAACCGCCAACAACGTCACGGAATTTTCGTCGCGCCCCGCGCGCGCGCACGCGGCGGCAATGCGCTGGCGGATTGAACTCAAGTTTTCTGAAAAAATCACAGTCGTATTTTAGCCACAGATGGGCACAGATGGACACAGATAAAACCATCTGCCAGCGGCGCGATAAAATCAAAATTGCCCTTAATTATTCGGAATCAATTATGCCGGCAAGATTCGCGGATTAAAAATCTGTGTTTCATCTGTGCCCATCTGTGGCTAAATTTTCTGGCATGAACTATTGGCTTGTGAAATCGGAACCCGAATCCTATTCGTGGTCGCAATTTTTGAAGGACGGCAAAACTGCGTGGACCGGCGTGCGAAATTATCTGGCGCGAAATAATTTGCGCGCGATGAAAAAAGGCGACGCGGTTTTTTTCTACCACAGTGTCACCGGCAAAGAGATCGTCGGCCTCGCGCGCGTGGCGAAAGAATTTTATCCCGACGCCACGGCGGAGGAAGGTGACTGGTCGTGCGTGGACTTGGTGCCGGAAAAATCTCTTGGCCAACCCGTAAGCCTAGCAACTATCAAGGCAGACAAAAATTTGTCCACGATGCCACTGCTGAAACAGTCGCGCATCTCGGTGACGCCAATGACCGCCGACCACGCGGCACAGTTGCTCAAGTTGTCAGCCTAGCGCCGCACTCAACCTTGCTTCGCTTCTGGCGACGGCGTGTGCACGACCACGACGGGGTAACGGAGCTTCATCACATCATCCACCAACACCTCGATATAATAGGTTCCAGCAGTGTCGAATTTCACTTGCTGGAAAAACATCACGTTGCTCGCGTTCATGGACGGGTCGCGCAGGTCGAACTTCATTTCACCTTTGCCGAGCACGGTGGTCTGGTCGGGCGCAATAAAGCGCGTGCTCTCGGTGAACTGGCCAAGGCCCGCCGTCCAGCGGTTGAAGATGCACACGCGCCCCACCACCGCAGGCAGTTGCGGCACGCGAATGAGGTTGACGATGCCGATGAGGAACAGATTGCCGTTCGCCTCTTGGCGAACTTCTTCGCACAAGAGCGAGCATTGCAAATCAGGGAGAATACGAGTGGGGTTCATAAAAGTTTTTAGTTGTTTTTTTATTAGGAAAACAAGAAGTCAGGAAACAAACATCTCGTTAATATTTCCTGCATTCCTGCTTTCCTTATTCAATTAGTTAAAAATTGTTCCGCCGCGCGAACCGTGTTTTGCAACAGCATCGCAATCGTCATCGGGCCGACGCCGCCGGGGTTCGGCGTGATGCGTCCGGCAATCGGTCGCACGTTTTTGAAATCCACATCGCCGACGAGTTTCGTTCCCGTTTTGGAAGTTGCATCCGGCACGCGGTTCACGCCCACGTCCATCACGACGGCTCCGGGCTTCACCATGTCCGCTTTCAAAAATTCCGCCACGCCTAGCGCGGCCACGATGATGTCCGCGCGACGGCAATGCGCGGCGATGTCGCGCGTCGCTGAATGACAAATCGTCACGGTGCTATTGGCGCCCTTTCCTTTTTGGCAAAGCATCGCCGCCATCGGCTTGCCGACAATGTTGCCGCGACCGAGCACGACAACTTCCGCGCCATCCGTCTTCACGCCAGAACGCACGAGTAATTCCACGACGCCCGCTGGCGTGCATGGCTTGAAACCACTTTCATCGCCAAGCATCAGTTTGCCAACGTTGACTGGATGAAAACCGTCCACGTCTTTCGTGGGCAACACTGTGGAAAAAACTTTTGCTTCGGAAATGTGTTTCGGTAATGGAGCCTGCACCAAAATTCCGTGAATGTGTTTGGCCGAATTTAATTTTCCAATGAGCGCGAGCAGTTCCGCCTCGGAAGTTTTTTCAGGAAGAATGTGCGTTTCAGAAACGAGACCCAGTTCAGCGCAGGCTTTTTCCTTGCGCCCGACATAAACTTTCGAGGCCGGGTCTTCACCCACGCGCACGAACGCAAGGCCAGGAATGACGCCGCGCGCTTTCAAATTCGCCACGCGCGCGGCGAGTTCCAACTGGATTTGCGCGGCGATGGCGCGTCCGTCAATGAGGTTCGCAACCACGACGATTACTTTTTAAGCGACGGCGTATTTGTGGAGAGGACGAAGATTTTTTTGATCGTCAACACCGGGGTGTCTTTCCAGCGGGCGTCCAAGGCCTCTTCGCCTTCGACGACGATGTGCATTCCATTGTAACGCGCCACGCTCAACAGCGGCGTGGTGGAATACAGATAATCAATCGCCTTGCCCGTGACGGGATCGTAAAGTTCAAGATACGTCGGGGCGACGATGCTGACGGAATCACGCACCCAGCCTTCATGCGAAACGATGCGCGGCGGCGGCAAGTTTGTATCCACAGCTACCGGCGGCGCGACGACCGCGAGTTTGACAGGAGTGGGTGTCACCGGTTCGCTCGTAGGCGGCGCAACAATTTTTTCCGATTCAGCCACCGTCGTCGTTGTCGGCACAGCGACAGGCGTTTCGGCACCAGCAGGAATTTGAGCCGCTTGGCCAATGGCTCCAGCGACCACCGGACCAGAGCCGGGATTGAATGTCGGGGTAGTCGGCGGCGTAACCGGTGCTTCGCCTTGACGCAAATAATGCGCGGCCACAAACGCGTAGGCATCCGCTGGTGCCGAGACTTCAATCCATTCGCCCTTGTTAGAAATTTCCGTGATGCCCGCGCCTTTTTCAATCGTGCCGAGCACGCTAAAATTTTCTCCCGGCCCGCCGCGCAGGTTCAATTTTTTCACCGCCACCTTTTTACCCGTCGCATCTACGAACTGTTTGTTGACCCATACTTTTGCGCCAGCGGGCAAACCAATTTTCGCCCAGTGCGCGGGCTCGTCGGCTGCGTGTTTGTCCAGCGTGATTGCGCTGATGACGGTGACGACTTCGCCCTTGTGAAGCTGGCCGAGGCTCTCACCTTTCAAGCCGATCTGGCCGCGATAATTAACATTCTCGGCATCCACCGTGGCGGGTCCGGGCACGAGGGCGATGGCTGGCGCAGAAATTTTTGCAATGGTCTTAACAACCGGCTTTGCGCTGGGCTTGGCGACGGGGTTTGCCTTGGTCTTCGGCGCAGTTTTCGCGTGGTGCGCGGGCGGCGAAACGATGTTCGGCGCGGGCGCGTTCGTGCTGACCTGCGCCACCGCCACCGTCGCCATCATCGTTGCCATCATCGTTGCCAAAAACAAACAGCAGTTCTTTTTCATAAATCTGAAATCAAAGTTTTTATCTCCGCCAGCGTCAACATTCGCCATTTTCCGGGTTTCAGTTCGCCAAGCTTAATCTTGCCAATCTGCGTCCGCACCAGCCGCGTGACCGTCAGGGATTGCGTTTCAAACATCCGGCGCACCTCACGGTTTTTACCTTCGCCGAGTTCTATTTCCACGACGCTTTTCGCACGGCTGCTGGAAATGAGCCGCGCGGCCAAAGCCTGCAATCGTTCGCCCTCGTGAACCACGCCGCGCTTGAACAATTCCAACATCTGCGGCGTCACCTGCCCTTCGACATTCACCAAATATTTTTTGCGGATGCCGTAACGCGGATGCGTCAGGCGCAAAGCAAATTGTCCATCATTCGTCAGGAAAATCAATCCCTCGCTGTTGTAGTCCAAACGGCCAACCGAGTTCGCCACATTCCATTCTGGCGGCAACAACTGGTAAATCGTGGGGCGACCAAATTCATCATTGTGCGAACACACACAACTGATGGGCTTGTGCAGCGCGAGGTAAACTTTTTTTCGCGCGGAAATAAATTTCCCGTCCACGGAAACCTTGTCTGTGGCCGGATTAATTTTGGAACCAAGCAGGCGGACGACCGCGCCGTTCACCATCACGCGACCCTCTAAAATAAACTGCTCCCCAGCACGGCGGGAAGCCACACCGGCATCGGCGAGAAATTTTTGGAGGCGAACCACAAAAGGAATTCAGAAGTCTGAATTGAGAATGCAGAAGTGATCTTGCGAACGCTTCTGCATTCAGCATTTCTTCCTGCTGCCTTCGCTCAAGCTTCGGGCTTGGTTTTGCGGAGGCCGGTGATGCGTTCGCCGGCTTTCCACTGGCCGCGTTTCTTGAGCAGCGCGGTGCGCTCAAAGCGTTTGAGGACATTACGTTTGCCGCCAAGAGTGGAGGCCGCGCGCAAGCTAGGATGCTGTGACATAAATTAAATCAATTTGTTGGTTTCGTATAAACGAGTTGTCATCATACCAAAAAATTCCCGTGCCGCAATGAGGAAAATAAACGGATAAAATCGAAAACTCGACGCGCAGCAAACCAAGTGGCTAGACTAGAAAAACATTTCCCAACCATGAAAATTATTTTCGCATCGGCCATTTTATTTTCGTCGCTTATCTTTTCCCGCGCTGAAATGAAATCCTCTATTCCCCTCTGGCCCGGCGATGCACCTGGCGCACTCGGCACCAACAACAACAATATCCCCACGCTCACGCCGTATCTGCCGGACGCAACGAACGCCACTGGTGCGGCGATGGTGATCTGTCCCGGCGGCGGTTACGCCCACCTCGCGCCGCACGAGGGAAATGATTATGCGCTCTGGCTAAACCAGCATGGCGTGACGTGCTTTGTGTTGAAGTATCGCCTTGGCTCCAGCGGTTATCATCATCCCGCAATGCTCAATGACGCCGCTCGCGCCGTGCGCTGGGTGCGAGCACACGCGGTAGAATACAAAATTGATTCGCAGCGCGTGGGCATCATGGGTTCGTCGGCGGGCGGTCATCTTGCCGCAACGCTGTTAACCCATTTCGATGGCGGAGACACAAATTCAACTGATGAAGTGGAGCGGCAAAGCTCGCGACCTGACCTTGGAATTTTGTGCTACGCGGTGATTTCGCTTGGCGAGTTTGCGCATAAAGGCTCGCGCGATAATCTGCTTGGAAACAACCCCCAACCCGAACTCGTAAAAAATCTTTCCAACGAACTTCAGGTGACTACCAATACGCCGCCTTGCTTTTTGTGGACGACCTTCGAGGATCAGACCGTGCCGATGGAGAATACGCTGATGTTCGCCGCCGCCTTGCGAAAAAATCATGTGCCGTTTGACCTGCACATTTACGAACACGGTCGGCACGGAATCGGACTACTGGACAAACCACCCTTCACGCATACGCATCCGTGGGCGAATGATTGCTGGTTCTGGTTGAAGACAAAAAAATTCGCGGACTAGGAGTATCCGCGAAAAATACGGCGGGAGGAAAATCAAGAAACTTTTCGGCGGCGAAGAGCGAGCAACATTCCCGCACCGCCCACGAGCAAAGCCCACGTCTGCGGCTCCGGCACCGCAATGGTCAATCCCCAACTCACCAGCAGGGGCGAACCGCCGCCACCAGCAAGGTCGGCCACAAACAAAGTCCATTGTCCGTTTGGATTCGTGCCGTTAAACAAGCCAAGCGACGTCGATGGCGATGTCGCGCCAAAAACTGTTCCCGAAGATTGCGGATTAATGTTCCGCCCGTCTGGCGACCAAGTGCCGACTAACTGGCCGCCAGTGATGGAATAGCTGCCACCCTGATAACCGTGAATGTTCGCAGCACTATCAGCCAGTGTGATGTTAAAACCGGCGTCGCCGTAACCGAACGGATTGCCTGCTGTTAGCCCCACGCGATTCAAAAGCACAGCAAAGCCGCTGGTTGGTCCCGCTAGATAAGCATACAAATCTCCGTTAAAACCACCAGTGATGTTGAGTGAAACCTGAATGCTGGAAAGACTCGTGGGTAGTCCTGAAATATTGGTGCTGGAAACAAGGCCGACCGGGTTGCCATCGGAAATCAGTTGGTTCACCGAAATCGAATAACTAGCGTTCGTGTCTGCCCGCGCGCCAAACGCAAACAAACTAACCAACGCAATTATTACTCCTAGGTTTCGGGTCATATTACTATTGTTTAACGGGGTTTTTCATCTTGATTGAAACTACCGAGACACAGTGGCTCAAATACCAGAAAAATTCAAGAAAAATTACGCACATTTTTGGGACACTTTGGATTTTGACCGCAAAAAGAGACTGTGAAAAGCTCAATTGCTTCAAAACCCCCGCAAGTCTGTGCTACTCCGTTTCGGCAATCCCGGTGCTGGCGTCCGCTTGAGGACGAGATATTCCAGCCCGTTCTGCTCGCAATACTCGCGTTTGCCACCCTTGTCGCCATCCTCGTTCACCGCGTAGATGTCGGGCTGGAGGCGTTTGATTTCCGGTTCCGCATCCAGCCAGCCGCTGCCGGTGGAAACCAGCGCCTGCTTCACGAACTTGATCGAGCCGACGACATAGCGGCGCTCGGCCTCGCCAATCAGCGGATGCCCCTCACCTTTCAACAGGCGAATATTTTCATCGTGACCGACGACGACGTAAAGATCACCGTGCGTGGAAACTTCCTCCGTGAAACGAACATGGCCGGAGTGGAACCAGTCGTAACAGCCGGTGACGATGATTTTCTTTTTGCCAGGCGCGGACGGCATCGGCGGCGGTTCGGGAAAACCGGACAGCTCGCCGGCGGTGAAGCCGCTCAACTCAATCCCCGCCGTCTGGCAAAACGATTTTCGCGCCGGACTGATTTCCGAATCACGCATCGCCCAAACAGCCTGCTTGAATCCGCCAGTTCGCGGGAGCGTTTCCAGATTCAAATCCCGCGCCGCAACTTCCACGCGGCTGACGTAGCGGACGGCGTTCAGAAAATACTGCCGCTCCGCCAGTGGAAACTTGGGCGCCTTGCCGGTGAGTTGCGCCAGCGTTTCATCCGGCCACAGCAGCACGGTCAACTCGCCCAGCAACGACGCTTCCTGCAACAACCGTAAGTCACGGGCACGAATGTCATCGAAGCCGCCGCTGACGACAATCTGTTTTTGGTTCGGCATTGGTCAGGATTTAATTTTCAGTGCGAGCGCGGTCTTGCCGCTAAATTTTTCCGGCAGCGAAACGTGCAGGCCGCTTTCATCGCGGGTGAATTTCAAGCCGCTCCACCAACCGCCACCGACCAAACGCACGCTACTGATTTTGCCCGGCCAGTTTGCGGAATTGCTCGCGAGTGATTTCACCGTGACTGTTCCGTCCTTCGGAATTTCCAACGCGATGCCGTAAAGTATTTTGCCATCCTTCGACTGTGTGAAACGAATATCTTCCGCCGTGAACGGTTTGTTGGACACGTCGCGCTGGCCGTCAAACTGACCTTTCTCCGCCGTCACCGTCGAAGGGCCTTCGCCGTAAATTTTCCACGGACGCGTCGCGTAAATCGCCTCGCCGTTCACCTTCAGCCACGCACCGATTTCGCTAACGATTTTGATTTCGTCTGCGTCCGGCTGGCCGTCGCGCTGCAACGGCACGCTCAACATCAAGTTGCCGTTCTTGCTCACGATGTCCGCCAGCATCCGCACCACGGACGCGGCGGATTTATAGTGATGACTCTTAAAAATATTCTGGTCGTAATGCCACGAACCGATGCAAGTATCCGTCTGCCACGGCTGCGGCAAAATGTGGTCCGCCTTGCCGCGCTCGATGTCGTAAGTCATCGCCTCGCGCTGGGTTTCGTTCAGCATCTTGCTGTTCATCACCGCCTCGTTTTGACCGTGCAGAGAAATGCTCGAATTGTAAAAATGCGCGGCGAGGTTCAAACCGATTTCGTCCGAGACGCCATGGAAGGGCAGCACGCTGTCATCAAAATAAATCTGGTCGGGATGATAATCATCCCAGAGCTGCTGCGTGCGCTTGAAAAACTTTTCCATGTAGGCAGCGTCGGGAACGCTGCTGCCTTTGCTTGGATCCCAGTCCCAATTCAGCTTCGTGCCGGGCGCGTGGTTTTGCGCGTAAAGCTCCTGCGGATCGAGACCGTCCCACCACAGACCTTTGCCATCGGCCTTCGTCAATTTGCCGTCGTAAGGAATTCCCGCGAACGCGACGTCCTTGTCCGCGCCCTGCGCCGGCTCATACCATGTCCATGCGCGCGAGGCGTGAACGCTCACGGCAAAACGCAACCCGTTTTTCTTCGCCGCGCGCGCCCAGCCGCCGATCAAATCTTTCTGCGGCCCCAGCGCAACGGAATTCCACTCCTGATATTTGGAATTCCAGTTGTCAAAGTTATCGTGATGGTTCGCCAGCGCCATGAAAGTTTTTGCGCCGTTCGCTTTGTAAAATTTCAGCAGCTTGTCGGGATCAAAATTCGCCGCCTTCCACTGATGTATAACGTCCTTGAAGCCATTTGTGGACGGATGGCCGTATTCTTTGATGTGCGATTTGTAATTGCCGCTGCCTGTTTCATACATACTGCGCGCATACCAGTCGCCGTGCTCCGGCTCGCACTGCGGCCCCCAGTGCGCCCAGATGCCGAACTTCGCGTCGCGAAACCACTCCGGCGTCTGATAATTCATCAGCGAACTCCAGTCCGCCTTGAACGGCCCGCCAGCAATCGGCGGCAGGCGCAACGAACTAGTTTGCGCGACCGCCGACACGAGCGAAACGCCCAGCAGCAGCGCGGTGAATTTGATTTGGTTCAGTTTCATAATTTTTTAACAACGGATTAAAACGGACGGACACGAATCAAATTGAAAACTCACTTTATTTAACCGCGAACCACGCGAAATACGCGAACAAATTTCCCAAATCCCTTTTCGCGTATTTCGTGTATTTCGCGGTTAAGAATTCCGGCTTTTGTTTTATCCGTGTTCATCCGTGTCCATCCGTGTCCATCCGTGGTTGAAATTATTTTGCCGTCCGCACGTTCACTTTGAACGCGCCCGGCACCGGTGTTTCCGACGCCACAATCAGATAACCGCCGCCGCAGCCAGAATACATCGCGCCGAGATATTGCTTTTGATACGCATCCAAAATCGGCATCAGCTCCACGCGCAGCGACGGATGACGCACGACGTGCGGCAGCAGCGTCTCCCAGCATTTCATGTTCAAATTGAACGACGCGCCGAGTTTTTTTGCATCCATTTTCACAATCGCGTCGTAGCAATCCTTTCCCGACTGGCCAAGTTTCGCAACCCACTTGGGATCAAGATTTTTTTTACCGAGCGGACTGTAACCGTCCGGGCGCGGCTCGACGGGAATCAGGTGCAACACTTTTTCCAGCCAGCGCGCGACCTTGACTTCATTGCACGATTCGATGTGCGAGGTGAAGACGCCGCCGTGGATGTTGAAATCATAATCCAGCCGGTTCACGCCGGGATAGACGAGGCCGATCATGTCCTGCGAGCCGCTGGGCGCAGACTTGCCTTCGTTCTCCGCGTCGTAAAGCTCGCGCACCAGTTCATCCAGCGGACGCTTCGGGAGTTTGCCGTGCCATAATTTCATCGCCACCGCACGCGTGCCGCTGGCGATGCCGCTGCGGTCCATCGGACGAAAGTCCGGCTCGATTTGCACCACCACCATCGAGCCGGGCGGCTTGGGGTTATGGCGCGTAACGAACGGCTGGTCAATCCAACCGCCCGCGAGTTGCAGGCGGTTAGGAATTGAGCCAAGAAGTTTTTCGACGGGCGTGGATTTCATTTTTCAGGCAAGCAGTTGAAGCATTGAAGCGTTGAAACGGTCGCGGCACCTCGCTTCAACGCTTCAACCTTAAAACACTTCAACCAACATTTCAGCCGATGCCCACGCGCTTGCCAGCTTTGCGGGCATGATGCTGTTCCTTGATCCACTTGTAAGTAATCGCGAGACCTTTGTCCAACGTCGTGTTCGGCTCCCACTTCAAAACTTTTTTGATGAAAGTGTTATCAGAATTGCGCCCCGCCACGCCGAGCGGCGCGTTCAAATTGTAACTGCGTTTCAATTTCACACCGGCGATTTTTTCCACCTTGCTCACCAGCGTGTTGATGGAAACCAGCTCACTTGATCCTAGATTGATCGGCGTCGCAATCAGATCATCGCAGTGCGTGATCATGTCAATGCCCTTCACGCAATCGTCAATATACATGAAGCTGCGGGTCTGCTCGCCGGTGCCCCAGATGTTGATGCTCAAATCTTTTTTATCCATCGCCTCGATAACCTTGCGGCACATCGCGGCGGGCGCTTTTTCGCGACCACCATCCCACGTTCCGTTCGGGCCATAGACGTTGTGAAAGCGCGCAATGAAAGTTTTCATCCCGCGTTCGTGCCAGTATTCCTCGCAGAACATTTCGCTCACAAGTTTCTCCCAACCGTAGCCGCGTTCGGCCATCGCGGGATACGCGTCGGTCTCTTTCAACGCGCGCACCTTCGGGTCTTTTTGCAGCAGCGTGTTGTAAGCGCAGGCCGACGACGAAAAGAAATACCGACGAGCACCGGCACGATACGCCGCCTCGACCATGTGCGTGTTCACGAGAATGGAGCGCAAACATTCGACGCGGAAACGTTCGATGAAACCCATGCCGCCCATGTCTGCCGCCAGATTGTAAACTTCCACCGCACCTTCGCAGACACGCTTGCAGTTGTCCTCAATGCTCACGTCGAGGCAGATATTCTCCACGCCGGGAACGTGCAGATACCATTCGTAAAGCGGCTTCTTGTCCACCGCGCGAATGTTGGCAAATCCTTTTTTCTTGAAATGCAGCGCGAGGTTGCCGCCGATGAATCCGCCCGCCCCGGTGATGACGATCAAGTCATCTTTTTTCAAAGGCGCATCTTTTTCTACAACTCGTTTGGTATGTTCCATAATGTTTCTAGTTTCTTTCACAGCACATCGGCTGTCATCTGTTATTCGACATAATTCTAGCTTGCCTTTAGCATTTGGGAATGTCCACTTTTGGCCAACACATATCCATATTTGACCTGCCATGAAAAAACCAATTACGCCCTCACCTGATTTTTTTTCCGCGCAAGTCTCATCCGCGCGGCGCTTCTACCTCAACCTCCAGCCGCCGCGTAGCACCCGGCTCGCCGTCGTCTGCGGCGGCGTGGAGCACTGCACACCGGCCTATGAAATCCAACGCGACACGTTTCAGTTTTACTCCCTCGAATACGTCGCGCGCGGCGAGGGCCGCTTGAAACTGGGCCGTCGCAGCTATGAATTGAAACCGGGAACCGTCTTCACCTACGGGCCAGGCGTGCGGCAGCATATCCAGTCCCACCCGCAGAAGCCGCTCGTGAAATACTTCGTGGACTTCGCTGGAACACAATCAAATCAATGGCTTCAACACTGCCGCCTGCCGCCGGGAAAAGTTTCCCAGATTTTTCCGCCGGGCGAAATCCAGCCGCTTTTTGACGAACTCATCCGTAGCGGCCAACGCGGCACGCGGCGCACACCAGAACTCTGCGGGCAGCTCCTCGGTTGTCTCGGCATAAAATTGCTGGAATCCCGCGCGCCGTTGAAAGGCACCAGCTCACCCGCTTTCGCCACCTATCAGGCCTGCCGCCAGTTGATCCACGAACAGTTTCACCGGCTGCGGACGCTGGCGCAGACCGCGCAGGAATGTCATGTGGACTCCGCGTATCTCTGCCGCCTGTTCCGCCGCTACGACCATCAATCGCCCTACCTATTATTGACACGGCTGAAAATGAATGTCGCCGCCGAACAGTTGCAGCAGCCCGGCGCCCTCGTGAAAAACGTCGCCGCCGACCTTGGCTTCGCCAACCCGTTTCATTTCTCGCGCGTGTTCAAATCGGTTTTCTCCGTCTCGCCGGAAACCTTTCGCCGGCTGCGTTGATCGTGCGGTTCATCAGCATTTCAGGTTTGCCCGGCAAGGAGATTTCAGGCAATGTCAGGCAAATCAGATGGCATTGTTCGCCTTCAAAAAGCAAGACGCGCTGGTGATGTCGCTCACACTCACCACGGCGTTCGTTGCCGTTGCCGCCGCCATCCCGTCGCTGGATTCTGAAAAACTGGATTTGGTTCTCATCGCGCTCGCCGCCGCCACCACCCTCGCCGCCGCCTGCCGGCAACTGCCGTTGCAAAATATTCTGATCGCCACGGGCTTCACCGCGCTCATCGGCGGGGCGGCGCACGGCTTGAGCGCGAACCCGGACCTCGCCATGCCGTTCGGCCTGCTCACGTTCAACTCGAACTTCGGCCCGAAAATTTTCAGTGCCGTGCCGTGGCCCATGCCGCTGGTCTGGATCATCGCGCTGTTCAATTCGCGTGGCGTGGCGCGACTGATCCTGCGGCCCTGGCGCAAACAGAAAAATTACGGCTACATTTTGATTGGCCTCACGGCGTTGGTCGCCGTGGGTTTTGATCTCGCGCTGGAACCGTTCGCCGCGCACGTCAAACACTTCTGGCTCTGGCATCCCACCAAATTTCCGTGGGCGTGGCACGGCGCGTCGCCGCTGAATTTTCTCGGCTGGTTCTGCGTGGTGCTGCTGATCCTCGCCTTCGCCTCGCCTTCGCTCATCAAGAAACAGCCGGGAAATTCCGGCGCGGTGGAAATGTTTTCCGTGACGTTATGGTTCGGCGCGGTGCTGCTGTTCGCGGTCAGTGCGGCGGAGGCGGGATTATGGTCAGCAGTGATTGTGGATGCGTTGCTCGCGGGAATGACCGCTGTTTTCTGCTGGCGCGGCGCAAACTGGTAGCCGCAACGCGGCGGCTTAAAATAGCCCGCTGCTTTAGCTGCGGGTAAAAATCAAAAGTAAATTCGAGCACCAGCGGGGCGACAGAATTTTGAATCACCAAACCTCGGCCGTCCCGCTGGGACTCAATTTCTTATTCGCAAAAACCCGCAGCTAAAGCAGTGGGCTATTTTCAAAACGCCGTCGGCATTAAACCAAACTTGCCTCTTAAAACCACCTCACACCTTCCTAGCCACCTTCAACTTCGCCACGCGCGTCCCGTCCATCGCCTCGACGCGCAGTTCAAATTTTTCAAACGTCACCGCGTCGCCCAGCTTCGGGAAGCCGCCGAGTTTTTCCGTCACCCAACCGCTCGCCGTTGTGGTGTTGTCGTCATGCGGCACGATGCCGATAATTTTTTCCAGATCGTGCAACGCGAGCGTGCCAGCCACTTCCCAGACGCCATCGGCCTTGCGAATAAACTGCGTCGCCTCGGCATCAAACTCATCTTGAATCTGCCCGACCAAAGCCTCGATGACATTTTCCAACGTGATGACGCCGACGGTGCCGCCAAATTCGTCCACAACGACGGCGAAATGTAATTTTCGATCCAAAAACCGGCGCAGCAATTTGTCAAGCGACGCGGTTTCGGGAACGTAAATTATTTTGCGTGTGTGCGGCGACAGATCCGCCGCCAACCGCGTGTGATCGTCGTGCAACGCGGGATAAACGTCCTTGATGTGAACCACGCCGAGCATCCGGTCCAAGTCGCCGTCCACGCAAATCGGGAAGCGCGAGTAACGGGTTTTTTCCGCAAGTTCAATGCACTCGGCCAGCGTCGCGGTGGAATCGAAAAAAGAAATTTCATTGCGCGGACGCATCACTTCGCGCGCATTGCGATGCCGCAAATCCAGCGTGTTCAATATCAGGTCACGCCGGTCAGCCGAGCCTTGCGCGGACGCGAGCACAAAGCGAATTTCCTCCTCGGAATGAGTTTCGTTCGCATCGCTGTGATCAAAGCCGAGCCAATGCAAAATAATTTGCGACGTGTGGTGCAGCACCCAGATGAACGGAAACGAGATACGATAAAACCATTGGAGCGGCGCGGCGACCCACAGCGCAGTTTGCAGCGTGCGGCGGATGGCGATGGCTTTCGGGACGAGTTCACCCGCGATGATGAGCAGATAGCAGTTCACCAAAAAGCCGAGCGCAATGGCGATGGTGCGCTGCGTTTGTTCGCTGCGAATTCCGAGCAACGGAAAAATCGGATCCAGCAGTTCGCGAAAAACCGGTTCCACCAAAACACCCAGTGCCATGCTCG
This sequence comes from Limisphaerales bacterium, assembly GCA_025360325.1. Taxonomy (GTDB): domain Bacteria; phylum Verrucomicrobiota; class Verrucomicrobiia; order Limisphaerales; family UBA11358; genus UBA11358. The sequence continues at coordinate 208 of JANYCI010000270.1, read as the reverse complement.
CGATGGTGATGCCGAACTGCGTCGCGCCGATGTAGGAATCAATGTGCCGGACGATGTGCTGCGCGCGTTTGGCGCGACGATTGCCGCGCTCGGCCAGCGACGCCAGTTGCGTCTCGCGGATGCGCACGAGCGCGAGTTCCGCGCCGACAAAAAAAGCGTTGAACAAAACCAACAGCAACACGCCGAAAATTTTCAGGCCGATGCTGGT
>JANYCI010000201.1 GCA_025360325.1 Limisphaerales bacterium | reverse complement strand
CCGCTGGCGATGAAGATAGCTCCGGCATAACTGCCGCTGCCCAACAACCCAGAACCAGCGACGGTCACGCTCCCCGCATTGATCGTCGTGATGCCCGTGTAAGTATTCGTGGCCGCGAGCGTCGTCGTGCCGGAGCCGAGTTGCGTCAACGCATTTGATCCCGTGGCTCCCTGCGAAATGACGCCGTTGAAAGTAACCGCGCCAGCACCGCTGACATTGATGACGCGGGCATTGCCATCGCTCACCGCCGAGATCGGGCTGTTGAAAACGAGCGGCCCCTGGGCAGGCGAGGCGTTGCCGTTGATGTTCAAAATCCGCACTGCGCCGGAGACGCGCGTGCTGCCGTTGGTGATCGGAAAATTAATCGTCTGGCTGACCGTTCCTTCGTTTTGGATGTTGGGATCAACGGAACTGAAATCAAAAAAGTTGATGCCATTGCCATACAAGTTGAACGCGCCCGTGCCAGCACCGCCCTTGAAATAAATCTGAAACCCCGGGCTGCCCGCCGCGAAGTTGTTCGTGTTGTTAAGGCGCGTGCTGTTGGTGAAATTGAGAAACACCTGCGGACTGCCCGGCGCGGTGCCGCCCCAGTTCGCCGCCGTCGTCCAGTTGCCATCCGCCCCGCCGCCGGTCCAAGTGAAGGCGGACTGGGCATGGCCGAGGTTGAGGCCAAACAAGGTGGCAAACAGCAGGATGAATATTTTTTTCATGGCGTATTCTGGGGTTGAACGAAACTAATTATTGCAGCCGACCGGATCGCGGGAAACCGATTGCGAAAGGAAAGGCTGTTGATGGTGTTGCTCAATCTGAAAATGGATGACGCTTCTACTCTACCTTGTGACCGGAAAAACGCACCTCACGAGTTCTCGTGATGGCATGGTTGGAAAACAAATTTTCCCAAACACATGACGGTCAAAGCTGGCAATGAAATTGCAATTGGAGTCTCCCTGCGAAACCGGTTCAACCAGTGACCTGATCTCGATTTCAGCGGTTCCCCAGAGTTGTCGGTGATGATGACGCCGTCCGCAAAACGGATGAGGCTCTCTTTGGGACATGGCAACTTATCAGGGAAAAATTTCTTATTGAGGCCGTCACTCCCGTCCATCCAGTTGCAAGCTGGTAAAATTCAGTTTAGAGCTAAAGGAAAGGGGCGTCTTAAGCTGGAGTGTAACACGCGGTCGCCGTCCATCACCGCGATCCAACTGATTTGGTGCCGTTGCGGAAACCGTCAACACGACAGTGCGTAAAAAATCTTTGGCACAGACAAACTGCCCCCAAACATTTTAAGTCTTTTCACCCAACATTAGCGGCTGCCTCCTTGCCAAATCAGCAGCGACAGCAAGCCAGAATGATTTTGACAATAACGATAATCTTAAATCCTTCCGGTTCGCCACCGCTCCGCACAAATTTCCCTGCCGCCCTGCCGATACCCTTACCACAGCAGTATTCCCGCGTGTGTCTTGGCCCATTAGCAAGATACAAATACTATAGGAACAGTTTCCATACTGAAAACCATTCCGAAACTTTGCCATCAGCTTCCAATGGCGGAAGAATGATTCGACGGAAACCTTTTTCACAGTGGACGAGGACGCACTGGTGGTCGCGCAGCTTGCGAAGCTCATAGGGCTTGATCTTGTGTTCTTCGGTTTCGTTATAATTCACGCTGCGCCGACCCGCGCTGGAACCCCACGATTTTTTGACCACCAGTTTCTTGCCGAGAAAATCCGCCGCCTGCACCGCGTCGGCTTCGTCAGCGGAACGGAAAATCATCCGGTTGCGAAGATTCAGCGTCAGCACTTTTGACTTGTCGTGGCCGAGCGGCGGGATGAGCGACGTGGTGGACTGCGCCGCCGCCACGATGGTCGCGCCGGCCTCGCGGATCACGTCCACGCAGTTGTAATCGCTCATGCCGTCTTCACTCGCCGTCATAAACCGCTGCGCCTCGTCCGCCCACAAAATAATCAGATTTTTCTCTGACCGCTTTGCTTTGGTCTGGTCAAACCGCCGCAGCGAGAATGATTTTGCCTGAGTCAATCGCCGTGAAATTGAATGTGTTTTCCTCCGGGCAGAAAACCTCGGCAACTTCCGGCGTGAGGAAATATTGCAGATAGTTATCCGGTCGCCGCCGTTGCCGCTCGTGACGGGCGCGCTTGCCTGCGGAACCGAACCGGCGGGCCGTCAGGGGAACGGGGCCGGCCCAGCCGCTGGTGAGGTGCAGCAGGAAAGCGCGCTGGTCACGGCGGTCGGAAAATTGTTATCCGAGAATGGAACAAATGATTGCACGGCGGCTTCGCCGATTGGAGCATAAATTATTTTCAACTTTTTTTCGTCGCATGAACATTGGCTGAAATAAATGCCGGGATTGAAAACCGCCAAATATACCCGCGCAAAATCAGCGTGGAATTATGTTAATTGCAGTTGGCGGCAACGATTTTGTCCAATGATGACAAGGGGGCATCAGTCCAATTTCACGTTCCGCCAAAATGCGCCTGATAAAATAGTGGCGTCGTTGAATGAATCAGCGGCGCAAACAAAATATGGAAACCATTGAAACAAAAACTAAAATGAAAAACCTCAACACCACGCCGCATCTTTGCCGCAGCAAGGTGAAACAAACCGCGCTCGACATGGCCGCTGCCATCCGGCCCGCCAATAAATTCACCCGCGTCGGCATGAGCTTCATGGAACGCATCGAGGCGAAAGTCCGTGCCACCATCCGCGAGGAAATGAGAATTCATCCGAGCAAGGGCAAAACGCTTTTGTGAAGTTTCCTCAATCATGCTTGTGCAAGGGCGCAATTAAATCTTCAAACAGGCATCAAACACATTCTCGCCAATTTCCCAACTGTCGTTAAACAGTCTGGACTTTTTTACGATGGCGCTGATAACGGTTTGAATAAATGAGCGCCTCCAGTTCTACCACGCACTGCTGGCGAACCATCTCCAGCGGCATCGGCAGATGGCTTTGGTCAGCGGCCCGCGTCAAGTTGGCAAAACCACCGCCTGCCGTTCCGTGGTGGACAGCTACCTGAACTGGGACAATGCCGACGACCGGCGCCAGTTGTTGCGCGGGCCAGCCGCGCTGGCCGAAACTTTGCAGTTGCACCAATTGCGGGCCAAACCACGAGTCGCGGTTTTGGACGAACTTCATAAACACGCCAAGTGGAAAACGCTGCTCAAGGGTTTCTTTGACACCTATGGCAAACACGTCCGCCTGATCGTGACCGGCAGTTCGCGACTGGATGTTTTCCGGCGCGGCGGCGACAGCCTGATGGGGCGTTACCTGCTTAACCGGATGCATCCCTGGTCGGTCGCGGAGTGTCTGCGCGTGGACTTGCCCGCGCGGGAAATTCATCCACCGGCGGAAATCTCCCCGGCGGATTGGTCGGCCCTGTGGGAGCACGGCGGATTTCCGGAACCTTTTCTCCGCCGCGACCTCCGGTTCACCCGGCGCTGGCGCACCCTGCGGCAGGAGCAACTTTCTCATGAGGATCTCCGCGAAGTGACGCAGGTTCAGGATTTGGGCGTGATGGAAACCTTGATGCAAATCCTGGCCGAACGGAGCGGGCAGCAGGTGGTTTACTCCAACCTCGCCCAGGAAATCAATGTCGCCACGGATACCGCAAAGCGGTGGATAGATTTGTTGAGCCGGATGCACTATGGATTTTTGATCCGTCCTTGGTTTGCCAATGTCGCCAAGGCGCTGCGCAAGGAACCGAAATGGTTTCTGCGCGACTGGAACGGGTTGAGCGACGATGGCGCGCGCGCGGAAACCTTCGTCGCGTGTCATTTGCTCAAGGCCGTGGAAGGCTGGACGGATCTGGGCCTGGGCAATTTTGAATTGCGCTATCTCCGCGACAAGATGAAACGCGAAGTTGATTTTCTGGTCGTGCGCGACCGCAAGCCGTGGTTTCTGGTCGAAACCAAATTGAGCGACACGAAAATCTCGCCCTCACTTGCCTGTTTTCAGGCCCAAACGAAAGCCGCCCATGCTTTCCAGGTGGTCATCAATCTGACCTATGAAGCGGCGGACTGTTTTCAACATCGGCAACCATTAGTGGTGCCGGCCAGAACCTTCCTCAGCCAGTTGCTTTAGCCTAAAGCGTGTAGTAAAAACAGTGAAAGTGCAGAGCAGTGAAAGTGCGGTTCAGGTGACGGCATTTCGCAGCGCCAGCTTGAGTGTGCCCCAAGCCGAGGTTTTTGGCTGCCCCAACACGTCAGTCAACACACGCCGAATCGCCCGGCTGATGTGTCCTTCTGGACGCGCACCCACGGCGACCAAATCAATGTCTTCACTGTAACGCGAGGCCGGCGCGAGATGCGCCTTGTGCTGCAACGGGTCGCCGCGCATGGCAATCTGACCGCTCAAAAATTTGTTGTCAAACAATGCGACCATCGCGCGGCAAAGCAGCAAGTCCTGCCCATTCAACAAACGAAACGACACAAGCGTGGCATCCATATTTTTTTTGGTTAAGAATTGTTGCCGCCAATCTGAAGTTTTTTTTGGAAGGTGGCCCCACTAGATTTGTCACCCCCGTTTGTCACCCCCGGCGGGAGAAATTCAGGGCATTTGAGGCTGTTTGAGGGCAACGTGGTTAAATGTGAAAAACGTATTTTCACCTTATGAATAAAGGAGAGTCTCAATGTGTCCGCGTCAGTCCCATTCAGTCCAAAATGGTCAAGATTCCTTGCGAACGAGACGCTCTACCAACTGAGCTAAGACCCCAACCAATCAACTTTGCTTTCGACCGTGATCTTGGCGTGGCCAAAAATCACTGGGTTGATTATGGAATAAAAATAAAGGCAGGCAAGCGGAAAGAGCGATGGTCAAGTTTTGGATGAATTTAAATCCGCCGGACAAGCGAGTTGAAAACTATTCCATCCGTTCAGCCAGATCTATCCGCACAGTGGCCATCGGGGTGGAGGTTTGCGGGGCGGCGGCATCTGCGGTGGAGGCGGGCTGGTGTTGGTAAGTCTCCCACCAAGCGACGCGGGCACTGACGGGCCAGTTGCCAGCGGTGGCACACGCGAGCAAGCGGGTGCGCAAGTCATTCGCCGATTGCGGACGGGCGGACGGCTCCTTCGCGAGACAGCACAAAAGGAGTTGCTCCATTTCGGCGCTGATGGGTTGGGCCGTGCGCTGGCTCGGCGGAATCGGGTCGGCGTGCAATTGCTTTTCGTGAATCTCACCGACCGTTTCCGCGTCGAAAATGTATTGTCCGGTCAGCAAAAAATAGCCGAGCGCGCCGAGCGAATAGAGATCGCTGCGCGGATCAATCTGCGCGGAACCCGCGATGGCTTCCGGCGGCATGAACCACGGCGTGCCTTCAATCATCTGTTCGGAATCTGCGGCCATCGGCTCCGCTTCATCCGCCCGGAATTCCCGCACCAGTCCGAAATCGAGCACCTTCACGCAGTCCGCCACGCCGCCGCGATGCGTGAGGAAAATATTTCCCGGCTTGATGTCGCGATGGATGAGTCCGAGCGCGTGCGCCTCCGCCAACGAATCACAGATCTGGGCAAGGATGTGGATGACCCGGGCCTCCGGTTGCGGCCCGAAACGCGCGATCAAGTCGTGTAGGTTCAAGCCATGCAGATATTCCATGGCATAATAGAAAATGCCTTCCGGCGTGTGGCCGTAATCATAGACCTGAATCGTGTTGGGATGCGTGAGCTGGCAGGTCAGACAGACTTCCCGTTCAAAGCGGGCGATGGCAGCCGGATCAGCCCGGTCGGGCAACAGCAGTTTCACGGCGGTGTCGCGGCGCAGCAGCGCGTGGCGGGCGCGATAGACCACCCCCATGCCGCCTTCGCCGATTTTTTCCTCCAACATGTATTGGCCGAGCTGCTTCAACTTGAGCTCGGCTTCGCTCAAACGCCGCCGCCAGGTCAGATTTGAAAAAACAAATAATCCCGTCGCGCTTAACAGCAGAAAAAGGATCAGCACCGCGAAGACCATCTGCAGCACCCGCAGCGGACGGTAGGCTTCGTCCGCATCCATCTGCGTGGCGACGCCGAAACCAAATTGCGGCAGCCAGCAGGAAGCACCCACCACGCGAACGCCGCGATAGTCGCGCGCCGGCAGCACATCCACCGCATCTTCACCCTCCACCGCGCTCGCCACCAGACGCATCAAAGGTTGCGTCGCGGCCTCGGGGTTCGTCGGGTGAAATCCTTTGGTGAGGTCAACCCCCGGATCGTGCAGGCGCAGGTTCAACGCGGAACTGGTGTTCGTGGCCTCCAGCAATCCAAGCTGTTTCAGTTCCCGATCGAACCGGCTGTGCGAGATCAACAGCCCGGTCTGGTCGAACGCATAGGTCTCGCCGGAATCACCCGAGCGCGCCACGGAAAGGATGCGGGAAAATTCCTTGTCCGGGTTGATGATCAAGGCCAGCGCGCCGACGATGGTTCTGGCATCGTCATGCACCGGCGCCGCTACTTGCATCAAGGTCACATCGCCGCGCCGGGCGCGTCCGTTATTCTGCGGCGGTGGCCGATTGAAACGGCGGAAATCGTTTGTGCGCCCCTGCCCCGCTAAATTTCGTCCCCCGCGCCGCTGCCCGAGCAACTCTGGTTTGAACGGGGTGATGATGACCGGCTGGCCGGAGGCGAACAGTTCGGCAAACTTGTTGGTGTGCGCGTCCGAGAGTTCGACGTTGCCAAACGATTGCGCGCGCAGTGAATTCGCCACGATCATGAAATTCGTGTTCACCAATTGGGCGACTTCGTAATTCAATTGCGCCAGGCGCGGTTTGAAATCCGCGACGAACTGTTCCAGTGGTGGCGCAGGCGGCTGGCGAAATTCACGGCGGGGTGGCGGAGCTTGAAAAATTTTATTGGCGAGCGCCCGCACGGCAGGATCTTCCGCCAGCGAAGTGGCGAGCCGGGTCTGGTTGGTCGTCCAAATGCCCAGAGCGGTCACGTTGGCATTCAGCGTGGCGCTCAACTGGGTTTTTAACTGGCCCTCAATCGTCTCCCGCAGTTGGCCATTGCCCCACCAGCCCAGGACCGCCACCAGACCGGCGATGGCCAGCGGCAGAATCCACAGGGGCAGTTTAAACCGTCCGGTCATAATCACTCGGGAGATCGTTTCATTGCGGCCACAAGTTCCATGGTCAGGGGAAAAATCGGCGGCGTCAATGATCCGCCGCCAGCGCCTTCGTCATGATGAAATCATCCATCACAAAACCATTGCCGAAATTCGTCACCACCGATTCCGTCGCCATGAAGCCGTTGCGCTGATAGGCGGCGACGGCCTTGACATTATGCTTGTTGACCGCGAGGAACAAACGCCTGGCACCAAGCCGCCGCGCCTCGGCCTCGCGCAAGGTCAGTTCACTGCGGCGCGCTTCTTCCCAGAGTTTTTGCGCGGGTTGATAGCCATCGGTCGTCGGCTTGTGCAGCGCATTCTTTTCTTTGCACAGGGCGGCATTGATGGCGACGACAGTTTCCCACGGCCAATCTTGCAACCACCGCTTTTTCATCTGGCCTTGGCGGAAGCGCGGTGACGGACGGAGGTTTTGATTTTGTGAAGCGTGGCGACACCTTCGCTCTTGAGATAGCCGCGACCGGTTTTGGCGAAGACCGGTTCCGGCACAAAGCGATCTTGAATCCGCAGCGTGATGGATTCGCCGAGGCGGTTGACGAAGATGTGCGCGACGGGGCGGTTGGTGTAGCGGTTGAGATTGTTGAGCGACCACGCGGCGGTGTTGATGTTGGTGGGGATGGCGTTGCTGCCGTAGTTCGGCGTGCTGGTGTCGTGGATGACAAAATATTTCGCCCCGCAATGGTTCGTGAGCGGCCCGCCGATGACGTCCTCCGCGATGCCGTGCGCAGACAAATATTTTTGGATCGCGGCGATATCGAGCTTCACCGGCTGGCCGATGAGACTTTCCAACGGTGCCGGCAAGGTGGCGAGCGGCGCGGCGAGTTCGCCGTGGGGTTTGATGGGACGTAGGAGACAACGGGCCTGTTCGAACGGCGTGCCGGGAAACGCGAGCGTGTTGGTGTCGAACCCGCAACTGGTGTTCGCCGCGCGCGCCGTGACGGAACCCATCAGCACGGCGGCGAGGAGCAAGAGTGAGCGCATTATGCGGCGAGGAAGCAGCATCAAGCCAGTTTCCACGGCGCGCGGTATTCGCGGGTGAGCCAACTGGCTTCGCCGGTGCCGTCCGTGAAATCTTCTTTTTCCGGATTCCACTTCAATCCCTTGCCGCTGAAATAAACCATGTTCACCAGATTGCAGACCGTGGCCGAGCGATGACCGGTCTCGACATCGCAACACGGCGTCGTGCGGGCGTGGATGCTTTTCACCCAGTCGGTGATGTGGTTTGTGCTGCGATAAAGACGCACCGCATCCTTCGGCAGCAGTTCCTTGAGCAGCGGCGAGTAGTCATCCATCACGTCGGATTTTTTCTGGTCGCCCAACCACAATTCAAACTTGCCGCGATTGACGTAAATTTTTCCTTTGTCGCCGTAGAACGTGATGCCATTGCCCGCTTGATGCGTGACTTCCGCGCCGTTGGCATAACGCCAGCGCACGCCGGATTGCGCGTGCGGATCAGCTACGGGAAAAAATTCTACCGGCCCGCTCGTGTCGTAGCCAAACGCCCATTGCACGATGTCAAAATGGTGCGCGCCCCAATCGCACACTTTGCCGCCGCCGTATTCGCGATAGTGCCGCCACTGCGGATACTCTTTCGGCATTCCGCGCGGACTCAAAATGGAATTGTAAGGTCGCAGCGGCGCGGGGCCGAGCCACATCTCCCAATCCAGCCCCGGCTCCATCGGCTCTTCCGGCAGATCGCAAAACACCGGCGGGCCGGCCACCGCCGCATCTACTTTCGTCACCGTGCCGATGACGCCGTTGCGAACCAGTTCGCACGCCGCGCGAAATTCACCCATCGAACGCTGCATGGAACCGACTTGAAAAATTCTTTTGTTCGCGCGCGTCGCCTTCACCATCGCACGGCCTTCGAGAACCGTGTGCGCCATCGGCTTTTCGCAATAGACATCCTTGCCTGCGTTCAAGGCCGCGATGGCGATGAGCGCGTGCCAGTGATCCGGCGTGGCGATGACCACGGCGTCAATATCCTTGCGCGCGAGCAGTTCGCGGAAATCGCTGTAAGCAGCGCAGGTGACACCGCCGGTCGCCGCCGCGTCTTTGGCATAGGCAGCCTCGACTTTATTTTTGGCCAGATTGCGCCGGGTCGTGTCCACGTCGCTCACCGCCAGCACGCGGACATCATTGCGCGGCAGGCACGCGCCGAGCAAACCATTGCCCTGCTTGCCAATGCCGATGAAACCGACGTTGATCTTATCATTCGGCGCAGTGTCCGCCGCCCAAATGGAACCAGACAAAATGAACGGTGCCGCACCCGCGACGGCGGCGGTTTTCAAAAATTGACGACGATTCACAAAATGTTTCTGGGTCATACGATTGATATCGCGGAAACAGACGGAGCTACTCCACCCGCCGTTACAAAAAAAATATTTCCGTCCACAAAATGCATTCATCAATTTCAAGGAGCTCATTGCGCGACTCGGTGACAACATTTTTCGGCAACGTTTTTTTTCAGCGCGAGTTTTTTCATCCAAGCGAGTCAACTTGAGGCAAACCGGACAAGTCTCATTGTATTACCAATCCAATCGCGTAACCTGTGCGCGTGAGCCAGAGCCTTGCCGTCAAAATCATCACCGCTGCCAACCGCGAACGTCCGGCGGACGCGGTGATGCGTGAAGAATTCCGCACGCAGCGCGACATGATGCCGTCGGACATCGCGGCAATCTCGCAATCAGTGTTTAATTATTTTCGTTGGCGCGGCTGGTTGGATTTGGAAATTCCGCTGAACGAACAAATCCGCAAAGCGCGCGAACTCGCCAGAAATTTCGCGGCGAATCCGTCCGCGTTTGCCGAGGTGGACTTGTGCGAACGCATCGCGCCAGAATGGGTGCGGGGCGAACTGGAAATTTCTCCCGCGTGGGCACGGGCAATTCAGGGCGAACCAAAATTATGGCTCCGCGCCCAACCGGGACAAGGCCGGACGCTCGCGGGGAAATTAGGCGCGGCCAAATCCGCCGGCGAACATTTTCCAGACGCGGTAAATTACTTTGGCGAGGAAGATTTGTTTCAATGCGATGAATTTCACGCGGGCGAATTTGAAATCCAAGACCTCGCCTCGCAAGTGGTCGGCTGGCTCTGTGCGCCGCAGCCGGGCGAAACATGGTGGGACACCTGCGCGGGCGAAGGCGGCAAGACGCTCCACTTGTCCGCGCTCATGCAAAATAAGGGACTCATCTGGGCCAGCGACCGCGCCGAATGGCGTTTGAAAAGCCTCAAGCGCCGCGCCGCCCGCGCAAAAGTTTTTAATTTCCGTTCCGTTCCGTGGGACGGCGGCGTGAAACCGCCGACAAAAACCAAATTCGACGGTGTGCTCGTGGACGCGCCGTGCAGCGGTGTGGGAACGTGGCAAAAAAATCCGCACGCCCGTTGGACCACGGATTTGCGAGACGTGCAAGAATTATGCGCCATCCAAAAACGGCTGCTCGCGCACGCCGCGCCGGGCGTGAAGCCGGGTGGAAAATTAATTTACGCCGTCTGCACCTTGACCCGTTCGGAGACGACGGAGGTGGCGGCGGATTTTAATTCCAAATTCGCAGCGGAATTTGAACCGCTGGAATTGCCGGGAGAAAATTACGGACGCCTGCCGACCACCGCGACGCTGACTATTTGGCCGCAAGACTTGGGCGGCAATGGAATGTTCATCGCCGGTTGGCGCAGAAAAAAATAATCGCCGAGCGCCTAACTCTGCGCGGCTAGAAAACGTTCCGCGTCAATCGCCGCCGCGCAGCCGACCCCAGCAGCGGTGACGGCCTGACGATAAACGTGATCCGCACAATCGCCCGCGACAAACACGCCGGGAACATTGGTCATCGTGCCGTTTTGCGGAACGATGAACCCGTTTTCATCCGTTGTGATCTGGCTCTTGAAAATGTCCGTGTTCGGCACATGACCAATGGCGATGAAAACTCCCGCGCACGGCAAAATGGATTCTTCGCCCGTCTTGAGATTTTTTAATTTTACGCCCGTCACTTTATCCTGCGTCACGTCGAGAACTTCGGTGACAGCCGAATCCCAGATGGGTTTGATCTTCGGATTCGCCAGCACGCGGTCCGCCATGATTTTGGAGGCGCGCAATGAATCACGGCGATGAATGAGAAAAACTTCCGAGCCGAAGCGCGTGAGATACATCGCTTCTTCACACGCCGAATCGCCGCCGCCCACGACCACGAGCGGCTGGTTACGAAACATCGGCAACGCGCCATCGCAGGTCGCGCAATAGGTCGTGCCTTTATTTTCCAATTCGTGTTCACCGGGAACGCCGAGATGTTTGTGGCTCGCGCCGGTGGCGATGATGACGGTCTCCGCCAAAACTTTTTCACCATCCACCGTGAGCGCGAACGGACGTTGGGAAAAATCCGCCGCCTCGACCACGACGCCAAAACTCGTTTTCGCGCCGAAGCGTTCCGCCTGTTTCTGCATCCGCGTCATCAGTTCAAAACCGTCCACGCCTTCGGGAAAGCCGGGGAAATTTTCCACGATGCTCGTGGTGGTGAGCAAGCCGCCGGGCTGTTTGCCGGTGAGGACGAGCGGCGCCAGTTGAGCGCGAGCGGTGTAAAGTGCGGCCGTCCAGCCCGCAGGGCCGGAACCAATGATGACAACTTTTTCCATAGGGCGCAAAAGTTAGTGGCTTGACCGACAAGATTCAAGTCCCGTGAAACTGTGGTAGTGGTCTAGTTTGACTAAAGCGGGTGGGGCGAGCGTCCTCGCGAGCCGAACATCGCTAGACCAAGCGGCGTGCGAGGACGCTTGCCCCACCAAATGACGCTCTCGCTTTGCGTTTGAATTCACCAGCGGCGCGCGGTTAATCTGTCGCGATGCGATTGCAAAAAAAAAATCTCCGGGCGTTCATGGTTTTTTTACTGTTCCCGTTTTTTTTCGCGCACGCCGAAAACACTAACGAAGCCGCGTTGCTCTGGAAGCTTTCGATACCGGTGCGCGGGAGCATCTCCTCCCCGGCTCTCGCGTTGGACGGCACCATTTATCAATCCACGTTTTCCGGCTGGATGCTCGCGGTCTCGCCAGCGGGCAAAGTGAAGTGGCAGTTCAAAACCAAAAGCGAAATCAAATCCTCTCCCGCCGTCGGTGCGGACGGCACAATTTATTTCGGCTCGCGCGACCGGAATTTTTACGCCGTCACTCCGGCGGGAAAATTAAAATGGAAGTTCCCGACCGGTGCGTGGGTGGATTCCTCGCCCGCCCTCGCCGCCGACGGCACGATTTATTTCGGTTCGCATGACAAAAATCTTTACGCACTCGCGTCCGATGGAAAATTGAAATGGAAGTTTCCCGCTGGCGGTATCGTCGCGTCCTCGCCAGCCATTGCGGCGGACGGCACGATTTATTTCGGCTCGCATGACAAAAACTTTTACGCGCTCACGCCCGACGGGAAATTGAAATGGAAGTTTGCCACGGGCGGCGAGATTGATGCCTCGCCCACGCTCGCGGCGGAGGGCGTGGTGTATTTCAGTTCCACCGACGGTTATCTTTACGCGCTCGCAGCGGACGGCACGGAACGCTGGCGGTTGCAGACCAAAAGTTACACGGCGGCGACGGCGGTTTTGAGCGAAGAGGGAAATCTCTACCTGACGGCCACGAAGGATTATTTGTTCGTCAGCCCGCAAGGAAAAATTATCTACCAACATCCCACCGATGTGCAGATGGACATGAGCGCGGCGGTGACGGCGAACCGCGAGGTGATTTATTCACTGCCGTGGCTGCAAGTTTGCAGTTTTAATCGCGACCACATCTGGCCGCCGACGTGGACATTCAAGATGTCGTTCAACGTGGAGGCCACGCCGAACGTGGATACGCAGGGCAACATTTATGTGAACAACGGTTATTATTTGGTGGCCATCAAACCGCCGAACGCCGCGCCGCCAGCGAATAGTGCGTGGCCGTTGTGGCGCGGCAATGCCCAGCAGACGGGGCGCATGGGGAAATGAAATTAAACCGCTGATCTTCGCTAATAAAAAAATCAGGACTGGACGAACAACCATTCGAACCGCGTCGTGGAAGCTTGGTTTAATCAGCGGTTATTAGCGCAGATTAGCGGTTAAAAACAAATCACCCCAGCTTCTCGCGTCCGCCGTAACCGCTTTCAAGATCGTGCCAAAACTCCACGGTATCCTCGTCCGCTTCCCAGCAGAGAAACACCTCGCGCCCGCCGATGAGCGCGGGGAAATCCACCAGCCCGCGCGATAAATCCTTGATGAAAATTTCGCGCCGTTGAAACTCTCCCAACACGGACTGCATCCCGGACAGCGCGCGAATCCAAGAGTTTACCGTATCGCCGCCCGTGTCCTGACCGTCCGCGTTCAACCCGCTCAAGCGCTTCTCAAAACGCTCGGTCTCTTGGCGCCAGCGGTTCAGCTCCGCGAGCCAAAGGCGCAACTGCGGCACGAGTGCCTGCGCCTCGTCGCGCGAGTAATGTTTTTCAAAACGATAGGGCATAGTAAAAAAAGACCGTCCGCAGCTTGAGCCGCGGACGGTTTTGAATTCGTGCGTGGCAGTTATTTCTGCCAGGTGCGCTTCTTGTGACGATTCAAGCGCAGTTTCTTACGCCGTTTATGCTTGTTGATTTTTGCCTTACGGCGCTTTTTGATTGAACCCATGC
>JANYCI010000198.1 GCA_025360325.1 Limisphaerales bacterium | reverse complement strand
TCAGTGCACGTGCGGATTTACTCGCCGGAGTCCGGCGAGGCGGGATTAGTGGTTAGCGAGGAAGCACTAACTGGGGAGTGCGATCATGGCTGGGCAATCTCCGTGCATTGTCCCGGCGGCGTCATCCAGATCGAGATCCGCGACGGCTTCGACATCTTGATGACCGGCAGCGTGACGAAAGTTTCCGAAGGCGTCATCAGCCCGGAAATTTTTTCGGTGAAAACTTTATAAATTGACCTCCGCATGAGTAGCGATGACATCAAGGCAACAGTCTTTATTGTTTTTCTATTTGTTGGCCTGCCACTAGCCATCCTGTTTCTCGCGACGTTTTTGTGCGCCGACGATTTAAGCGTCCGATGTTTTGGCTAACAACGCCGTTTCTATTACTGTTTGCCGTGCTCCTGCCGCTCTGCATTCCGCAATGGAATTTTGGCCGAGTTTTAATAATGGTCGGATTAGAATTGGCAGTGCTTTTCCTGTTGCTTGCACTTTTTGGATTTTATTGGGCGGTGCGTGCGCTTTGCGGCCTGATTTTTCTCGCATACTTTGCATACCTCGCAAGTGAATTTGCTTTTAGTGGAAAAACTTTTTCCCTGCAAGGCAGCCGTGGTGATGCGTCGCCCCGAAATGCACTGCTTGGTTTGATTGTGATTGGCTTGCCAAGTTTGTGGTTTGCAGTTTTGGGGCGATTCTCATTGCGCCCACCATCAACTCCCGAAGAACTTGCAGCGGCACAAAAAAAATATGAAGAGCAATTACTCAACCCTGATTGGGGATTTTACGAACGACATTTGAAGCGCCCAGTTCCAACCGCCCTTCGCCAACTTTACGCAGACCGTCAATTGATAACCATGCAAGATATACATGCCGATGCCGGTGGCGACTACCCAATCAACGAATTCATGCCGATTGATGAGGAAAATGTGACAGAACTAGGCGAAACAAATCTTGAAATCTTCGCCATCGCCATCAATGAGTGCGGCGACCCAATTTATCTACGATCAGGCGCTTCCGAGCCTGACAAGGTTTATGTGACATATCACGACGGAGGCGAAACAGAAGTTCTCGCAGAATCAGTTGAAGCCTTTGTTGAAAAATTGAAAGGAGATGTCGGAAAGAAAAGCTGACTTTAATACCGAACCTTGTCCGTTTTGCCCTTCCATTCCGCAAACACCTTCAGTGCCTCCGGGCGCAGCAGTTGTTTCATCGGGATTTGTCGGCGCGCAATCGGAGTCGAAACTTCGCGGTAGATCAAATCGTCATCGAACTGGATTTTGGCGGCGTCCTGGCGCGTGTTGGCGTAATAAACTTTTTTGAACCGCGCCCAGTAGATCGCCGAGAGGCACATCGGACATGGCTCGCAACTAGTGTAAAGCTCGCAGTCGTCGAGCTGAAACGTCTTCAACCGCTGGCACGCGTCGCGGATGGCCGTGACTTCGGCGTGCGCCGTCGGGTCGTTCGTGGACGTGACCTGGTTCCAGCCGCGTCCGACCACCTTGCCTTTGCGCACAACGACGGCACCGAACGGTCCGCCGCAATTCGCCCGCATCTTTGAAAGCGAGAGCCGGATGGCCGCCCGCATAAATTGCTCCTTCATGGGCAAAGTTTAGCCACAGATGAAACACGGATGAAACACGGAAATTAAAAAATCTGTGTTCAATCTGTGTTTCATCCGTGGCTCAAGTTTTCTTATCTCCGCCAAACAACAAACGCAGACTGTTCATCACCACGATGACCGTGCTGCCTTCATGTCCAACGACGCCGAGGGTCAGCGGAATTTTTCCGAACAGCGCGAACGTGACCAGCACCACGACGGTGCCGAGCGAGATGAAAAGATTTTGTTTGATGACGCGCTGCGCCCGCTGGCTCAAACGGAAGGCGGCAAGGAAATTTTCCAGCCGGTCGTGCATCAGGACAACATCAGCCTGTTCGAGTGCGGCGTCGGAACCGCGCGCGCCCATCGCCACGCCGATGTGCGCGGCGGCGAGGCTGGGCGCGTCGTTCACGCCATCGCCGATCATCGCGACGCGTTTTCCCTGCCCGCTCAATTCTTTGATGGCGGCGACTTTTTCTTCGGGCTTCAAACCAGCGCGCACGTCGTCGAGTTTCAATTCGCTGCGGAGATGTTCGGCGGCGGCGCGATTGTCGCCGGTCAGCACCACGGATTTCAAACCGGCGTGGCGCAATTCATCAATGACGGACGCGGCTTGCGGGCGAATGTCGTCGCGCAAAATGATGCGGCCCAGCAAATCGCCCTCGGCCACCCACACTTCGGAAGTGCCGATGGCAGTGGGAGCACCGGCCTCCGGCACGGAGCGTTTGAAACTGTCTCCATCAACGAGCCGTGCTGGAAGCCGACGTTCCAAAACCCATTCGCGTTTGCCGACAAAAATTTCCATGCCGTCATGCTTTGCGCGCAAACCTTCGCCGGTGACGGATTCAAATTTAGGAAATTCAATCGCCGTCAAATTTTGCTGTTTGCCGTGGCGCGTGATGGCGCGGGCGAGCGGATGCGTCGAGAGTTTTTCCAATGAGTAGGCGAGCGTGGCGATTTCGTTTTCGCGTCCGGGCGGAAAGCTTTCAACTTTTTCGACGCGCAGTTCGCCGGTGGTGAGCGTGCCGGTTTTGTCCAGACAAACGATATTTATTTCCGCAAGTTTTTCCACCGCCGCGCCGCCGCGAAATAAAATTCCGTGTCGTGCGCTCCACGCAATCGCCGCCAGCACCGCACTCGGAATCGAAAGCACCAGCGCGCACGGCGACGAGACGACAAGCAGCGTCATCGTGCGGTAAAAAGCAGTGTGCGCCACGAGGCCGAAGCCCAGCCACCACACAAAAAACATCACGAGCGAGAGGCCGAGGACGCCGTAGGTGTAATAGGTGCTGAACTTGTCCGCGAATTGCTGCGACGGCGCTTTCTGATGTTGCGCCTCGCGGATGAGCGTGATGATTTTTTGCAGCGAACTTTCGGCGGCGGGCTTGGTGACGAGAACTTCCACTGCGCCCCAAAGATTGATGGTGCCGGCGAGTGCGAAGTCGCCAATTTTTTTCTCCACGGGCGCGGCTTCGCCGGTGAGATTGGATTCGTCGGACGCGGTCGCGCCTTTGACGATTTCGCAGTCCACGGGAAATTGTGAACCAGGCTTGATGAGCAGGCGCGCGCCTTTGAGAATTTTTTCAACGGGAACTTCGGTTTCATTTCCGCTCGCATCAATCGCGGTCGCGGTTTTGGGCGCATCGCGGAAGAGGGAGCGGATTTCTTTTTGCGTGCGGCCCAGGGCGTAATGTTCGAGTGCGCCGGAAAATGAAAACAGAAACAACAACGTCGCGCCTTCCGCCCACGCGCCGATGCAAGCGGCACCGACGGCCACGGCGAGCATGAGAAAATGCACGTCCAGCACGCGTTTTTGCAGGCGTTCCCAAACTTCTTCTGCCGGATAAAAACCACCGGCAAGGTAAGCGGCGACGAACGCAAACACTTTGAACGGTGCAGGCAAAACAAACGCGGCGAGCAATCCAAACACGCCGCACAAAACTGCGGCGACGATTTGCAATTTCCACTCATCGGCATGGTCGTGATCGTGGTCGTCATCCGGCACGTCAATTGAACGCGCCTCGATGCGGGGAAACGGCAGGTCGCGCCAACGCCAAAATTTCGGCGCGGTGGGACACGTCACGCGCGCGATGGTCGTGGCATGGCCAACGCGCTGAATGGTAATGCGTTTGAGTTCGACGGCGGTAAGCGGCGTTTCGCAGGTGGTGCAATCGCCCTTGCCCGCGAGCAGCGAACAGCCATTGCTGGCACCAGAATGTTGCGCGGCAGAAATTTTTTGCGTGAGCCGTTGCGTGAGTTTTTCCACGTCGGTGCGCCCGAGCGTGGCGACGGAAATTTTTTTCTGCACGGCATCAAACGTCACCGCTTCGAGCGTCGGCTCATCGGCGAGCGTGTCCGCGACGGAACGCGCGAGGCAGTCATTGCCCCCGGTATGATTGTGACCTGAACTCATCGCCTGATTTTTAGCACAGAAAAAATTCGGGCGCGAAGAAATAGTTTTTGCTGGACTTGGCGAAATTTTTGCCGCATTTGCTTGCGGGCAACCAACCAAAAAAATTATGAAAAAACAAATCACGTTGATGGCCGCAATTTTGAGTCTGGGACTGTTGAGCGCCTCGGCGCAATTCGGCGGGCACGGCAGCGGGCCGAGCATTACCGAAGCGATGGCTAAACTGTTTGGCGATCACCAGCAATTCACCGCGACGATGGAGGCGGAGGCCGAAATCAGCACGGGCAAAACGGTGACGATGCCCGGCAAATTGAGCTTTGACACCGGGAAGGCGCGCTTTGAAATCAACATGGCTGAAATGAAAGGCTCGGCCATACCGCCGGAGGCTGTCGAGCAGATGAAGTCCATGGGTATGGACAAAATGGTGAGCATTTCCCGCCCGGACAAAAATATGGTGTATCTGATTTATCCCGGAATGCAGAGCTATGTGGAAAATCCGTTGCCCGGCAAAAATGATGCGGCGGCGGATGATTACAAGGTGGAGTCCACCGAGCTAGGCAAGGAATCCGCCGACGGCCACGAGTGCGTGAAAAATAAAGTTGTGGTCACGGACAAAAAAGGCACCGCGCATGAGTCCACCGTGTGGAACGCGACGGATCTCAAAAATTTCCCGGTAAAAATCGAGTCCACCGAGCAGGGCCACAAAGCGGTGATGCACCTCAAGAACGTGGCCTTCACCCAACCGGAAGCGAGCGCGTTTGAGGCTCCGTCTGGTTTCAAGAAATACACCAATATGCAACAGATGATGCAAGAGGTGATGATGAAAAAAATGGGCGACACGGCACCGCCGCAATAATAATTTTTTCCAGTTCGACCAAAGGCCGGCGCAAGCCGGCCTTTTTTTCGTTGTAGCTTGGACAATTTTTGCAAAGCTACCGCCGGTCAAGGTGGCCACATTGCATCCAACATCGGCACAGTTATGAATAAAATAATTCTCGGAACCTGTAACACGAAAAACTCCGCAGTTCTCCGCTGGGTGGACGCGCAGGCAAAACTTTGCCAGCCGGAAAACATTTTCTGGTGCGACGGTTCGGAAGCGGAAAAAAATTTGCTTACGGCGGAAGCCGTGGAGAAAAAAATTCTTGTCAAACTGGATCAGGAAAAACTTCCCGGCTGCTACTATCACCGCTCGAACCCCAACGATGTGGCGCGTGTGGAACAATGCACGTTCATCTGCACCCCGATGCAGGAAGAGGCCGGGCCGACGAATAACTGGATGGCTCCCCGCGCCATGTATGCCAAGCTCGCCGCGCTCTGCGATGGCGCGATGCGCGGGCGCACGATGTATGTCGTGCCGTATCTCATGGGGCCGCCCGGCTCGCCGCTCACCAAGGTGGGAATCGAACTGACGGATTCCATCTACGTCGTGTTGAGCATGAGAATCATGGCGCGCATGGGTCGCGTCGCTTACGAGCAACTCGGTGAGAGCGAGGATTTCAATCGTGGCCTGCACTGCATGTTGGACGTGAATCCCGACCGCCGTTTCATCGCGCATTTTCCGCAGGACAACGCGGTGATTTCCGTCGGTTCCAATTACGGCGGCAACGTGTTGCTCGGCAAAAAATGTCTCGCGCTGCGCATCGGGTCCTATCTCGGCCGCAATGAAGGCTGGATGGCGGAACACATGCTGATCCTCGGCGTGGAATCGCCCGATGGCGAAAAAACCTATGTGGCGGCGGCGTTTCCGAGCGCGTGCGGAAAAACAAATTTCGCGATGATGGTGCCGCCGCCGCATTTCAAGGGCTGGAAAATCTGGACCGTCGGCGACGACATCGCGTGGATGAAACCCGGCGCGGACGGTCGCCTCTACGCGATCAATCCCGAAGCCGGTTATTTCGGCGTGGTGCCGGGGACAAATTCCAAATCCAATCCCAACGCCGTAAAAACCATTTGCCGCGACACGATTTTCACGAACGTCGCGCTCACGCCGGACGGCGATGTGTGGTGGGAAGGCAAAGACGGCGACGTGCCGCGCGAATGTCTCGATTGGCGCGGAAACCCATGGACGCCGGACTCGAAGGAAAAAGCCGCGCATCCGAATTCGCGTTTCGCCGCGCCGATGGCGAACAATCCGTCGCTCGATCCGCGCGCGAACGATCCGCAGGGCGTGCCGATCAGCGCGATTATTTTTGGCGGTCGCCGCGCGGACACGATGCCGTTGGTGTATCAGGCGTTCAACTGGATTCACGGCGTCTATATCGGCGCGACGATGGGTTCCGAGATGACCGCCGCTGCCGTGGGCGGCCACGGCCAGGTGCGTCGCGACCCAATGGCCATGCTGCCTTTTTGCGGTTACGACATGGGCGACTATTTCCGCCACTGGATCGTGATGCGGAAACTCATCAAGTATCCGCCGCGCATTTTCAACGTGAACTGGTTTCGCAAAGATGAGTCGGGACATTTTCTCTGGCCCGGCTTCGGCGAAAATATGCGCGTGCTGAAATGGATCATCTCGCGCTGCCAGGGACGCGGCAACGCGATGGAAACGCCGCTCGGCTGGGTGCCGGAGGCAAAGGATTTTGACCTGACCGGTCTCGCAGATTATTCGCCGGAAAAATTCGACCGCGTGCAGACCATCAACTACGACGACTGGCGGCGCGAGCTGTTGCAGCAGGATGAGCTGTTCATGAAAATTTATTCGCACCTGCCGAAGGAATTGATTTTCCAGCGCGAACTGCTGGTAGCGCGGTTGTAACTGGTGCTCTCTCCAAGAAGTTTCAGACTCCTTCTCCCCCCTTGGGGGAGAAGGCTGGGATAAGGGGACGCGTGGTGATGATGGACGCGTCCGTGCCAGTGAGTCCGCCCCCTCACCCTAACCCTCTCCCCCGCTGGGGGAGAGGGAACAGCCGTTGGATGCTTTCCATGATTCGGATGCTGAACGAGCAGAAGATCACCGTGGTTGAGCCAAGAAGCTGGGAGCGTTTCTCGCTCTCCCGGGGTGAGGGGGCCGGGGTGAGGGTGAAATAAATTT
>JANYCI010000141.1 GCA_025360325.1 Limisphaerales bacterium | reverse complement strand
ATCTTCGATGGCAATCTCGCCTTCGTCCGGCACAATTTCCGTTTTGCGCGGTGTCGCGTGTTTTTCTCGGATAGCCTGCAACTCGGTTTTAATGATCGTCATCACGCGCGATTCTTTCGCGAGGATATCGAGCAAGTCTTTGATGACTTCGATCAAGGCCTTGTATTCTTTGTCGATTTTATCAATTTCCAATCCGGTCAACTGATACAAACGCAGTTCCAAAATCGCATCTACTTGCCGTTCGGTCAGCGCGTAACGTCCGGCTTCGAGCCGCGCTTCGCTGCGAATGAGCACGCCCCATTTTTCCACCTGCTCGCGCGACCACTCAAACGCGAGCAGCTTCACACGCGCTTCATCACGGGTTTTGCTGGAACGGATGATGTGGATGAACTCGTCGAGATTCGACAGCGCGATGATGTAGCCTTCGAGCAATTCGGCGCGTTCCTCGGCCTTCCGCAATTCAAAACGCGTGCGGCGCAAAACCACTTCGCGGCGATGCTCGATGTAGCACTGGATAATTTCTTTCAGGTTGAGCGTCTTCGGGCGACCATGATCAATCGCGAGCGCGTTGACGCTGAACGAAACCTCAAGCTGCGTGTGCTGAAACAGTTTGGCGATGACGACCTTCGGATTCGCGTCGCGCTTCAATTCAATGACGATGCGGCAATGTTCATCCGACTCGTTACGCATCGCGGAAATTTCCGTGATGATCTTGTCGTTCACGAGCGCCGCGATTTGCTCTTCAAGGCCAGCGCGATTGACGTTGTAAGGAATTTCCGTGATGACCAGTTGCTCACGGTTGCCCTTCATCTCCTCCACACCGATACGCCCGCGAATCTTCAGGCTGCCTTTGCCAGTGGTGAAATAATTCTTGATGCCCTCGATGCCGCAGAGGAATCCGCCGGTCGGAAAATCCGCGCCCTTGATAAACTTCATCAGTTCGGGAATCGTGATGTCCGGCTTGTCAATCTGTGCGCAGATGCCGTCCACGACTTCGCCCAAATTATGCGGAGCCATGTTCGTGGCCATGCCGACCGCGATGCCCGTGCCGCCGTTGACGAGCAGATTCGGAAACGCCGCCGGAAAAACCTTCGGCTCCGTCATGCGCTCGTCATAGTTCGGAACGAAATCCACCGTGTCGCGATCCATGTCCTGCATCAACGCCGCGCCCAGATGCGTCAGTCGCGCCTCGGTATAACGCATCGCCGCCGGCGGATCATTTTCTACGGAACCGAAATTCCCTTTGCCATCAACGAGTTTCTCACGCATCGCCCACGGCTGCGCCATGTGCACGAGCGTCGGATAAATAACAGCTTCGCCGTGCGGATGGTAGTTGCCGGAAGTATCGCCACAGATTTTCGCGCATTTGTAAGGCTTGCGTCCGGGGAACAGCGATAGCTCGTGCATCGCGTAGAGGATGCGCCGCTGCGAGGGCTTCAATCCGTCGCGCACGTCGGGCAGCGCGCGCGAGATGATCACGGACATCGAGTAGTCGAGGAACGAGTTTTTGATCTCGTCGGCGACGTTGATCTTGGAAATCTTTTCGCCCTGCGTGTAAGCGCCGCCGCTGGCGTGCTGTTCCGGCGGCTGCGGTGGGACGGGCGATGTGGGTTCAGTTTCGTCTGGCATGGTTGGTAAATTCTTATTTGGCTGTGCTTACGTCTTCCGGTTTGGCCGGAACCAGTGTGATGGCGAATTGCTCACACGCCGCGCGCATCCGCCCATCGGTGGTCGCCAGCGTTCCGCTGCGGTGCAAATCACACGTCGCAACATGCAACGCATCCAAAGTCCGCAGCGGAATCTTGGGATGACACGCAAGCTGGATGGCGTTGGCGCGCTCCAGCACCGTCCGGTTCAACGGAAAAATTTTGATGAGTTCATCGTCCACCATCGCCAAAAACTTTTCACCGGCGTTCATCCGCTCACGCGAACTGATATGCCCCGCCCGCTCTTTGGCGAGCAGGGCTGAATGAACTTCCGTGATGGCGAGTTCCGAGGTCTCAAACCGATGGTCGGCGAGCGCGCGGTTGAACCATCCGCTGTCGGCTTCGCGCACTAGCAGCTTGATGATGATGGCGGTGTCGAGATACATGATTGCCAGCCTCACCAACCACGCCCGTCGCGGTCAGCCCGGACAATTTCCTCGGCACTCGGCCCGCCGTGGATGGGCTGTTTCAGGAGGTAATCACCCATGCCCGTGAAAACTTTCCGCGCCTCGCGTTTGCCCACCGGCGACAGCACCGCTTTCGGCACGCCGTCCGAAGTGATCGTGACTTCCTGCCCGCGCGCGACCATTTCCAGCAACGCCGAGAATTTAGCCTTGGCGGCGCGCACTGGAATGGAAAGCCCCACACCCGGCAGCGCAATCGCATCGCGCAAAACCATTGGCCCGGACATTTCCGGCTTTGTTTCTGAAGCCCAGCCTAAAGCTGGCTTTATCTTTTGCCTGTATAGTGGCACTGGTTGTTTTGTCTTCATGCGTTTCAATGTAGTCACACGTGACTACATTGTCAATTCCAATTTTTACACATCCAGATTCCGCACGTTCAGCGCGTTATCCACAATGAAATTGCGGCGCGGTTCAACTTCTTCGCCCATCAGCGTGACAAACATTTCCTCCGCTTCCACGGCGTCGGAAAGATCAATGCGGAGCAGCTTGCGTTTCACCGGATTCATCGTGGTCTCGAATAGTTCCTTGGCGTCCATTTCGCCGAGACCTTTGAAGCGCGTCATTTGGATGCCCTTCTTGCCGACGGTCTTCACGCCTTCAAGAATTTCCGGAATTGAAAATAGCGGCGTCACATTCGCGCGCTCGCCTTCGCCTTCGACCAGTTCAAACAGCGGCTTGTCCTGCGCCGCGTAATGATCCACCGCCAGGCCTTTCTTCAAAAGTTTACCGAGCAAATCTGTGATCGCCTTGCTCTCCAGATGCAGATTGGAAACTTTCGCGCGGCGCGTCGGACCGTCTTTGCGGCGCTCAATTTCCGTATCGGTGCCAAAAATATCAGCGTTCGCCAGCTTGAATTCTTCAACCTCTTCAGGCGTGAGAAAATAATGAACTTTCTCATCATTGCCGGAACGAACTTTCACCATCGTCTGCGGCAACGTGCCGTCCTTCGCGCGTTTCTCAACGTAATCCGCAAAATCGCCGCCAAGCCGCTTGATGTGCGTGGCGTGTTTGTCGAGTGATTCGAGCAACGTGAGAATTTCTTCGAGCTGCTTCGGGTTGAATTCTTTTCCGTCCGCAAGATTCTTCAACCGCACTTCCTCGACGCCGTTCTGCAACAGAATGCGATTCAACTGCACATCGTCATCAATGTAATCAGTCTTCTTCTTGCGCGTGATGGAGTAGAGCGGCGGCTGCGCGATGTAAACGAAACCCTGCTTCACGAGTTGCGGCATCTGGCGGTAGAAAAACGTCAGCAGCAACGTGCGGATGTGCGAACCATCCACGTCGGCGTCCGTCATGATGATGATTTTGTGGTAGCGCAACTTTTCCAGATTGAACGCGCCCTCGCCTTCGCCGTCACCGATACCGGTGCCGATGGCCGTGATCATCGTGCGGATTTCCGTGTTCTGCAAAACTTTGTCGAGCCGCGCTTTTTCCACGTTAATCAATTTTCCGCGAATCGGGAGAATCGCCTGAAACTTGCGGTCGCGTCCCTGCTTCGCGGAGCCGCCGGCGGAGTCACCTTCGACGATATACAACTCGGTGTTCGCCGGATCGCGGTCAGAACAATCCGCCAGCTTGCCGGGCAGACCACCGCCCGTGAGCGCGGATTTGCGGACGGCTTCGCGAGCTTTGCGCGCCGCTTCCCGCGCCCGCGCCGCCGTGAGACTTTTATCAATGATGCGTTTCGCGATGGGTGGATTCCCATCGAAGTAAGCCATCAAACCTTCGTAGCTCACCGAGCCGACAATGCGTTCGACTTCCGGCGATAGCAGTTTCACTTTTGTCTGCGATTCAAATTTGGGATCGCTGTGCTTCACCGAAATCACCGCCGTCAAACCTTCACGCACATCGTCACCGGTAATCTGCGGATCTTTGTCCTTAATCAACTCATTCGACTTCGCGTATTGATTTATCGCCCGCGTCACCGCACTGCGAAAACCAGAAAGATGCGTGCCGCCGTCAGGATTGTGAATCGTGTTCGTGTAACACAAAACCTGATCGTTGTAGCTGTCGTTGTATTGCAACACGACCTCGACGTGAACTTCGATTTCCTTATCGTCCAATTTTTCTTTCGTCTCTTTGCGAAACGAAATCGGTTTGGGATGCAACGGCTCTTTGTTTTTATTGAGTTGCTTGACGAACTCCTCAACGCCGTTCTTGTAATAAAATTTTTCCGGCTCCATCGCGGTCTGGCGTTCGTCCGTGAAAATAATTTCCAAGCCTGAATTCAAAAACGCCAGTTCACGCAAGCGCGTCGCGATGATGTTCGTCTTGAACTCCACCGTCTCGCGGAAAATTTCCTTGTCCGGCAAAAACGTAATCAGCGTTCCCGTGTGTTTGGATTTGCCGATGATTTCGAGCTTCTTCATCGTCTTACCGCGCTCAAACTCCATGTGATACACTTCACCATTGCGCGAGACTTCCACCTCGAACCACTCACTGACGGCGTTCACGCATTTCGCGCCAACGCCGTGCGTGCCGCCGGAAAATTTATAACCGCCCTGCCCGTATTTGCCGCCAGAGTGAAGAGTCGTCAGCACCAATTCCACACCGGGCAGACCGGAATCCTTGTTGATATCCACCGGAATCCCACGCCCGTCGTCACGAATTGAAATCGAGCCATCCACATGAATCGTCACGTCAATGTGATGACAATGCCCCGCGAGATGTTCGTCCACGGAATTGTCCAAAACTTCGGACACGCAATGATGCAGCGCACGTTCGTCCGTGCCGCCGATATACATTCCGGGTTTTTTGCGAACCGCCTCCAGCCCCTTGAGCTGACTTAATTTTGAAGCGTCGTAATTGCCATCGGCAATCCTGTCCGGCGACTCGGTTTTTTCTTCGGGCAAATCAGAAATACTGGACATAATTATAGTGCGATTCCGGGTAAAAATTGGTGCATCTGCGAATGCGAAAAAGGTATAAAAATCCGTCCATTTTCACAATGCGAAACTGCGGGTATTTTGGGTGAAACCCGCTATTACTTGTAGGCGATTTAGCTTGCTAGGTGAATTTTTGTGGAATTGAAAATTTGGTTTCGCGCCGCGCTTGTGAATCTGCCCTCCGTGCAAAAGCTCGTGCAGAAACATTATCTGAAACCCTACGGCAAAGTTGCTCGTCACTTTTCCGATGAAGCAAACGGCATTCGCGTTCGCGGAGGAAGCGGATGGGTTGTGCTTCGGGAAATTCAAGCGGGTTTATGAGTTCACTGGCTTCCGGTGCGGCTTTGGGTTTTTTTTTGAGCCGTCTTGAATTTGGTCTCCGGCTCGGTTTGCTTTTGCTTTGGCTGATCTTCTCTCTCCCGCGTCAGTGTTGTGCATTTGATGAAGCGGGCCAATGTTTCAAACTCCGCGAGGATGCGTTCGTCGTGGCAGATTTGGATTACGCCGGACAACACCAGCGAAAGAACTTGGGCGGGATTTCCCTGCGCTTGAAGCAAGCCCGACACAACGACGTTGGTGTCGAGCACGATTTTCATTTCCGGCGGCGGGCGCGACGGCTGGCGGCGATTTCCGCGTCAATGTCCGACATGGAAAGTTCTGCCG
>JANYCI010000136.1 GCA_025360325.1 Limisphaerales bacterium | reverse complement strand
TAAACCATAACCATGCCCGCCGCCGCCACAAGGTGTCCATCAATCCGGGTTAAGCCCACTTGAGCATTGTGAGTTTAGTTTTCATAATCAGTGTTGGTTTATTATCGTTGTTGATTTTTAGTTTTAATGTATGGGGTTTGTGGGCGGGGTTAGAAAACTTGATTTGAACTGCTCGAAGCCGACAAGGACAGTCGTTCAAACCACGCAAAGTCTAGCCTGGTTAACGCTGTGCAGCCGCGCACACCGAGCATTGTATTCATGGGACAATCAAATTTTATCATGAGAGCGATGGATGTGAAATGGAGAATACTATTGTCTATCGGATTGGTGTGCTTCTAACAGCCGCCTCTTTCCATCCGCCGGACGGCGACACGACTTTTCCCAAATCCCCCCTGTTCGTGCGCGACGAGCGGCGGTAAAAGCTGGGAGCCACTTTGTTCACCGACTTGAACACGCGCGAAAAATAAAACGGATCGTCATAGCCCAGCGCCGCCGCCGCCTCCTTCACACTGGCCGAGGTCGAATCCAAAAGCTGGCACGCGTGTCGCATCCGTAACCGCGTGAAATAATCCATCGGCGGACAACCAAGGCGCTGTTTGAATAGCGCAAAAAAATGCGACGGCGACACCCGCGCCTGCGCCGCCAGCGTCGCCACTTGGAGCGGACGGTTGATGTGTTCCGCCATGTAGGCGAGGCTGCGCTCAATTTTTTGCGCCGCCTCGTTTTCTGAATCCGACAAAAATGGATCAAGCCGTCCGCCGACCACTGGTAACATTGAACCACCGGAAAGATTTCCACTGCGGTCAAATTTTACTGGCGGGGTGGGATTCATCGAAAATGGCGGGGTTAAAAAATAATACAGAAAAAGTCACGGGCTGGTTTGCTCGTGGCGACGCTAAAATCATGGCGATGAATCTTGCGCACAGAGGGGTTTGTTGTTGATTCGAACTATATTGCCGAAAACCAAATGTGTCCACTGATTTTTTGGAAAAGTTGCGGAAAGTTATTTCGCCTGCTCAATGACTGCACTGAACGCCGGCTTCGGCTGCCAGTTGCCATCAAACAACAATGGCTTGCCATTGCGCCGCCACGAGTCTGCATCCGTCACGCCCCAAAAAGTGACGAGCTTGATTTCACTGCGGTGTTTATGAAACGCGGCGAATAGGCTCGCATATTGTTTCGATAATTTTTCATCCGCCGACTCCGCCAATTTCCCGCCTGCCGCCTGTGAATTTTGCGCCACGTCCGCGCTTTGATTTCGCTGGCCGCCCTGTGCGCCGTTCACGTCCAGCTCCGTGATGTGGATAGGCAGTCCGAGTTTCGCGATGTCCGTCAAGGCCGCATCTTCCAGTTCCGCGCTCGGCCACGACAAATTCGCGTGCGTCTGCGAACCAATCACCATCACCGGCACATTTTTTGCCTGCAACATTTTTATCAGCGCGATCAGCCGTTTGCGCTTCGGCTCATTTTCAACCGAGTAATCATTGTAGCGCAAAATCGCTTTCGGATCCGCCTCATGCGCCCATTCAAAAGCCTTCACGATAAATTCCACGCCCAGTATGCGCACCCACGGCGACGACTGCCGGAGCATGTTTGTGTCGTTGATGTTCGAGCTGTCGTTCAACGCCTCGTTGACCACATCCCAGATTTGAATCCGACCTTTGTAGCGCCCCACCACCGTTTGAATATGTTCGTGCAGCCGCGCCAAAAGCAGTTCCCGGTCCGCCGCGTTCGTGCCGCTCAACGCGCGTCCGTTGTCATCCTGAAACACCCAGCGCGGCGTCTGGCTGTGCCACGCGAGCGTGTGGCCGACGATCAGCATTTTATTTTTTTCGCCGAACGCAACGTAGGCGTCACCCGGCGCAAAATTGTAGCCATTCGTTCCGCGCCGGGGATGGACGGCTTCCCATTTCAAAACATTTTCCGGCGCGAGCGAGTTGAACTGCGCCGTGATGAGCGCCACGCCATTCGTGTCCTCGCCCATAAACTGCCGTTGGTTCACCGCCACGCCGATGGGAAAATCTTTTGAGAAAGCCTCCTTGAGCGTCGCCACATTTTCCGCACGACCCATCGCACAGCCGGTGAATAGCGATGCGAGTGCGAAACCGATTGGAATGAGATTTTTGTTCATAACTTGAAATCTATTTAGTTTGCGCCGCGAACTTTCTACGCCGTTCGTCCAGTTCGTTCGCCATCTGAATCGTGGTGTTTTTGTTCAACTGGTAGCACGCCAGCAGCACCGTGCAGATCGCAAACAGAATTCCCACCACGATGCCGCTGCACGCGCGGTAGCCCTGGACCGCCGACGCCGCATCCGGCAGCTTCGTGTCGTAATTGAAAAATCCTTGCATGATCCAAAGAAAATTGGCGGAGCCAAGCGCCAGGCCGGATTTCAACGCGAAACCAATCGTCGCGAACACCATGCCGGTGAAGCGGCGACCAGTCTTCCATTCGGAAAAATCCGCCACGTCCGCAAACATCGCCCACGTCAGCGGAATCGTCGGCGCATACGCCACGGAAACCAGCGCGGTAATGGCCAACATTCCCCAGACATTCGTCGGGCTTAAAAAATAAAACGCAAATGTCCCCAGCGTGGCCAGCGCAAAACCCGCCGCCGCCACCGCTTTCTTGCCAAAATTTTTGGCGAGCGATGGCGACAGCAAAATCACGATGATGGTGATGGCCGTGCCCATCATGTTGACGATGCTGTTGAACACGTCGGCAACGTTTGCCGCCGAGGCATCGCCGTGGACAATGTAACCGAGCCATTCCAACAGGCCGTTGCCCGTTGCGCCCACGGGCAAGACGAGACCGAACTTTTGCACCGCGTCAAACATCGCCGCCTTGTCCGCGTAGTGATGATAATAATTGTAGAGCGCGCCGCCACGAAACGAGAGGATCGCGAAATGCACCAGCGTCCAGCACCACATCACCTTCCACGGATTGTTTTTCAACAGCGCGAGAAAATCCTGCTTCGGCGAAAATTTTTCCGTGGTCGTCGGCTTGATGCGCTCCTTCGTCGTCGCGAACGTGATCAGAAAAAGAACGAAGCACAGCACGGCCCAAATCATCATCGTCAGATGCCAGCCATATTGTTTGTCGGCGATGCCCACGGCGTTTCCGCCCGCGTGGCCCGCAGCGAATTTCGCAACGAGCGGCAGCGTGAACCCGCCCACGATGAACTGCGCGGCGTTCACCGCGACGAAGCGGAAGGAATTCAATTTCGTGCGCTCATTGAGGTCGCCCGTCATCACGCCACCGAGCGCGGCGTAGGGCATGTTGTTCATCGAGTAGATCGTCATCAGCAGCGTGTTGGTGATGCAGGCGTAGGCAATCATCGCGCCCATGCTCCAGCCTTGCGGCGTGGTGTAGGCCAGGATCATCACGATAAACCACGGCACCGTGGTGAATAAAATCCACGGACGAAATTTGCCCCAGCGCGTGTCCGTGCGGTCGGCGAGGATGCCCACAATCGGATCCACCACGGCGTCCCACAAACGCGGCCACAACAGAATCATCGCCGCCGCGCTAGCAGTTAGGCCGAAGACGTCCGTGTAAAAATTCGTCTGAAATAGCACCATCGTCATGAAGACGAAGTTCGCGGCGGCATCCGCGCAACTGTAGCCGGATTTTTCGATGAACGAGAGTTTTTGGTTTGTGTTCATTTTGTTTTTAACCACGGATGCACACGGATAAACCCTGATGCAGATTATGCCAAAACGCAGCGAGCGTTTCTCCCTCTCCGCGTTTTGCGGAGTCGGCGGAGCAAAATGGGGAGAGGGCCGGGGTGAGGTGTTTCGTTTTCACTATTTTATCCGTGGTTGAAATTATTTTGTAACGTTCAGGGTAACGCGCTGCAAATCTGCATCGCGCGAGGAACTGCCCACCATGATTTCAAACTCGCCCGGCTCAACGACGTATTTCATGCCGATATCATAAAACGCCAATGATTCCGGCGTGATTTCCAGCGCGACAGTTTTCGTCTCTCCCGGCTGCAAAAGAATTTTCTGAAAACCCTTCAACTCTTTCACCGGTCGCGTCACCGAACTCACCACGTCGCGCACATACATCTGCACCACTTCCGTTCCCGCACGCTTGCCCGTGTTCGTCACGTCCACCAAAACGCGCGTTGCGCCGCTGCGTTTAATTTTTTTCTGCGCGAGCCGGACGTTTTTGAAATCAAATTTCGTGTAGCTCAAACCAAACCCAAACGGATACAACGGCGAGACATCATCGAACAAATACCCGCGCCGCGCCGACGGCTTGTAGTTGTAAAACGCCGGCAGATGACCAACCGAACGCGGCACCGTGATCGGCAATTTTCCGCCCGGATTCGTTTCGCCAAATAAAACTTCCGCGACGGCCTCGCCACATTCTTGACCGAGATACCAACACTCCAAAATCGCCGGCGCATTTTGCGCGAGGTCATTCACTGCGAGCGGACTGCCGTTGAACAACACAATCACCATCGGCTTGCCCGTCATCCGCAGCGCATTCACCAAACCATCTTGCCGTCCGAGCAAATCCAGCGTCGTGCGGTCGCCCATGTGGTTCAGCGACCACGCCTCGCGCGAGGTCTGCTCGTTGCCGCCGAGGCACAGCACGATGACATCCGCCGTCGCCGCCACGCCGACCGCTTCGGCGATGAGTTTGCGGTCATCCTCGACTTTTGCGGGCGTGACCAAATCCTGATTCCACGAACCGCCAATCGTAATTTTGCAGCCCTCGGCGAAGGGAACTTTTATCCGTTCGCCAACCTTCGCGCGAATACCTTCCAGCACCGACGTGAATGAATTCGGCTTACCGCTGTAACCACCGAGCAGTTCGCGATCCGCATTTGGCCCAATGACCGCAATGGTTTTCAGCTTCTTCGGATTCAACGGCAATAAATTATTTTCGTTCTTCAGCAACGTGATCGTCTCCCGCGCGCCTTGCAATGCCAGTTGCCGATGCGCGTCCGAGCCGACGATGCGTTCGGCTTCTGCCGGATCCACAAACGGATTTTCAAACAGCCCCATTTTGAATTTCCAGTAAAGCATCGGCGCAACCAAGTCATCCAAATCCGACTCTTTCAAAACTTTTTTACGAACGAGTTCGACCAAGTGCAAGTAGCAATCCGGTTCAGGAAATTCGATGTTCACGCCCGCCTTCACCGCCAGCGCGCACGATTCTTTTTTATCCGCCGCGATGAAATGCCCGTGTGTGTCGGGGCGATGGCCGAGTTCCCAGATCGCGTAATAATCCGAAACCACAAAGCCTTTGAAGCCCCACTCGCCGCGCAACACATCGCGCAGCAGCCACTCGCTCGCGTGCGACGGCACGCCATCAATCTCGTTGTAGCTCGCCATCACGCTGATGGCATTGGCTTTTTGGATGCACTCCTTGAACGGTTGTAAAAAAGTTTCGCGCAGCACGCGCTCGGAAACATTCACCGGCGCGCAGTTCTGCCCGGACTCCGGCTGGCCGTGCGCCGCAAAATGTTTCAGCGTAGCGATGACGTGCTTTTTGTTTTTGAAATTGCCGTCGCCCTGAAAACCTTTCACCGCTGCCATGCCGAGTTGCGTGACGAGAAACGGATCTTCGCCGAACGTTTCTTCCACGCGGCCCCAACGCGGATCGCGCGCCACGTCCACCACCGGCGTGAGTGCCTGATGCGCGCCACGCACGCGCGCCTCCTCGGCGGCCAGTGCGTAAAGTTTTTCCACCAGCGCGGGATTGAACGTCGCACCCAAACCAATCGGCTGCGAAAAACTCGTCGCCCCAATGGCCGCGTGGCCGTGCAGACATTCCTCGTGGAAAAAAACCGGGATGCCCAGCCGCGAATGTTCGATGAAAAATTTCTGGATCGTGTTCGTCAACTCCGCCGTCTCGCGCGGTTTTTTGCCGACGCCCGCATCCGTCGGCTTGCTGCCCGCGTCACTGGGACGCCCGATCTGCCCGATGCCGCGACCGTGGCCGAAATGTTTCTTCGCCTTGTGGAAATCAAAGTCACCGTTCGCGTCCTGGAGCTTCGTGGATTTTTCCTGCCAGATGCACATCATCTGCGCGGCTTTTTCTTCGAGCGTCATCCGCGCCAGCAAATCTTTCACGCGGCTGGCGGCGGACACGGTGGGGTTTTTGTAGAGCGGAATCTTGGCGGCGGATTTTTTCTTCATGCGGCGTTTCGGCAAAAATAGTTCAGGTAAATTCCCGTCACGTTCTGAAATGATGCGTCGCAATTCAATCGCAAACGCATGGAGAATTCTACAGGTTCAAAAAATAACCGCAGACCGGACGGCGTCCTGATTAGAGTGGCAGGGACATTGTTTGCACAGCGCATGATTCCAAACGGATCGGGAATTGCCCTTCAAACATCCAACGGACTCCGCACCCCCAACCCCGGCTTCTGCATCACATGAGTATAAATCTGCGTCGTCGCCACATTCTTATGCCCCAGCAAGTCTTGAACCGTGCGGATATCATACCCATTCTCCAACAAATGCGTCGCAAACGAATGTCGCAACGCATGGCAACTCGCCCGTTTCGTGATCCCCGATAATTTCAAGCCCACCTTCACCGCCCGCTGCAACCCCGTCTCCTGCACATGATGCCGCCGCATGACCGGTTCCCCTCTCCGCATCAGATGGGGAGAGGAGTCAAGGGTGAGGTGTCCGCCGTTTTGTCCTTCCATGCTTGGTGCCCTTGGTGTCTTGGTGGTTAAACTCCTCGGATCACGCGACCGCGACCGCGACGGAAAAACCCACTGCCAGCCCCATTCCCTTGCCGCCTTCGGATACTTCCGCGCCAAACCCTCCGGCAAATAAACCTCACCAAAACCCTCCCGCACATCCTGCTCCCATAATAACCTTACCCGTTTCAAATGCTGCTCCAGTTCAAGCCTCAACCTATCAGGCAACACCGTCACCCGATCCCTATCCCCCTTGCCCCCACGCACCACAATCTGATTCCGCGCAAAATCAATGTCCTTCACCCGCAGCCGCAACAACTCCAACAGCCGCACGCCCGTCCCATAAAGCACCAACCCCATCAACCGATACGTCCCCTCCAACGCTGCCAACAACCGCTGCACCTCCTCCTTGCTCAACACCACCGGAATCCGCCGCCGCCGGTTCGCCAGTAGAAACTCACCCAAATCCCCCAACTCCAAACCCAACACCTGCGTATAAAGAAACGAGATCGCATTCAACGCCTGATTCTGCGTCGCCGCCGCCACCGATTCCACATTCGCCAGATGATTCAGGAACGCCACCACATCAGCCGCGCCCAAGTCACGCGGATGACGCCAACGCCATTCACCGCCGCTTTTTTCTCCCTCGCCCCCCTCGGAGGAGAGGGCCGGGGTGAGAGGGCCACCCACGCGCGCCCGATGAAACCGCAAATACCGCCGCACCCACTGCGAGTAAGCCTCCTCCGTGCGCAACGAATAATGTTTCACCCGGCAAACCTCCCGCAACTGATCCAGCAACTTCGACTTTGGATTCGCGATCACTAACGCAGCCTTACGCGGAAAGATTTTGTTAGACACAATCACACAACCTGCAACAATAACTATCAGCCATGCAACCAAAACCCACTGGACAACCAAAAGGCATATGCCACCGTTTGGTGTCCGAATAACTGGTTAGGCGGCTCGCACACACTATGAGTTTGAACCCGTTGAAGTGGATTGAGTGGCTGATTACCGAGCATGGTTCGGCAGTCGTGATTCGTGAGCGTCTTGGTCAGGCGCATGACCAGATAGCGATTTTGCAGCGTGAGAACGCATCGCTCAAATCGGAGCGAGATGATTTTCGTGCGCGCCTTGAAAAGGCACAGATTGAGATAGATGACCTCAAAAAAAGAATACGCGAGCTTGAAAAGCCGCGAGGTATTATTGCTGTGGTTGGATGATTTACCAATGCCGCCGCCTAACCCATCACTGGAGCCAACGGCTTGGGCGCTTTTAGTTTTATTCATAAGGATTTTGGTTTGCCATGACCTTTTTGGCCGTGGCTCAGCTTGATTCGTTAGGCCACTTATCACGATTATGAAATTCATGCACTACGAATGGTATGACATCGGCCCCGAAGACGTCATCGAGGTCGCGTTGGACAAACAAGCCAACGTCCGCTTGGTGGACTCCACAAACTTCGACCGCTACAAGCGCGGCGACAGCTACGACTTTCGCGGCGGCACGCAGGTCAAGACGCCCGCGCACTTGTCCCCGCCGCATCGCGGTCACTGGCATCTCGTCATTGACCTTGAGGGTTA
>JANYCI010000123.1 GCA_025360325.1 Limisphaerales bacterium | reverse complement strand
GTTGGCTGGTGAATTTTCAGCCGCTGACAGCCGGAGGTCCATTTGTGATGACCATCACGGGCGACAATACGATCACGTTTACCAACGTGCTGGTGGGCGAAGTCTGGTTGTGCAGCGGCCAATCGAACATGGCGTTCCAGTTAAACCGCGCCACCAATGCGGCGGTGGCCATCGCGAACGCGGGCGACCCGGAATTACATTTTTTTCAGGTGCCGCACATCACCAAAGATGAAATACAAACGGAAGTGACGGGCGATTGGGAAACTAGCACGCCGCTGACGGCTTCCAATTTTTCCGCCGTGGCCTATTTCTTTGGCCGCGATCTGCGCAAGGATTTGAAAGTGCCGGTGGGCTTGATCGACGCGTCGGTCGGCGGGACACCCATTCGTCCGTGGATTTCCTGGGCCACGATGGCGGATGATCCCGAGTTGAAGGAAGTCATCACCGAGTATCAGGCTGCGGTGAAAGCTTACGACCCAGCTAAAGCCGAGGCGCAATACAAACTGAATTTGGAAAAATATGAAGGCGACGCGAAGCGCGCCGAAGCTGCCGGGAAAGACCCGATAAAAAAACCGACCAAAGAAGCGAATCCCGCCGTCCGTAACGCCCGCCCCGCCTGCCTTTACAACGCCATGATCGCACCGCTGCAACCTTATGCGCTGGCCGGTGTCATCTGGTATCAGGGCGAATCGGATTCGAGCCGGGGCGCTCAATATCAGAAACTTTTTCCGGCGCTGATCCACAGTTGGCGCGACGCGTGGCATGAAGGTGCGTTTCCATTTCTGTTCGTGCAGATCGCGCCGTATCACGAAACCAAGCCGGAGATCCGGGAGGCGCAACTGCTCGTCTCGCAGCGTGTGCCCAATACCGCGATGGCGGTGATCACGGATGTCGGCGAAAAAATGAACATCCATCCGGTGCAAAAAGAGCCGGTCGGGCAACGACTCGCGCTGGCGGCGCGGGCACTGGCCTATGGTGAAAAGATTGAATATTCCGGCCCGGTGTATGCGGGAATGAAGGTCGAAGGCGACCATGCGGTTTTAAGCTTCACGCATCGGGGCGGTGGCCTCGTGGCGCATGGCGGTGAATTGCGCGGGTTCACCATTGCGGGCAGCGACGGTAATTTTTCCTCAGCCAAAGCGAAAATTGTCGGCGACACGGTGGTGGTTTCCGCGCTGGACGCGCCGCATCCGACCGCCATTCGATATGGCTGGGAAAAAACGCCGGATATCAATCTGTTCAACCAGGACGGTCTGCCGGCGACGCCGTTCCGCACGGATGTTCCGGTGCAACCTTGATTTGATTATGCGTAAGATTTTTCTCTGTCTGACCGTGGCTTTGTCTGTCCACGTTGCTATTGCCGCCGAAACCAAAGCGCCGCCAGTGTTTCCGAAAGATGTTCGCGTGGAGCGCGACGTGGCCTATCTGCCGGCGGGCCGCGAAGAAAAGGCGGATTTATATTTTCCACCGAACACGCCCAAGGATGCGAAACTGCCGGCGATCTTGTGGATTCATGGTGGTGGTTGGAACAACGGTGCGCGGGATGGTCGGCGGGAAATCGCCGTTTGCAGCACACTGGCGCGCAATGGCTATATCACCATGAGCATTGATTACAAGCTCGCCTACGGCAAATACGAGGTGTGGCCGACAAACTTGTGGGATTGCAAAACTGCCGTGCGCTGGCTGCGCGCGAACGCCGACCGGCTGGGGATTGATCCGAAACGCATTGGCGTCGCCGGTGGTTCGGCTGGCGGCCATCTCGCGGCGATGGTCGCGTTGACAACGCTGGCGGACGGTCTTGATCCGGCCGAACCTTACGGCAATGTTTCCTGCGCGGTGAACTGCTGCGTGGACATGTATGGCATCGCAGATGTCGGCACGTTTCACGAGGCAAAGATGCTTGGCAAAACTTTCGAGGAAGCGCCGAAACTATACCAAGCGGCGTCACCGGTGACTTATGTGCGAAGTAACTCGCCGCCATTTTTGATCCTCTGCGGCACGGCCGACAATGTTGTTAATCCCGAACAATCCAAATTACTCGCCAAGACTTTTAAAGACGCCGGTGCGCAGGCGCAATTGGTCGTTATACCCGGTGCGCCGCACAGTTTTGATTTCGAGCCAAAACAGCGCGACCTACGCCCGCTCGTGCTGGAATTTTTGGAAAAGAATTTAAAAAACAATCCGCTGTCAGGTTTATGACTTCGATGTTCACGGTAGATAATATCCTCATTAAATTCATGCGACGTGGAATTTATTGGCTTCGCACAGCCGTTGCTTTGAGTGGCGTGTTTCTGTTATTCGGAATTTTCAGCGTGGCGGCTGACGAATCCGGCTTGGTGGGGGATGGTGTAACAATGAACACCAAGGTGTTTAACACGCTGATTGATGATTTATCTCGACATGGCGGCGGCACGTTGAATGTTCCACCGGGAAGGTATCTCACCGGCACTATCTATATGCAAAACAATGTGACCGTGCATTTGGAACAAGGAACGGTCATTTTGGGCAGCACTAATCTAGCAGATTATCCAGTCAATTCCTCGCCGCTGCCTGATCGAGGCGCGTTGGAGTTTGGTCGTTACAGCCTCATATATGCGGTTGGCCGGACAAATTTATCGCTTACTGGGCCAGGCGAGATTTATGGCCAGGGCGATAGTCCATGTTTCACTAAAAAATTTCTGGTCGAGAGCGGTTGGACGCCGACCGATGCTTATTTGAGGCGACCTTATGGCTTGTGTTTTGTCGGTTGCCGACGGGTGCGGGTGGAGGATGTGAAGTTCAACAACCTCGCCTTTTGGGTGCAGGATTATTTGGATTGCGAAGACGTGGTGGTGCGGGACGTGACGGTGGATAGTTACAAATCCGATTACAACAACGACGGCATAGACGTGGATGGTTCGCGCAACGTGACGATTCAGAACTGCCGTTTCACCGCTGGCGACGATGGCATCTGTTTGAAATCCTCCTACTCACTCTGTGAGAATGTCGCGATCAGCAACTGCGTCATTCGCTCCATGGCCAACGGGATTAAGTTTGGCACGGCTTCCCGATGCGGCTTCAAAAATATCACGATTGATCATTGCGTGATCAATGACACTTGTGCGGCTGGACTGGCATTAGAAATCGTGGACGGCGGAACTCTGGACGGCGTGTCCGTGCGTGATGTCAAAATGAACAAGGTCGGCGCGGCCATTTTTATTCACTTGGGCAACCGTGCCAAATCCTGGGTGGTCGAACCACAACGTCCACCGGTCGGAATTCTTCGCAATGTTTCCGTTTCAAACATTACGGCCAGCATCGCCAATTTTGGTCGTGGGGGCGTTTATGCCAGTTCCATAAGTGGCCTGCCGGGGCATCCGGTGGAAAACGTGACGTTGAGCAATATTCAAATTGCCAACCTTGTGGCGCCGCCGAAGTCTTATCATGAAATTCCGGTGGCCGAAGTTCCCGAAAATCTTAAGGGCTACCCGGAATTTTGGATGTTCGGGCCGCTACCGACGTGCGGTATTTTTTGCCGGCACGCCAACGGACTGGTTTTTAACCGCGTGGACATTCAGCCGCAAGCAACCGACCTGCGCCCGGCCCTGGTATTTTCCAATGTGTCGGAAGTGACCGTGAATGGTTCGCCGGTTTCGACTGCGGTAATCCGTTCGACTACGGGAGACGGAAGCAATGGGAAAATGTCCAGCCATTGAATTGTCGAGCCTCCGCCATTCTGGAAAATTATTGAGATGAAGTTTTTGCAACAGCACGGGCACCGCGCGAGCGTTGCATCAATCGGATGGTGGCTGGTGATCGCGTTCATCGCGATTCTCACGGAGATGCTGTTGCCGGCTGGAGCGCAGCCAATCGAGCAAGTTATTTCGCCGGCGACCAACCCTATCAACTTTGAATCGTTTACTTCCCCCATCCTGTTCAAAGGTGATGCGGTGACGGCGTATCGCGATCCAGCGGCCATTTATCACAACGGAACTTTCTATCTCTATTTCACTTTGGTGAAAATCGAGCCGGATGGGGCTTACATGTTCACCGCCTTCAGCAAAAGCCGGGATCTCACGCACTGGACCAAACCGCAGATCATTACGCCGCGCGATCGGAGTCTGAACTTTTCCAGTCCGGGCAATATCATTCGATTTGGCAATAAGTGGGTGCTTTGTCTGCAAACTTATCCGCGTCCGAACGGAAGTAAATATGGCAGCAACGACTGTCGCCTATGGATTCGTCGCAGCACGGACTTGGAGAATTGGAGCGAGCCGGAGCTGCTCCGGGTGAAAGAGCCGTCAGTGTCGCAAGCGGAAATGGGACGGATGATTGACCCTTATCTGGTTGAAGACAAAGACGCGCCCGGCAAGTGGTGGTGCTTCTTCAAACAAAACGGTGCCAGCCGGTCGTGGTCGCGCGATCTCAAGACGTGGACTTACGCCGGGCACGTTCCCGCCGGTGAAAACATCTGCGTAATTCGCGCCGGCGCTGAATACGTCATGTTCCACTCGCCCGGCAACGGTATCGGCGTGAAATGGTCCAACGACTTACAGACGTGGCGCGATGTCGGCTTACTGACACTCAGTCAAAAAGATTGGCCGTGGGCGCAGGGCAGGTTGACGGCGGGTTTCGTGCTAGATCTGCGGAACCAGCCGGGCATCGGCAAATACATCCTGTTTTTTCACGGATCAGCTTTTCCCGAGGAAGACCCGCGCGGCGGCTTCGATAATTTTGCCAGTATCGGATTCGCGTGGAGCGATGATCTGATTCATTGGTCCTGGCCGGGACAGAAAGAAAAGGAAAAGCCTCAACCCTGATTTTTACACAAAACGTAAAATATCCGGGCTGGAACTTTTCCGAATTGAAACAAACGAAAACATGCAAACTAAACAATTACCTGGAGCGGCGTTCGTTGAAAATAATGTTGAGCAACGTCGCGGTGTCGCCGACCGGCCGTCGCGCTCCTTTTTCAGGCCGGCTTGCGGACTGACCATTGCGCTGGCGACGTTTTGCGTTCAGTTGGCATCCGCCGCACCCGCCAAGAATGTCCCAAACGCGACGGCGGGAACGGACGAACATCTGTTTCACGTCACGCATCCGGACTGGCAGCTTTCGCCGTTCACGGGGCTGACGCGGCAGGGCTGGATTGATTGCGGTAAATTTATTCTCGCCGGTGCGTTTCAATATGTGAATCGCGTGGAAGACCCGATGTTGTTTCCCAAAGTGCCGGGCGTTTCTTATCCCCAGGAAGGCTACGACAAGTGCAGTCCGCAGCAGCGGAGCGCCGCCATTTTTGAAGGCGTGGCGCGGACGTTCAACGTCGCTGCGCCCCTCCTGGCTGAAGATCCAAACCTCACACTGCACGGTATCCGCCTCGCGGATTATTACAAATACCAGCTGCTCCAATTGACGGATCCGAAATGTCCATACTTCATCGGCTACGGCGACAAAAACGCCGGGCCGGAACAGCAGACGTGCGAGCTGGGCAATCTCGCCATGTGGATGCTGCTGAAGCCCGATGTGTTGTGGAATCGCCTGAACAAACCGCAACAAGACCAGATCGCCCACATCATGCAGGGATGGGCGGCGGGTTGGACAAAGACACACAATTGGCGCTGGTTCGATGTGATGATGATGACCTTTCTGAAAAAGAACGGTTACGCAGTCGATGAACAACTCATGCTGAACCATCTGGATCATCTGCTGATGCTTGAATCTGGCGAAGGCTGGTTTCGTGACCAGAGCCATGATTATTATACCGCCCACGTTTATCAACTATATGGCTCGGTCTGGAATCGGGTTTACGGCTGGGAACATGAACCGGGCCGGGCGGCGGTGATTGACCGGGAGTTTGCTCGCTTCATGAGCAATTACCCGGCGGTTTTCAGCCGCAGCGGACATGTGAACATGTGGGGCCGCAGTATTCTTTATCGGATGGGCGCGAGCGCCGCGCTGCCAGCTGCATTTGTGCGCGGTCGCGATCCGCAGATTGATCCCGGCTTCGCGCGCCGCCTGGCTTCGGGTGCGTTGCTACAATTTGTCACCCATCCCGGATTCTTCGAAAACGGCGTGCCGTCGCTGGGATTTTATGGCCATTTCGAGCCGGCGCTTCAGGCATATAGTTGCGCGGCCAGTCCGTTCTGGATGTTCATGAATTTCACTGCGCTGACGCTGCACAAGGACGATCCATTTTGGACGGCGAAAGAGAATGACGGCTTTTGGAGTTCGCTCGGTCAGAACGCGCGGGCCACGTATCTGCCGGGTGCCGGGATGTTGATGGTCAATTACGGCCTCACCGGTGCGAGCGAAATCGTGAATGGCAAAGCACATAATTCCGACCCCAGTTACTGCCGACTTGCTTACAACACCGACTTTCCCTGGGAAGCCAACAGTCGCACCGGAGCTACGGCGGCGGACATCACGCTCCGGCCGTTGGAGAGTGCGAAAGCACCGCAGTTTCCGGAAGCGGTGAATCTCGCGGGCTACCGTGACGGTGTTTTTTATCAGCAGGCAATTTTCCAAAAAGATGAACGAGGAGGCGCACCCTGCTTCGTGGATCTGGCGGACATTGTCGTTCCCGACGGACGCATCTGCATCCGCCGTTTTCGCAAGGTCAGTCCGGCGATTCTTTACGAAGGTCA
This sequence comes from Limisphaerales bacterium, assembly GCA_025360325.1. Classification (GTDB taxonomy): domain Bacteria; phylum Verrucomicrobiota; class Verrucomicrobiia; order Limisphaerales; family UBA11358; genus UBA11358. The sequence continues at coordinate 3,702 of JANYCI010000123.1, read as the reverse complement.
CTACGGATTGCCGCATGTCGGTGGCACACCGAAAATTGTCGAGCGCACGGTGGAGGGGAAACCGGCGATCATCGCGAGCATTCCCGGCCGGCAACTCGCCCTCGTGGATTATTCCGGCTGGGACCGTCCCGGCACCGTCGAACATCACGGCGTCAATCCCGAGACGACGGACAGCACGTTGCTGTTCGTGTCGCGTGAGGATAAGGCGCGCTATGGCGCTCCGGAATTGCTGATTTCAGTGATGCTGCACAAGACCGATAACTCGCCGTGGACAGACGATGAATTGCAGCCAATCCAAAAAATTGAACCGCTGGAAAAAGGCATCCCGGAAACCCTGGGCGGCCTGCGTATGACCTTAAAATCCGGCCAGTCGTATGTGGTGGATTTCACCGGCATTGACGGATCGTCCAGCCGGTGAGCAGGCAAACATGATGAAAACGTCCAACCAAGATCAAGTCATGAATTTAAGCACCCGCCTCTACTTCTTTCGTTTTAAGCCCATTGCCATGTTCCTTTTCGCGCTTCTCCTCACCGGCCCGCAGCTTGCGCTCGCGCAATCGAAAGTGCCGCTTCCGGCCGACATGGACCCCGCCGGCTGGCATCTCGAAACCGCCAAGAATTATCCGTTGCTGCTCGACGAGCCGTTCAAACCGAACATGGAATCGCTCGAACATTACCAGGTGCCGGAGTGGTATCGTGACGCGAAATTCGGGATCTTCATTCATTGGGGCGTCTTCTCCGTGCCAGCCTACGGCAGCGAGTGGTATGAATACTTCATGTATCGTCCCAAAGATGAAGTGCCCAAGCAATGGCGTGACCTGATCTACGGCACGGTGTATGACCATCACCTGAAAACTTACGGCGATCCGAAAACTTTCGGCTACAAAGATTTTATCCCGATGTTCAAGGCGGAGAAATACGATCCGCAGGCGTGGGCCGAATTGTTCAAGGACGCGGGTGCGAAATACATCATGGCCGTATCGGAATTCCACGATGGCTTCCCGATGTATGACTCAACCTACACGGATTGGAACGTCACGAAGATGGGGCCGAAGCGCGACGTTTACGGCGAACTTGAAAAAGACGTGCATGCGCTCGGCATCAAGTTCGGCGTGTCTTCACATCGCGCGTTTCATTGGCGCTTCGTGCCGGTGAAAGATAAATACGACACCGGCAATCCGAAATACGTCGGCCTCTACGGCCCGACCCGCGACAATAACGGCCCACCGTCAAAGGAATTTTTGGCCGACGAATTCGGCCGCTCCATCGAGCTAATTAATGTGTTTCATCCCGACTTGCTGTGGTTCGATGCCGGCATTGATGATCCGGCCTTCAAAACCTATCGCATGGAGATCGCCGCCGATTACTACAACCAGGCCGCTGCGCGTGGACAGGAGGTCGTCCTGAACTACAAGGGCAATGCCTATCCGACCGGAGCCGCCGTGCTCGATCTCGAAAACGTGCGTTTCGATGGTATGCGACAGCACTTCTGGCAGACCGACGATTCAATTAATGGCAACTGGGGTTACAAGACCGACAACACCTACCGCGATTCGACTTCGGTCATCCATGAGCTGGTTGACATCGTGAGCAAAAACGGCTGCCTGCTCCTCAACGGCGGCCCGCGCGCCGACGGCACTTTTCCGATCCAAATTGTCATCGCCTACCGCGAAATTGGCGCGTGGCTTAAAGTGAACGGCGAAGCGATTTATGCTACGCGACCGTATCAAGTCTATGGCGAAGGCCCGGCGGAAACTGCCACGGCGAAAACCGAGGCCGCCGTCGCCGTGCGCTACACGATGAACAAAGCGCACGACACGCTCTACGCAATCCTGCTCGATTGGCCCACCCGCGATCTCTCGCTCTACCGCGTGAAAATCGAACACGCCGCTCCGGATGCCAAGGTTGAACTCTTCGGTTACGACCATCCGCTCGCCTATCATGTCGAAGACGGTCGCCTCACCATCATGCTGCCGAAGGAAAAACCGGTGAAGCTCGTGAGTGCCTACGCACTCAAGCTCACCGGATTCACATTCGGTCAGGTTCCCACGCCGCCACCGTCGGAAGGCACGCTTCATCCGTAGTGCATTTGTGACCATCAATAATCTGGAATATGAAAATCCAAAAAATTTTTATTTACCTGCTGCTGTTGTTTGCAATCAAAACGCTGAACGCTCAATCGGCGGACAATCCCATTTTAAGAAATTGGACCCACCATGACTCAAAGTATAACGATCCGCAAAACGGGAACCCTGTGCTTCCGGGTTATTACGCTGACCCTACCATTATTGAGGATAAGGGCGTTTTTTACATCTATGCGACCAGTGATTTAACCTCGTGGGACGCCATAACCAAGCTGGGGGTTTGGAGTTCAAGCGATTTGAAAAACTGGAAGTGTCAGTATTTAAACTGGCCCACCAAAGCACAGTGCGTCAGCAACACGGGCAGACCCGATGGGATTTGGGCCCCCAGCGTCATAAAGGGAACCAATGGCAAGTTTTACCTGTATGTGACGGTGGGTCGTGAAATTTCGGTGGGTGTTGCGGAAACTCCCACCGGTCCTTGGCGAAATGCGCGCTCCGACAACCAACCACTCATTCGCCATAAAGAGTATTACTATGTAGAAACCATTGATGCGGAGTGCTTCATTGATGACGATGGTCAGGCATATCTTTATTGGGGATCTTCCGACTCGGGACTTGATATTGAAGGTAGGTGTCTGGCCCTGAAGCTGAACGCGGATATGGCATCCTTCAACGGATCTCCCGTGGATGTGACCCCGCCCCACTATTTTGAAGCTCCCTATATGCTTAAACGAAACGGGGTTTACTATTTGATGTATTCATGGGGGCATACCTGGGACAAAACCTATCAGGTGCGCTATGCTACTGGCGACACTCCCTTTGGTCCTTGGAAAGAAGGAATGGTGAGGCCAATCCTAGTTGCAAACGAAACAGGTGGCCGAATTACATCCACCGGCCACAATACAATACTGAAACTGGATGGCAAATATTATATTGTCTATCATCGCTTCAACACCCTGAACGATTACAATATTTCAGCAAAACTTCGTCAGGTGTGTGCTGATGAACTTACCTTTAATCCCGATGGATCAATACAACATGTGATCGCCACTAACAAAGGAAGATGGCCCGTTTTAAAATCACATGAGCGAAAGAATCTCGCATTTGAAGCTAAAGTCCAAAGCTCATCCGATCTTAGCACCTGTTGCAAAGCCAGCTATGTCAATGATGAGAACAATGGGACGCTCTGGATCGGCGGAAAATCAGCGATGGAGTGGATCACGCTTGATCTCGAAGAAAAACAATCCATCTCGGAAGTTGATGTCTATCCTGAATTCCCAATTTATGCCTACAAATACAAAATTGAGTTTTCGGATAATGGTAAAACTTGGACGATGTTAAAGGATGGCATGGACAACATCGAAAATGGGTCTCCAATTGTTATTAAGAAAGCTTTTAAGGCACAGTTTATCCGAGTATCCATGCCGAATTTAGAAGGTTTGCGGCGCCCAGCTATATGGGAAATCAAATTGTATTAGGTTTAACATTATGATGCAAACTGGTAATTATTGAAGTTCTGGCCAATAGGGCAGCCTGTGCAGAGCCAAGAATAGCCACTTTCTCGTAACGTGGAATAAGCTCGGAGATCTGTTCAGCTATCCCTGTATTTACGGACACA
>JANYCI010000065.1 GCA_025360325.1 Limisphaerales bacterium | reverse complement strand
GAACCGAATCCGGCAGTGACACCGTTCTGAAAAATACCGCCGCTCTGGTTAAGTAGCGCGCCAATCTGCGTGCCGATGGAGTTGCCGCCGCTGCTGGCGTTGCCTAGCGCGAGATCCACGAAACCGCCGGTTATATTCATCGCCGCCGTTGCCGAGGCAACGGTGAACACCGAGCCGAGAGAAAATTTCCCACCATTGGAGAAGTGTGTGCTCAAGTCCGAGCCAACGCGCAGCACGCCGCCGTTGACCTGAATGGTGCCTTCGCCAAGATACCTGGCACCGCCAAACCCGATCACGCCGCCATTCACTTCAAGCGTGCCGGTCAACCGGTCAGAACCGTTTTTGCCGAGGTCACTCATGATCCAGGTGCCTGAATTCACCTGAATTTTTCCGGGCGCGTTCAGGCCGATGGCGCCAAACGCATTCGTGCCGGAATTGATGAACAGGTTTGAACTCGTCGTCACCGGCGTATTGACGCCATCGCCACCAAGTTGAGTCACGCCGCCGGACTTGATTTGAAAAATGGACGCTGTGTTATTTGTGCCCGTCAGCACAATCCGGTTTCCGAACGACGGGCTTAAAAGGACCGTGCCGGTATTCGCGCCGGAATTGAAAACGATTGAATAATTCGTGGTTGCCGCCGCGCTGTTGGTGATTCCGCCCGAAAACAGGAGTGTCCCTCCAGTTCCGGCCTGCCAAGTCTGGCTTGCGCCGAGGTTCAGATTCGCGCTGATGTGATTGGTTCCGCTCGCCTGCCCCGCCGTGGTGATGCCGTTGCCACCGATGCCCAAAGTGAAGTTGTTTGAGCCGGCGGAAAGTTTCCAACCCCCGTTTGTCGAACCAAAACTCAAACCGCCCACGCTGCGATTTGCGGACAGCGAAGGTTGATTCGTGATCGGCGGGTTTCCAAAAATCGCCGTGGATGAAACAAAGTCGTTGATCGGCGCGGCATAATCGCTCCAGTTGCCGCCGATGCCGCCCACTTCAAAATTTGTTCCGTTCGCGCCACTCCACGAAAGGGTCGCTGGCACGATGCTCAACGCGGTGCTGGTGTTCGTCGTGCCGGACAGATTCGTGCTGCCGCCGTAGGCGTAGGTGATCGTGTAAGCACCGGGCGCAATGGGAATGCCCGTGGTGTTGAACACGAGCGAAAAACTGCCGTTGTTGTTCGTCGTGTAAGTCGTCTGCGTGACGCCGTTGATCGTCACGGAAATGATTTCGCCATTGGTCGGATACAGCGGCGTAGTATTAAAAACCTGTCCGCTCAACGGCACGAGCGCGTTGGCCAGCACCGTTTGATTCGGGGTCAGATTTGTGAAAGCGGTGAACGGCGGCGGCGGTGGGGTGACGAGCGACGAACTGCTCGCCGACCATGAGGTGCCAAACGCGTTCGTCGCAAACAGCCGGAAATAATAATTGGTATTCGACTGCAGCCCGTTGATGGCTGCGCTCAACGAGCCGGCGGCAAACACGCCGATGTTCGTCGCAGCCTGCCACGCGAGCGCGTTGCTGCCGCCATCGGTCAAGCCGTAATAAACGATGACCGTCGTATTCAAATCAAACTGCGGAAAATAAAGTTGTCCACGACACACGGCGTTCGTCGTTGTGACGTTCGTTGCGTTGCTCGTAATTACAAAAGGCGACGACCCGATGTTCGTGCGGAACTCGTCGTTGTAGATTCCGATCAGCTCGACGGGTATCTGCTTGAACGTCGGCAGGTCCGTGTAAATCCGCGAGGCCGGGTTCAACCTCATGTCGTTTTTCGTGAGGCTGAGAAATCCGGGGTCAGAAAGATAATTCGTGTTCGGCCCGGACTGCATCACGGACTGCGATGACGTGCTCAAAGTATTCGTGCTGACGCCCAGCGTGACCAGTTCCCACGTGAACGCCGTGGTGCAAAAGATGGATGCGTTGCCGTGGATGACCGCCGGCAGCGGCGAAACAAACCTCGCGCCGACGTGCGTATTTGCGTAGAGGTTGTTGTAGTTGTCTGCGTATTGCTCGCGACCGGGAACATCCTGATTGTAGTCGTGATAAACGACACCGTAGCCCTGGGACTCGGCGGGAACCGTGTTCAAGTTCATCACGTTTCCGTAGATGTGCATCGCGAGCGAGTCCTGATCGAAATCAATTCCGTTCCCTACCGGCGAGTCGTGGATGAAGTTGTAGCGGAACGTCTGGTTGCCGTGTTGATACGAATAA
>JANYCI010000004.1 GCA_025360325.1 Limisphaerales bacterium | reverse complement strand
TGGCGGTCACACTTTGTAAAACTGTTCCCACCCTTGGCGCGGCGGCGAGCCGACGAGCAGGGCGTTGGCTACTTCGTGGTTGGTGATTTGTTTTTTCACCGCGTCGAATTCCAGTTTTGCATTCACGCGCTGCGCGAGGATGCCGAGCGCCATCGTCTGACACAGCGGGCCGGCGACGGCAAAAGATGAACGGCATTTTTCATGTCCCTTCGCGGCGCGCAGAAAATTGACATAGTGGTTCGACGGACTTTTTGGCACTGCGGGCAACTTCAAATCTTTTTCCTGCTCCTCGGGAATCACCTTCAAAATTGCGCCGTGGCTGCCGCCTTTGAAGGTCAAGCCTTCGCCGTAAATCACTTTGCCAATCGGCTTTTTCTTCGCATCTGAAACCGTGGCCGCGTTGGACGGCGGCGGGACATTTGGATCGAGCGGGGCTTCGCCAAAATTATTTGGCAGCGGCGGCAAATTTTCCTGGCCGTCATACCACGTCATTTCCACGGGCGGCTTCGCACCGCGCGCGGCGAACTTGAACGACAGCGTGGAGGCCTGCGGAAAAATAAACGGGCTGTAACCATCGAGCTTCACTGCGTTGACTTCCGTGGGCAAACCCAGTTCCAAAAATTCGTGGCAGGTGTCGAAGATGTGCGCGCCCCAATCGCCGAGCGCGCCGTTGCCGAACTCGAACCATGAGCGCCACTCGCCGTTGATGTAACCGGTGTTGTAATCGTGTGACGGCGCGGTCGCGAGCCAACGATCCCAGTCGAGCGTGGCGGGAATTTCCTGTTTGGCGAGATAGCCAGCGACCTTCATGCCGTGCCAGCGGCGCTTGCCATTCATGAACGCGGTGATCTTGGTGACGTTCTTGATGATGCCCGCCTCGGTCCACGCCTTGAACTGAAAATAATTTGCCTCGGAATGACCTTGGTTGCCCATCTGCGCGGCGACCTTGAATTTTTTTTCCGCCGCCATCATCAGCTCGATCTCATGGAACGTGTGCGCCATCGGCTTTTCACAATAGACGTGCTTGCCGTGCATCATCGCGAGCATCGCGTTGGGAAAATGCGAGAAGTCGGGGACCGCGACGAGCACGGCATCAATTTCCTTGCCGAGTTTATCAAACATTTTTTCCGCATTTTGAAAACGCGGCACGTTGGGAAATTTTTCTAACATCTTGAGCGTTTGCGATCCGCCCATGTCCACATCGCAAAACGCCACAAAGTTCACCAACCCTGTTTTGTCGAACGCCACGATATCCTCGGCGGCGCGGTTGCCGATGCCGATGCACGCGAGGTTCACGCGTTCGTTCGGCGTGGCCTTGCCCGCTTGGGCGAAAATCAGTTGTGGCGCGAACGGTGCGACAGCGCCCGCCACCAACACGCGCTTGAGAAATGAACGGCGGCGCATCGGCGCGATCACAAGATTTTTGGAATGGTTGGTTTTCATGTCTGGTTGTTTTTGAAAAGAATCGGCATTCGTCAAGTTCACGGCTGGTCGGGAATCTCCGCCTCGACCAATTTGCCGAGTAGCACGAGCGACTCCTGCCAGCCCAAATAACACGCCTCGGCGGGAATCATGGCGGGAATTCCTTCCTGCACCACGTTCAGTTCCGTGCCGCAGAAAACTTGTTTGAGCGTGACGGTCGTCACCATTTCGCCGGGCAGGTTCGTATCGTCAAACTGGTCCGTGTAACGCAGGCGTTCGCCCGGCACCAGTTCCAGGTAGGTTCCGCCGAAGCTGTGGCTTTTCTGCGTCGTAAAATTGGTGAACGACATTTTGAAAGTTCCGCCGACGCGGGCATCGAGGTGGTGAATCTTCGCGGTGAATCCGTTCGGCGGCAACCATTTTGCCATCGCATCGGCATCGAGGAACGCCCGATAAACCCGCTCTGGCGTGGCGCGCAGCACGCGGTGCAAACGGACAGTGTTGGTGGACATATTTTTTAGGCGTGGGTTTTACCAAGTTATTTCCCCGACAGCACGCGAATCTTGATGTTGCGATAGGAAACTTCGTTGCCGTGTTCCTGCAAGAGAATGTGTCCGTCCGCCCATTCGCCAAAGTCGGGAATATTTTTGAATTTGCTCTCCGCGACGACCGCGCGAAACGCCTCCGAGCCGCGCTCGAACTCCACGGTCTTCTGGTCGTTAAGCCAGAACTCGATGTGTTGGCCGCGCGACAAAATCCGCGCGTGATTCCATTCGCCGACCGGCAACACTTTTTTGTCCTTGGGCGCGGGCATCAAGTCGTAGAGCGAACCGATGGTGCGGTCGCCGTCTTTACCGAGCTTGGCATCGGGATGCAGCGCGTCGTCGAGCACTTGAAACTCGCAGCCGATGGCCGAGCCGACGGCGGTTTTCGCGCCAGTCTTTTTGTCCACCGGCGAAATGTCTGGCTGCACAAAAATTTTGATACCGCTGTTCGCGCCGGGTGTGAGCTTGAAATCCGCCATGAGTTCAAAATCGGAATAACGTTGGCGCGTGATGATGTCGCCGCCGCCAGCGGATTCTTCGCCCTTGTTGTCGTGAACCGTCAATACGCCATCGCGCATCGTCCAGCCGTGCGCGGGAAAACTTTCTGATTTCGCACTGCGCCAGCCTTCAGAAGTTTTTCCGTCCCACAATAACTTCCAGCCAGCTTTTTGTTCGTCGGCGCTCAACGTGTTGATTTCGCTGGTGATTTCGCGTAGGCGGATGTCGCGAAACTTCACTTTCATTCCCGCTTTGGCCGGGTCTTTGCCGACGGCGTGAACTTGCAAACCGATGCGACCGCGCAACGTCATCGCATCGCAAAAATCTGCGCGCGGTTCGCCGTTCAACCACGTCTTGATGGATGCGCCGACGCAGCGGATGCGGAGGTGATTCCATTCGCTAGGCTTGCTAACAGTGCGGCCCTGCGCGGTGAAGTCATTCGTGCGCCCGCCGATTTTTCCAGGGAAAAGCCAATCGCGCCGCATCTCGTCATAGATGCCCGCCGTCCACATCCGATTGCGGTTCGTATCCATATCAATCTCGCACTGATAACCGTGCAATCGATCCGCCGGTAGATGAATCGTTTTGCCATCCACATTGATGATGTGCGCGGCGGGAAACAAATCACTGCGGAACTGCACGCCGGAGTTCAACCCGCCGTCCACGAGATAATCCAGTTCCATTTCAAAATCGCCGTAAGTTTTCACGGGGCAGAGAAAACTATTGCCGGTGTTCGTCACGGATTCGCCGACGAGGCAACCGTCCGCCGCAAAATATTTCGCCGCGCCGCTGTGTTGCTCCCAGCCGTCGAGGTTCGTGCCGTTAAAAAGATTCACCCAATCCGTGGCCGGGCTAGCGCCGCGCGCCACGGAGGCACCGCCGTTAAGCCAGAGGGCGGCGACGATGACCGACACGGTAAGGATCAAACTGGAGAGGGATTTCATGTGTCAATTAAGTAGGTTGATGGAGAAAGCGTGGAATTGTTTAACAGATGCCGTGGCGAAAAGCTCGCGAAAACTTGCGGGAGTTTTGCAGAACAAAACCCGCGCGGTTCCGCTTCCGCCGTTGACTCTGGTTGAAAATCCACGTTGCCAGCGCGGCGCAGATGTGAAATGTTTTCCGAACCATGAGCGAATTCAAATTTGCCTGTCCCGTGTGCGGCCAGCACATGATGTGCGACGCGTCGCAGGGCGGCGCGGTCATGGACTGCCCGACGTGCTTCCAGAAAATCATCGCGCCGCAAGCGCCGGCGGCGGATGTGAAGTTCATCCTCACCGGCACGCAGTTGACGGAGAAAAAAACTGTCACCCCCGGTTTGGATAATTCCGTGCGCGTGGAAAAAACGTTTCCCGCCGGACTGGTCTTGGGGGTGCTTGTGGTGGCACTCGTGGCGGGCGCAACGCTATTTTATTTTCACCAGCAAAAAATCAACGCGGCCAAATCGCTGGCGGAACAAGCGGTGGCCGCCGCGAGCGCAGCGGCGGAGAAAAAGGAAAAAATTATCAGCGCGCCGCCCGCGAATGATGCGAACTGGTCGCTCGCTCTCGGCACGAACGCCATTGCCGAAACGCCGGTGGCGGGGCGGATTCACGGACAGGATTTCATCGTGGAGCGGGCGAATTTTCAGAACGGCCTGCTGACGTTGCGCGCTGGCACGCACGGGCCGGTGGAGTTTGGCGTGCTGGTGCATTTTGGCGGCGCGCAGGCAGAGTCGCTCGCCGGCCAGAGCCTCAATGTCGCGGCCGACACGGATAAGGCGGCGAAGGTTTCCTTTCGTTGGAAAGATGAAAACGGCACGGTGCAAAAAGAAATGTTCGACAACGGCTACGCGATGCGGCTGGAATTTGGCGCGCTGGCCAACAACCGCTTGCCGGGGAAACTCTGGCTCTGCACGCCGGACAAGGAGAAAAGTTATCTGCTGGGAAGTTTCAATGCCGATGCGCGCAAGCCCAAAGCACCGAGGCCGAGAAGATAATTTCAATAAGGAAAACTGGCAGGCATGAAAAGAAATTCCCGCCTTCCCGCTTTCCTTATTGAAACTGAATTTTTCTCGCTTTGGCTGGCGAGCACGGTAACCAACACGTTGCGCCAGCGGAAAGGACAAAACGGACTTTCCCGGCCGGCGACGGGTTTGGAAAAAACTTCACGCAAACAGCGGCTAAATCATGAGACCAAACCTAAATTATCAAATGAAATATGGCGGCGCGGCGCAAACCGGGCGCTTGCGTTCGGCAACCGCTCTCTGGTAATTTAAGCGTCACGTTGCCCACGTGGCGGAATTGGCAGACGCGCTAGATTCAGGTTCTAGTGAGTAAAATCATACAGGTTCAAGTCCTGTCGTGGGCACCACTTTTTCAACGCGGAAAAAAATCCCTTCTCACCACCGCCTTCAATCCAGCGTCTGCCGGTAGCGTTTCACCGCCAGCATCAACATCACGCCGAAGAACAATGCAATCGGCCACAGGTCGGGCGCGACTTCGGCGAGGCCGTTTCCCTTGAGCAAAATGCCCCGCACCACGCGGAGAAAATGCGTGAGCGGCAGACATTCGCCGATGGTTTGCGCCCAAACCGGCATCCCGCGAAACGGAAACATATAGCCCGACAGCAGCAACGACGGCAGGAAAAAAAAGAACGCCATCTGCATCGCCTGCAACTGATTTTTGGCGACGGTAGAAAACGTGATGCCCACGGTGAGGTTCGCCACGATGAATAAAAATACAAGCAGCAGCAGCAACGGCACGCTGCCGAGCATCGGGACGTTGAACAAAAATTTCGCTGCGAGCAGCACGAGCGTCACCTGCACATAGCCCACGAAAATATACGGCACGATTTTTCCGATGATGACTTCACCGGGATGCACCGGCGTGGACAAAAGATTTTCCATCGTGCCGCGCTCGCGTTCGCGCGTGATGGCTAGGCCAGTGATCATGATCATCGTCATCGTGAGCATCACGCCCATAAGGCCGGGCACGATGTTGTATTGGCTGATGCTTTCGGGATTGTAATGCTGGTGCGTGACGATGCTAAACGGCGGCGAACTAGATTTTAGTTTTCCCAGCGGCCCGGTGAGGTCGCGGTTGATGACGGTGGTGGCAAGCTGGTTCACTGCCGCCATCGCAAAGCCCACGGCAGACGGATCCGTGGCGTCGGCTTCGAGCAGCAACTGCGGCTTTTCGCCGCGCAAAAGTTTGCGTGAAAAATCCACCGGGATGGTGACGGCGAACTGGACTTTATTTTCCGCGAGCAAAGTATTTATTTCCGCCGCACTGTGCGCCTCGCGGGTGATGTTGAAATAACTGCTATTTTGCAAACCCCAGATCAGCGTGCGCGAAAACGGGCTGTTGTCCGCCGCGAACACCGCCGTGGGCAGGTGCTTCGGATTCGAGTTGATCGCGTAGCCGAACAGGATCAACTGGATCATCGGCACGCCGATCATCATGCCAAACGTCAGCCGGTCACGCCGCATCTGGATGAACTCCTTGATGACGATGGCGAAAA
>JANYCI010000370.1 GCA_025360325.1 Limisphaerales bacterium | reverse complement strand
GGGCGAAGCCGCGCAGGGCTTGGCTGTCGTAGAGCGCGTCTTCGAGCGCCTCGTCGGCGAGGGCATACCATTGCTGGAGAAAATAGACGCGGAGCATCCGTTCCAAGCCGATGGGCGGGCGGCCGCGCTCGCCTTTGGGATAGTGCGGTGCGATGACGGCCAGCAGTTTGGCCCACGGGACGGCGTCCTCCATCTTGGCGAGGAACGTTTCGCGGCGCGTGGTCTTCTTTTTGGCGGCAAACTCGGCGTGGGCAAACGTGGTCTGGTGCGTCATGCTACACAGACGAGCGAACTCGTCTCCACGTTCAAAAGTATCGCACGCAGATTAAATCAGCGTTTCCTTAGGTCATGGAACTTTGGGCGCGGCGGGCGATTGGTTGTCTTCCCTGCCAATGACTTTGGCCGGTGCCACAATTAAGACGGCGGATTCCGTGGGCAACCCGCACAATATCACTTTGAATGGCATCTTGAGCGGCACGACACTGACCAAAACCGGCAATGGCAAGCTTACTTTGGGCGCGGCCAATACTTACACCGGCTCCACCACCATCAGTGCAGGCACGCTCGCATTGAACGGCGTTGGCGCGATTGACAGCACACCGCTCATCAGCGTGGCGGGTGGAGCAATCTTGGATGTCTCTGGTCTAGGCTCCGCATTAACGCTGGCATCTGGTCAGGTGTTGTCCAATAGCGCCTCGACCAAGGGCATCATCAACGGCAATTTGAATACCAGCAACGGAATCATTTCCATCACCTACGCTTCCGGCACGCCGTCATTCACCGTCACCAACGGCACATTTACCCTAGCCTCCAACACGACGTTCAATGTCAATAATACCGGCGCGGCCTTGGCGCTTGGCAGCTACAAACTCATCTCGACCAACTTGAATGGTTCGGGTTTGGTCAACGGCAGCACGTTGCCCGCAGTGACCGTTGGTGGCAACGGCGTGGTTGGCGGTGCGGGAACACCCGCGCTGCAAATCAACAGCAGCGAACTGTATCTCGTCGTGCCTTCAAGCGTGAACACGAACCCGACGAACATCACGGCCATTGTGACCGGCAACACGCTCTCGCTCACTTGGCCGGGCGATCATCTGGGCTGGACGCTTCAGACCAATTCAGTGGACTTGGCCAACACGAACTATTGGTTCGCGTATCCCGGCTCGGCATCTGTCACTAACGTGAATATCACGATTGACCCGGCGAAGCCCAACGTGTTTTTCCGTCTCGTTTATCCGTGAGAATTTGAACGAGTTCTTTTGGGGACTCGTTCGGGGTAGCGCGGGATGTTGGTATTGGGTGCCGACATCCCGCATTTGATTAGTAACCGATCCACGCCAATAAAAAGATTTGCGATTCACCTCACCAGAATTGGTAGGACGACGATTGAATTTAGGTGTGATAGTATTCCCAAACCCATGATAAAATTGATTTGCTCGAAAACTCCACTGCTTTGCCGACCGCTTTTATTCCCAACGTTATGAAGTTCGTAAAAGAAAAAATTTACTCCGTGATGCGGCGGAAAATTCTGTTCAGCCTGTTGGCCGGTCTGCTTGGATTGTCCGCGAGCTACGCCCAGCTCGCTTCCTTCCCCGGTGCCGAGGGCGCGGGGGCTTATGCCGTCGGCGGGAGCTTGGGCGACGTGTATCACGTCACGACTACGAGCAGCAGCGCGACGACGCCCGGTTCAATTTATTACGGACTCAATAATGCGCCTGCCGCCGGACGCACGATTGTTTTTGATGTCAGTGGCTACATTCACATTGGCGGCACTTACAATCTCACCAAACCGAAGATCACCATCGCCGGTCAGACCGCGCCTGGCGATGGCATTGGTTTCAAGGACGGCACTTTCAATATTGTCGCGAACGACGTCATCGTGCGGAACATCCGTTTCCGCGATGGCAACAGCGCGGACGCCGCTGACTTGGGCAACAACTCGAACATCATGATGGATCATTGCGACGTGATGTTGAGCAACGATGAAAATCTTTCCAGCTTCGGCACGCCACCGGACAACTTCACTTTTCAATGGTGCATGAATTCCTGGGGCATGGAGACGCACTCCTGCGGCGGGCTGTGGGATCAGAATCACGCCACCTGCCATCACTCGCTCTGGTCGCATAACCACACGCGCAATCCCAAGGCGCGTCCGGCAATCCTGGACTGGATCAACAACGTCACGTTCGACTGGGACATTGGTTTCATCATGGGCGACTCGAACAGTTCTGCGAATTGGAAGGCCAACGTGCGCGGCTGCTATTTCGTTTCGCCGCCCGGCAACACGCACAGCGTCGCGCTGGAAAAAGCGAATCTCATCACGTCCTCTGGGCTGCCAAATTTTAGTCTCTATCTCGACGATTGCGCGATGGACGGCGACGGCGATGGTATTTTGAATGTTTCTAAAACGGGCTACTCACTTGCCTCCGGCACTTACAACACAAGCGCCACACCTTACACGAACAACGGCGTCGCCGTGACGCGTGATGATTATCTCACGGCGTATAAAAAAGTTCTCTCGTCCGCCGGTCCGTTGCGGATGGATTCCGATCCGTCCATGTCGTTGCGCGACGAACTCAACACCATCCTTGTCAACAATGTCGTGAAGCAAATCCGTTTTCACGTCAACGCACCCAGCAAGACGGGCGCGAGCAATGGCGGTTTCGGCACGCTGAATTCCGAGCCGCCGCCGCTGGATACCGACCGTGACGGGATGCCGGATTTTTGGGAATCGTCGCTGGGCCTCAATCCGAGCGTTGACGACCATACTAACGCGGTTCCCGCGAATGGATTCGTGCCGACGACTTACACGTTGCTCGAAGAGTATCTGCAATTTCTCATGATGCCGCACGGCGAGGTCGCCAAGTTCACAGCGTCCGTGCCGACCGCGCTTGACATTGACCTGCATAAATACACGCTCGGCTTCACGAACAAACTGCCCGTCACCTACATCATTTCCAACGTGACGAACGGCACGGTCACCTTGACGAATGGCTACCTCGCGCATTTCGTTCCGCCGACGAATTACTTTGGCCGCGCACGTTTTGATTTCACCGTGACCGACGGCGATGGCAGCACCTGGAAGCAGACGTTTGCGGTTTTGGTTTCCTCCGTGGCATTGCCGCGCGATCTGATTTGGAAAGGCGATGGCGCGGCAAATAATTTTGACACAAGCTCGCTCAATTTCCTTTTCATCACGAACCTCACCGCCTACAGCAGCGGCGACAATGTGATGTTTGATGATAGCGGTTCGGCAAGTCCGGCCGTGAATATCGTCGGCGCTTTGACGCCAAGTTCGGTGACTGTTCAATCCTCAAACAATTACATTCTTGGCGGCAGCGGAACGTTCAATGGCGCGATGAAACTCAACCAGTCCGGCGGCGGCACGCTCGCGATCAACACCGCCAACGCGTTCACCGGCGGCGGCACGATTGACAGCAGCACGCTCGTCATCAATAGCGGCGGTGACATCGGCAACGGCGCCTTCACTTTGCAGAACGCGACACTCACCTCGACATACGGCGGTTCGGTCAACTACACGCTCGACAACCTGCTCACCATTCCCGACGGCACCACGAGCACCATCAATTTTTCACCGCGCATGAGCGTCGGCGGAGTTTCCGGCAACGGCACGCTGAACCTGAACGTCTCCGGCGTAAATTTTCAATACGACAACTTGAACAGCGCATACGCTGGTTTCACCGGCACGCTGAATATCACTGGCACGGTGGCAAATGCGCTGCTCACCGCACAGTTCAACGGCGGCGCGTTCGACGGCAACCTCGCCAGCGCCACGGTCAACCTCGACAATGTCGCTATCGTTGGTCGCCACAATTCCGGCGGCAACATATTCACTGTCGGCGCGTTTTCCGGCACGGCCACGAGCGGTTTTCAAGGCTCGGGTTACGCCGGGCCGATGACGCTGGTGGTCGGCGGGCTGAACCAGGACACCATGTTTGCCGGCTCGATCACCAGCGTCAATAACACCAACCGCATCGTCAAAGTCGGCACGGGCAAATGGACGTTGACCGGGAGCAATAATTTCTCCGGCGCGCTCATCGTCAGCAATGGCACGTTGCGCGTCACCGGCAGCGACAACGGCAACATCGTGACCGTGACTCCCGGCGGAGTGCTCGACGGCACCGGCTCACTGCTGGGCGGCGTGACGACGACGGCGGGCGGGAAAATTTCCCCCGGCTTCGGCATCGGCAACTTCGGCACGCTCACGACGAGCAATAACCTGACGCTTGCTACGCCGAATTTGTATTTTGATTTGTCCGGCTCAACCGCTGGCGCGTATG
>JANYCI010000352.1 GCA_025360325.1 Limisphaerales bacterium | reverse complement strand
TGCTTTTGAGCCGACCCGTAGCATCCTTGCCAAGCGCAGCGAAGCATATAATGCCAGCGGCAAATTCACGAAGCCTTAAACGGATTTCAGCCGCGATTTTTCGCTGCTGGCGAAATTTTAACGTGTCACAGCCACGCGCATTTTGGCGGCGTTTTTTACCGTCGCTGTTTTGGCGTGCGATTGCCGGACGGTTTTCTGGACAGCCTCCGTTTCTTCTTCCGCCGTCTGCCCCGCTTCCTCTGTCGAAAGTGAATTTGCCGCCTGATTTTTGGTGATGTCCAAGGCATCCTCCAACTGCTGTTGCCGCTGGGCGAGCGATTGCAATTTGGATTCATGCTCGAAGGGCTGGCCGAGTTTGGTTTCCAATTCGCGGCATTTCTTTTCCGAGTCGGCCAGATCGCGCTGATTATACGTCACTCGTTCTTCCAAGTTTTGCACCAAGTATTCGAGCGAGCGAATCATGCCCAAAGGCGTTTCAGCGACATTCAAGGCGTAATGGTTTTTGCCATGCAAGACGAGTTCGACCTTTCCCCACAACGATGAGCGGGCGAAAAGCGGGAAGCCGCCAAATGCACCAATCTCGAACTGGTTGTTGGCATTGGCGACGCGGCGGGTGATCCGGCTCAATAATTCACCGGCGATGGCGCGGTCTTTGACGAGCGATTTTTCCAGAACGATTTGAAAAGCGTTGCCGCGCGTGTCGGTGCGCTGCGCCATGTCGAGTTTCAGATTTTCAATTCGTTCGTTCAACATCGGGATGGCCTCCTTGAACCGCCGGATGTCGGAGCGGATGCGATATTCCGTTTCCGCGTGTTGCGAGCGCAGCCGGGACAACCGCGTGACTTCCGCATCCACCGACGCTTTTTCAATCACGAGCGGATTTCCTGATGCGATTGCCTTCACCTCGGCATACGTCAGCGCCCGCGAATCAATGTCCTCCAAGTGCCGGATGTGCGTGTCGCCGGTCATCACCTGATGGATGAATTTCGCCTTCGTCTCCAACGTCTGCCACATATACGCATCAAAGCTGCCTTCGGTAACGTAGCGATAAATTTGCACCGTCTTGTTGAGATTGCCCTGCCGCAAAATCCGGCCTTCGCGCTGCTCCACGTCGGCGGGACGCCACGGAGCATCGAGATGATGCAAGGCGACGAGTCGTTCCTGAACATTTGTCCCCGCGCCCATTTTCATTGTGCTGCCCATGAGGATTCGGATTTTTCCCGCACGCACGTCTTTGAACAAAATGTGTTTCTGCACGTCGCTGTCGAAATCCTGCATGAAGGCTATTTGCTCGGCGGGAATGCCACGTCCGACGAGCTTCGTTCTCAAATCTTCGTAGGCAGAGAACTGGCGGCGCAATTTTGAAGGCGTGGACAAATCGCAAAATACCATTTGGGCGCATCGGTTTTCGTGCGTGTTATTCCACACTTCAAAAATCCTGTCCGCCGCCAGATTGATTTTGCTTTCGGGTTGGTCTTTCGCGTGCGGGTTCAGCACACGCAAATCCAAAGCCGCCTTCCGTCCCTCGGAAGTGATTTTGAGCATATTATCTTCTTGGGGCGGAACTCGCCCGCTGCGGATGGCCTCGGCGCGCTGAACCAATCCCTTCACAATCTCTTTCAGCTCCGGCGTGGACGGCGCGCGGACAATCATCGGCTTGCCGGTCTGCATTTCCGGGATGGGCAATTTCAATGTGTCGGCGGTCTGGATGTCGGCGACCTGACAAAACATCTGCATCAATTCCGGCACGTTGATGAAACGCGCGAAGCGCGTGTTGAGCCGGTAGCCTGCGCCGTCCGGCGCAAGCTCCATCGCCGTCACCGGCTCGCCGAACGTCGCCGCCCAGGAATCGAAGTGATGCAGTTTTTGTTTGTTGAGCGTTCCCATTTGTAGATACCGCTGCATCGTGAACATTTCGGCAACACTGTTGGCAATGGGCGTTCCCGTCGCAAACACAACACCACCGCCGCCGTTGACCTTCTGAATGTATTGAACTTTCAAAAACATATCGAAGGCGCGCTCCGATGACGTTTGCGGTAATCCCGCTATGCGCGTCATTTTTGAGACGTAGAACAGATTTTTGAAAAAGTGCGCCTCGTCCACAAACAGCCGGTCAATGCCAAGCTCCTCAAAGGTGAGCGTGTTGTCCTTTTTGTCGTCGGCAACGAGTAATTGCAATTTCGTCTCCAGTTTTTTCTTGGCGGCTTCCAATTGTTTCACCGTGCGCCGACTGCCGCTGTCCTCCTTGCGTTCTTTGATCGCGCTTTCCAACTCGTCAAGTTGGGTTTGAAAAAATTCGCGCTTGGTTTCTTCAGACATGGGAATTTTTTCAAAGCCGGAATGAGTGACGATAATTGCGTCCCAATTGCCGGTGGCAATGCGACTCATTAACTCGCGGCGTTTGTCCTTTTCAAAATCCTCCTTGGTCGCCGCCAGAATGTTCGCGCTGGGATAAAGCATGAGCAGTTCGGATGAAAACTGGCCGAGCATGTGGTTGGGAACGGTGAACATCGGCTTTTGCGCCAGCCCCAGCCGTTTCAATTCCATACCCGCCGCAACCATCGTGAAAGTTTTGCCCGCGCCGACAACGTGGCCGAGCAGCGTGTTGTCTGTTTGCAGGATGCGCCACACGCCCGACTTCTGGTGCAGATGCAATTGGATGATATGGCTTGCGCCCGGCAGCGTCAGGTGTGCGCCGTTAAAAATTCGCAGCCGGACGGAGTTGAATTCCTCGTTGTATTTATGGACGAGCCGTTCGCGTCGCTCGTCGTTCTGCCATATCCATTCCCGGAATCGGTCTTTAATTTTCTGCTGTTTTTCGCGCGCCGCTTCCGTCGAGTTCGGATTGACGACCTGCTTGTCTTTGTTGCCGTCCCGAACCTTGTCGTAAATCGTCGGCGTCCGCAAATTCAACGCATCCTCAACCAATTCCAAAGCCGAGGCGCGATTCGTCCCCCAATCGGTCGTGTTGGCAACCGAACCTTTCGCCATGTAACCGGCCTGCACCGTCCAAGTGCCGAGTTGCGGCGTGAACCGGATGGTCACGTCCTCCGCGCCGAGCAATTCCTGGGCGAACGCTTCCACATCCTTCACCGGAATCCAGCACGCGCCCAGCCGCGCATCAATCTGGGTGGCCGACAAATTTTCCGGCTGAACCGATTTCAACGCCTCGACATTTTCGTGAAAGCGGATTTCGTTGACGCAGGCGATTTCGGCGGTTTGAAGTTTTTCGCGGACATCGCCGGAAAGATAATGGTCTTCCGTTTCCCATTCGCGCGACTGCGGATTGAGAAACAGCACGCCCTTCAATTCGGGTAAAAATTCTTCGGCTGGCCGGCGCAACAGCGCGGTCATGTGTTGCAAATCCACCCGGCCTTTGTCATTCAACGAAATGATGACGGCTTCCTTTGGCGATTCGGCGGACGTGATTGATTTCTGCTGCTGGATGGTGCGCTCGCGGAAAATGGCCGTCTTAACCGCCTTGTTCGCTTCTGAATCATAATTTTCCAAGGAGAACAACAGCGGCAAATCCGGGTCGCCGCGAAAGGCCAGCGAGTTCACGCGGTCGGACACCGGCCCATGACGCGCGACAAATCGGTCGTATGCCTGATTGAGTTGGGTGCGCGCCAGTTGAATGTCTTCCTCGGCGGCATCATCAAGCTGTGTTCGCAAACACTGGCGCACGGCGTCGCGCACCTTAATCAAACCACGGATGCGGAGCTTCGTCTGAATTGCCAGATGCGGCAGTGGAATCAGCTTGTCGCCTTCGCGGATGGCGATTTGATCGTCGTGAACCGTGTAGGCATTTGGTTTGACGTGGCCGGGCGCGGGGATGGCCTGCTCTGGTGCATTTGAAATCTTGGGACGCTCGGCGGCTTGGTAAATGTTTTGCGGCAGATGCTTGATGGCTTCGGCCAGTGCGGTCTTGATGTCCCTGCCGTCGCTGACGAGCGTTGGTTCATTGCGCCCATACATCCGCCCTTCGAGCCGCATTTCGCCGAGCATCATCTGCGGGTTCTCGACAAAATACTCGTTGATTGAAATGACTTCGCCCTTGGTCGTTGTGTAGGGAATGACTTTTTTCCATGCCTCACCGCGCGGAGCTTCCTTGCTTCCCCGCTTTTTCAGAATGACAACATCAGCGGTAACTTCGGTATTGGCGTTGCGTTTGAAAGCTGTGTTGGGCAGTCGGATTGCGCCAATCAAATCGGCGCGGTCGGCAATATGCTTTCGCAGCGTGGGGTCAATCTTGTCCATCGTGCCGCGCGAAGTGATGAACATCACGAGTCCACCGGGGCGGACTTTTTCCAATCCTGCCGCAAAGAAATAATCGTGAATCAGAAACCCCTGTTTGTTGAACTTCGGGTCAAACGGCTTGTAATCACCAAAGGGGATGTTTGAAATCGCCGCGTCAAAAAATCCATCAGACAGCTTCGACTTCTCGAACGGCTCGTTGCGGATGTCTGCATCGGGATAAAGCGCCTTGGCGATTTGTGCGGTAAGCGGATCAATTTCGATGCCGGTGATGGCGGATTGTGATTGAATCGCGTCGGGCATGAAGCCCACGAAATGGCCGATGCCAAAAGCCGGTTCTAAAATGCGCCCTTCTTTGAATCCCAATCGTTCCAAGGCCGCATACATTCCGTGGATGACTTCGCCGGATGTGTAATGGGCGTTGAGCGTCGAGGCGCGGGCGGCGCGGAATTCATCCTCGGAAAGCAGATTGGAGAGTTCCAAATTTTCGGCCTGCCAGTCGGTTGACGGGCTAAAGATTTGCGGCAATCCACCCCAGCCGACGTAGCGCACGAGCGCGGATTTTTCCTCGTTATTGGCCGGTCGGTTTTCCGCCTGAAGTTTGCGAACCAGTTTTATCGCGGCAAGATTGACGCGGCACTTTTCCTTGAGCGAACCCGTGCCGACGCCATCGGCGGGTGAAATCCGATAATTGTTTTGGTTGCGGACTACTCGCTCTCCGGCGTCAGGAGAATGTGTTTCTCCCGAACCATTTCCCAAGCGCGGTTGTGCGCCTGTTGCGCCGTCAAGCCTTGCTTCTGAAACTGCATGGTCAGGTCGTGCATCTCGCTCGCCGTTTTCTCCTCCGCCTCTAGCAGCATCTCCTCCAAGATTCCTTTGGCTTCCATTTCTTGCACTAGGTTCGGAAGAAATTCGCGCCAGTGTTTCTCCGCCATTCTGCCGTATTGGGTCAGTGTGGTTGCTGTCATAATTATTTTGGTTGAATGAAAATAAATTTAACTGCTCGTCATCAGTTTTTGCGCTGGGTCGTTTTAACGCCATAAAAAATTAGCTCAACCTGTGAAAATTTCCAGAGATAAATGTCACTCGATGCGGTCGCGGTTCACTTCAAGCGACGGCATCGAAAGCCATTGGTTGCTTCCAAGCGGAAAGGCAAAGTCTTACGGCTTTTGTAGGCTGGGCGCGGAGTTCGACGCAGGAACGGCGAACCAGAGCGCCACGCCGTAGCAAAAGCCGTAAGTCTTTGACCCGCGCAAATTCTTATGCCCCCATCCGTCTTCCCGTCCCCGCGCTTTGGGTTTGCGCCTTGCCATTTTCCTCGCGCGGATTGGTGAGTCGGAAAACGTGCCGGGCGATGGAAGCCGTCGCCCGCTCGCGCTGGTCTTCGGGCAGCCGTTTCAACAGCGTTTCAAACGCCTGCTTCGCTTCAGGATCATTGTCGAGCTTCTGCACGATGCCGCTGTTCATCTTCTGCATCCGCTCATATTTCTGAACCTCGTTCAGGACGAGCTTGCGGACGGCGCGTTCGTGGGGCAGTTCATCAAAGAATTTGAACTGGTCGGGATTGGCTTTTATCCACGCATCAATTTTTTCATTGGTGCGCGGGTTTTCGCGGTATTGAACCGGCGCGTTTGAACCGGGTGCTGCGGCTGCGGATTTTGATTTTGGTTTGTCCATACGTTTTGGTTGTTGCTGTTTTCAAATCACCAATCATTCGTCCCCTTCACGGAAGGGGTCGCTGGTGCGGTGAACGGGGCTTCGGTCTGTTTTTTCCGAAATTCTTCTTCGAGGGCGTCCATGCGTTTTTCGGTCGTGGTCACTTCGCTTTTGAGTTGGACATTTTCTTGGGCAACCTGCGCCGTCGCCGACAGTGTTTTGGAAAGCTGATTGAGGGCTTGATTCATGCGCTGGCCTTGCACGATCAACGCCGTCGTCGCGGCCTTTTGGCGGTCCACCTCGGCGACGACTTCGGGCGTCAAGGGACTGTCTTTGTGCGCCGGATCAATGATGCCGACCACCGGCCCGCCCGGAACATTCACCGGCGCGTTGGGATGCAGATTCCATTTGGCGGTCGTCTCCACGCGATAAACCGTGTGCGCCTCGTGCATCATCAAGCCGTCATTCGGTTCAACATAACGGCCAAACGAATATGCTTTGAGATTTTCGCCGTAGCGCACGGATTCCATGTCGCCGGTGGCCAGGATTGTTCCCGGCACGGAGCGTGGCATTTGCACCACGACGGGTTTGTGGCTGGCGCAAGCCGACAGCAAAATCAGCGGGATGAAAAAGAGCAGTTGTTTCATGGCATGGTTGCGTTTCGATATACGGCCGCATCGGGCGAAAAATTACGCCGCGACGAGGCGGGGGGTTGATTCGTTTCGGTGGCAAAATCATTTGGCGTCATGCGCGTGCCGCCGATGGCGGCATCCGATTCGTCAATCGTCTGCGTGACGTAGAGGTAAAATTGTTTTCCGGCGGGAACGCGGACGTAAAAACCATCACGCTGGATGGAATCCAAAATTTGCTTGGCGTAGGTTTCCAAGACGCTCTGCGCTCCTTGCAGCGGGGCATTTTTCAACGTGGAGGCAATCTGGCTACCGTAAACGGTGTTTTGCCGGTCGGAAAATACGCCCGTTGCCCCGCTCAAAAATGTCGCGGCGAACAATTTTATTTCGGCCATGTCGTCGCTTTTGAGAACGCGCCCGCGCAAACCAGCGCTGCCGTCCGTGATACCCCAGCCGTCGCCGCTCGGATCGGCTTCGCGGTCGAGCGCGACGCCCGCAAGCCGCAATTCCTCACCGCTCGACCAAACGAGCGTCCAGTTGTTGCCGCTGGCAATTCGCTCGCGGGTGCGGTCGGTCTGCGCCTTGCCGTGAACTTCCGTGCCGGCGGGGATGATTAACCGGCCATTGTGATAAATGTCCTCCGTCACCAAACCGATGATGGGCGTCTGGATGCTCGATGAATCCACCGTGACAATCAGTTCGCACGGAATCAACCGGCCAAAGGGCGCGTAGTTTTTGCTCAACTGCTTTTGTTCGGTTTGCGGCGTCTCGGCAAACAAGCTGATGGGCAGCACTTCCATCTTGGGCGGGGCATGATTGAAAATCTTTTCCACTCCCCGCTGTTGAGTTTCAGTCGTGGCGGTTGCTGGCAAAGGATTCATCAACGGCGAATAATTTGTGTTCTGAAAAGTTTGCATCGTCTGCTTGCTCGCGGCGGCAGCGGCGGCCTTGGTGGAATAGACCAACGGTTGCGGTTTTGTTGCGCCTGGCAAAAATCGTTGGCAGGCAAAGAAGATTCCACCCAGGACGAGGCAGAATAAAATAAATGCCCCAGCCGGAGTTTTGAAAAAATTGATGGCGCTGCGGGGATTTATCATCGGCGGCGTCCTTGAAAATGTGGTTTCACGGGTTCAACCGGCGCGGGAGTGATCGGCGGAACTTGTTCAACCGTGTGCGCGTCGAGAATCACAAAGAAATCATTCTTGAT
This sequence comes from Limisphaerales bacterium, assembly GCA_025360325.1. GTDB lineage: Bacteria > Verrucomicrobiota > Verrucomicrobiia > Limisphaerales > UBA11358 > UBA11358. Next base: position 2,998 of record JANYCI010000352.1, on the reverse strand, counting down.
GGACAAATCGTTGCGCCCGCCATTGGGCGTGCCGGTGATGGCGAAATAAGCCGGTGCTTCCGCGTGTGGCGGCACAACGCCGCTGGCGTCGCTGATGGATTGCGGATAGGTGCGCTCGCCGACGCGGAGCGAAAAGCCATTGGGCGCATAGCGAAGTTCTTGGTCGGTTTTGTTGGTCACGCCCACGCGGAAAACGAGCGTGTCTTCGGGGTTGAACCGGAATACTTCCTCAATCTTCACGGCGTAGTTGGTGCAATCGAGAATACGCGGCTCTTTTTCAAAGTTCCGATATTCCACCTGCGCGACGGTTTCAGAATGGTATGCCTTCAGCAGCGGATAGGCTTTGGCCTTGTCAAGAAGCGCGAGCAGGCGCGAAGGTGTCACCGACTCGGTATGCACCGATGCGGAATTGTCCGGCGCATTTTGAAACGTGACAGACAGCAATGGCTCGTCGCTTTCAATCAGTTCAATGACATACGTTTTGTTGTTCCACCAGATGTTGACGTTGGTGGTCGTCTTCCTTGCCTCGGCGCGCACGGAAAAGAAGGATGAACCTTTGGCATGGGCGATGAGGAACGCGGCGGGTTTCTGCGGATCAATCGTTACCTGCGCCGCATCAATCGCCGAGATCGGGCCGGGAAAGCTGATGGTCGTGACGCGGTAGCCGGAAACCGGAATGGAATAAACCGTCTGCTCATCCAGAATAAAATCCTGAATAGCCTTGTCCTTTGCACCCGCGATGAGGCAAACGCCCATCAAAATACTAATTGCCAGTCGTTTCATATTTGAAGTCATTTACCGCCGTGGGGAATCTCCCGTTCTGCACCATGTTGGGATTGCGTTGCAACCGGAGCGACAGCTTGAAGGGAATCGCTTCCGTGAAAGGTTTTTCCTGAAAAACGCCGTCGCGGATAAGCTGGCCGGTCACCTGGGTCAGCACAAAATCTTCGCGCGTGTTGAGAATGTTTATCCCACTGACTTCCACTTTTTGATGCAACTGCTTGGATTTGAATTCCGGTTGTTCGGCGAATTGGTAGGCGGATGCCTTTTGATATGCCTGTTTGAGAAACATCTGTTTCAGTAAATCTTCGTTATCAAAACCTCTCGGGTTACGCTCTAAAAATGCCGTGGCTGCCAGCGTGCTTTGCTGAACATGAAGCGCCTTGGCTTCCTCGAATTTCAGAAGTGGTGAAACATAAAAAGTGTTGGCGGGGTCAATGACGATCACCCGCTCGCGCTGTTTGAAGCTTTGAACGAGGAAATAACGGTCAACCGCCGCGCCGACCAGCACGAGCATGGCAAAGCCAAACCAAAACCAGACGAGCCGGTCGCGTTGGACAAAAATGCGCGTCGGATCAAAACGCTGTTTCGGCTCGGCAACTTTTGATTGGCCGTTGTCTGTGACGGTTGTTTCCCGCAGTTCAGTGGCTTCCATTGGTGATTCCTTGTTGTGGCTGCGCCCAAATCGGCGGGGTCGTGTTGAGCTTGAAAGTTTTGTGGTAATTGCTGATGGCTGTTGGCAACTGGTTTTCAGGCGGTGAAAGTTTCAACTGACGCGAACGTGATTGAACCACCAAAACGGTGATGCTGCTGCCGATGACGGCAACGCCCGCAACCAGCAATAAAATTTTCAGTTTCATTAGTTGCCGGTCGGGAACATCGGTGGTTGCGCGTTGAGTTGAAAATTTGTGCGGTAGTTGGAAAACGCTTCGACGACTTCCGCCTTCTGCTCCTCCTGTTTCGCAGCAGCCTGTTTTTGCGCGTCGTTGCGGTTCTCAATGTCCTGCACAACGCTCACGGCGACGGCCTGATCAATTTCCTTGTCCGTCGAGGCCAATGCCCCGTTGAGGCCAACCAAAACGCCGGTGAGTTTTTGCACTTCCGATGCGGTCGTCGCCGATTGCAATGCTTCCGTGGTCGAGGCGATGTCGTCTTTCAATGCTTGCCGACGTTTTAGCACGTCCGTTGTGACGGTGGCATAATTGGCGGTCGCATTGTTAATGGCCTCGTAAGGTTTGTAATCAGGTGTCTCACGCTTGATTTGATTTCCTGACGGTGTGGAAAAAGTTGCGCCAATTTGATTGTAAAGGCCGTTGGCGTCGTAGGTGAGGGCGGCAACCCCGTCGGAAGTTTGTTCAATTGCCGAAATAGTTTTGCCAACCGTCGTCTTGGTCAAATCAGCGGTCAGCGCGGAAACGCCCGTGATGTTGAGAATCTGCGACGGGTCGCCAAACGCCTTGTTGTATTGCTCCAACTGCTTGAGCTGGTCGGAGAGTTGCTGAATCTGCTGCACCTGATTCTCGACCATCTGGACATACTTGGCGATGTCCTCGGCTTGGGCGAGAATCTGTTGCACGTTGTTGACGGGATCATAAACAATCCACTGTGCTTGGCAGGTTGTGCCAAGCAATACGGCGGCGGCGATGGCGACGAGTAGTTTTTTCATAATGTTTTTCCTTTCAGTTTTCGATTCGTAGGTATTTTGTGGTTGGGTTCAAAATCGTTCCGTCAATCGTCTGTTCGGGGACGGGAATGGCATACAGGCTGATGTTTTCCAGCAGCGTTTTTTGTTGCTGCTGTTGGTGAACCAGAATCCAATACTGCTGTTTCACCGCGTCACTCCGGCCTTTTTCGTAGCCGGTGACGTAGGCTTTGTCCGTTTGCTTGCCGCTCAAATAAAATGCGCCTTCACTCAACAGAACGCCGCCCGCTGCACCGGCGGCGGTGATGCCTGGGTTGCCGTGTGAAAGCTGATTGGCGATGACACCACCGCCAGCGCCCAACGCGGCATCGCTGACGGGACGAACCGCAGCGCACCCGGCCACGAGTAACGGAACAAATATAATTGAGATGAGATGATGGGATTTCATACGGCCTCCACGGGTTGCGATTTGCGGGAAAAGGTTAAAATTCCTTCGGTGACGTTCTTTGCGCCGCGCAGTTCCTTGGCGCGTTTCTCGAAATGCTCTCCGCTCGAACTGGAGCAATACAACATTTC
>JANYCI010000072.1 GCA_025360325.1 Limisphaerales bacterium | reverse complement strand
GGGCAAGGGGCTGGAGCCAGCGGTGGCGCGGTGGGTTCAACCGGCGATGCCTTCTTTGGGGGCGGCAATGGCGCGACGGCTCCCAGCGTGAGCGGTGGCGGCGGTGGTGGTGGCAGCGGTGGCTTTGCCATTGTTGGTAATCCGGCTTCCGGTTCAACGGGCGGCGGGGCGGTCACCGGCGGCGGTGCTGGTGGCAATGCGAATACGACATCGGGCAATGGGACGAGCGGCTTTACTCCCGGCGGCGGCGGCGGCGGTGCTAAAAGTGGTGTTGCCGGTGAAATGGATACCGGCGGTAACGGTGCTCCCGGCAAGGTTCAGTTCACTTATTTTGTAACGCCGACTTCGCAGGCATCGGGCGTTTCCTTTTCCGCGGTCGGTTCATCCGGCATGACGATTTCTTGGACGCCCGGCAGTGGCAGCAATTGCATTGTCCTCGTCAAGGCCGGTTCGGCGGTCAATTCCTCCCCGGTCAATGGAACCATTTATACTGACAACGTGGCGTTCGGTAGCGGCTCGCAACTAGGATCTGGAAACTATGTCGCCTATCAAGGTTCGGGCAGTTCGGTCACCATTAGTGGTCTTTCCATTGGCACAACTTACTATGTGGCGGTTTATTCTTTCAACGGTTTGAACTCGGCGCTGGCGGAATACAACACCGCCGCGCCGGCTACCGGCAGCCAAGCCACGGTTTCCGCGCCCACCGTGGACACGCCGACCAAATCGGCAATCAGTGTCACCACGGCCACGCTGGGCGCGACGGTGGAAAACAACAATGGCGGAACCATCACGAATTATGGCGTCGTTTGGAGCACCTCGGCCAATCCGAATATTGCCACCGGCACCATTGTGGTGAAAGGCACATCGTTGTCGTCATTCCCGACGGCGTTCACCGTCAGTGCCACCGGCCTGCCGGCGAACACGGTGGTTCACTACCGTGGCTATGCGACCAGTGCTGTGGGCACGGGCTACAGTTTGGATGACACCTTCCTCACGTTGGCAGCCGAGCCGACCGTGCAAGCTTCCGGCGCCAGCTTCAGCAGCGCGCAGGGTGGCGGGGCAACTATTTCGTGGACACGCGGCAATGGCGCGGAATGCATCGTGCTAGTGAAAGCCGGTTCGGCGGTCAATTCCGCACCGGTGGATGGGACGACTTACACCGCTAATCCGGATTTCGGCAGCGGCAGCCAGATTGGATCAGGCAACTATGTGGCTTATCTTGGCACGGGAACGAGTGTGGCAATCTACGCCCTGACGCCCGGCACCACCTACTATGTGGCGGTTTATGAATTGAACGGCGCCGGCGGTTCGGAGAATTATCTGACGACCTCGCCGGCGACGGCGAATGGCACGGCGGTGCTGCATTCCGTGGTTTATTACTCCGGTGCGGCCAATGGCACCGCCACGTCAATCTCTAGTTGGTGGACCGGCACGAATGGAACCGGCGCGAATCCGGCCGACTTTAACGAAGGCGACACATTCATCATTCAGGCGGGGCAAACTAACTGGATTTACGCCGGGAACACTTGGGTGGTCAATGCGGCAAATTTTGGCACGGCGGCCACGGTGCAAATTGACACCAACGGAACCTTAATGTTTGATGAATCCACCAGCGGCGCCCCGCCAATTTTGCAACTCGGCGGCAACATGGTGCAAAGCGCCATTGGCGGTTTGGCGGCCAGCTTTGGAAGTTCGGTCGCCCTGGTTGAATTTACTTCCAGCGGCACTTGGACGGGATCGGGGCACGTCAATGGTTTGCGGCTCGATATTCATGTGGACAGCGGAGCGACATTGGACGCTTCTGGTTTAAGCGACAGTTTCTTATTCAGGCAAACTAACCTCCACGGGCTAACGGTCAACAGCAACGCCGTGCTGAACATGGGGACGCTTCAGGTTAATGGTAACAACGTTGCTGGTGGCGCATTTTTCACCTTGAACGATGGCGGCACGCTGATCGAGGCGCACGCCAGCGGACAGGGTGTGCCCGACGTCTTCACGGGCTTCAACGTGAACAAAGTGACGTTGTCCACCAACGCCAACTACGTTCTCAATGGCACATCGGCTCAAATCACTGGCACCAACGCCAACAATGTCGCCATGCCGGCCACGGTCAACAACTTCGTCTTCAACAACCCCGCTGGCGTCAAATTGAGCCAATCAACCATCGTCAACGGCACACTAACCAATGCCGCCAATTCAACATTGGACATGAACAGCAACACGTTGTCCGTGGCCGCGAGTTCGTTGAGCAGTTCGGGCGCGCTGGTCATGGAGTTTAGCCGGACCGGGCCGACCAGCTTCACTGGCTCGCAGTTGACTCAAACTGCCGGCACGCTGCACTTTGCCGGCACGCTGCAAGTCAACGCCGTCGGCGCGTTCACGGCGGGCGACCACTTCCAATTGTTCAGCGCGCCGGCTTACTCCGGCAGCTTTGCATCCATCACGGGTTCGCCGGGAACTGGTTTGGCCTACTCATTTAATACCAATAGCGGTGTGTTGAGTGTGATTAGCACGACGCCTACGCCGACGAGCATCACGACCAGTTTCAATGGCGGCAATCTGGTGTTGACCTGGCCGAATGGCCAAGGCTGGCAGTTGCAATCGCAAACCAACACCTTGTCCACCGGCTTGACGACAAATTGGGTTAATGTGACCGGGGCCACCAGTCCGTTCACCAATAGCGTCAATGCTGCCAATGGCACGGTCTTTTACCGGCTGATTTATCCGTAAGCCAGCCACAGAGCATCACGAGGCGCGCGAGCCAGCAGGGCGGTTTCGCGCGCCTCATTTTTTTAGGAAAAAGCACACTAACAGATGAAACTTGGCGACTGTATTTTAACCGGAATTTTGTTGGCGGTGCCCCTCGCGGATGGAGCGCAAGCTGGCTCGCCACAGTTGCCGCCGTTTGCCACCGGGCCGTTCAAGCCCGACCTGGATTCACTCGCAAATTACCAGTGCCCAGAATAGTCCAGCGACGCGAAGTTCGGCAATTGGGGTGCCGAATGTCAGCCGGCGCACGGCAACTGGTATGCGCGCAAAATGTATATCCAGGGCGACCCCGACTATGAATCTCACTTGAAGGAATACGGCCATCCCTCCACCAACGGTTTCAAGGACATCAAGGTCGTTCCAGCCCCCGAAAGCTCCGCTGCTCTCCGCTTTCTTCCCGGTCGAAGACGTTCCAGCGCGCTCGTTACTCCTTGACTACGGATGCCATTCAGAAAGTGCGGGCGTCTCACGAACGCATCGCGCAAAGGTCGAAATTTACCAACCAACAAAAACTTCAATGTCATGCATCACAGACTTTGAGAGTGAGCTTCGTGTTCACGGCGCGGAACGATCTCACTCAATTGGCGTTTGATTCAAACACCGGATTTTGTGCGCGACTACATCATCCTGCACGAACTGGCGCATCGTCGGCAAATGAACCACTTGACGTGACTTCACTTTTTCGGGCCAGTTGATGTGTTAGTCTGGGACGCAAGAAAGGACCAGACGAATGAAAGGCAAACGATACACGACGGAAGACAAGATTCGCATATTACGGGAAGCGGATCGTGGTGAAAAAAGCATTGCGGACATCTGCCGGGATGAAAATCTCTCGGTGGTGAGCTTCCACCGGTGGAAGCGGCAGTTTGGGATGATGGAGATCCACGAGGCGAGGCGGCTCAAGGAGCTTGAGAGGGAGAACGGGGAGTTGAAGAAGATGCTGGCGGAGTCGCTGCTCAAGAACCGTGTATTGGAGGCGGCATGCGAAAAAAAATGGCAAGCCCAGGGCACCGCAAGGCAGTGGCGAGGGAGATGGTGGAGGCAGGGATGTGCTCTGGGCGGGCGGCGTGCCGGTTCCTTGGGCTCGCGCGAGGGACGTATGGGTATCGGGGGCGGGCGCCATCGCCGCGGCAGGAGCAGATGGAGAGGCGGATATGAGGGAACTCTCCGAAGATCACCCGCGCTACGGCTGCCGACGGATCGCGGCGCTGCTGAGGAGGGAAGGATGGTTGGTTGGAAAGCGGCATATCCAGCGACTGCGGCGCACAGCCGGGCTGCGTGTGCCTGCCAGCAAACGGAGGGTCTTGCGTCGGGGCATCTCCACGGGGCTGCCGACCAAGGCAGCGCACCGGGGTCACGTATGGACGTGGGACTTCATCGCGGACGCGACGATGCGAGGCGGAGCGTTGAGGATGCTGAGCATCCTCGATGAATAC
>JANYCI010000335.1 GCA_025360325.1 Limisphaerales bacterium | reverse complement strand
CCGCTCGTTTGCCAGAGCGGCCAGAGTGATCTGTCCGCCGGACATTTATAGATGCGTTCGCCCGGCAGAAACGGGGCGAAGAGCGCATAATTTGCGCCGACGAGATACAGCCGGTTGGTCAACGTGTCAGCGGAACCATGGTTGCCGCCGTAGGCCCACAAGTGCGCACTCGCGGAGGTGGGCGCAGAATCGCCGCCGTTCAGCGCGAGGCGGTCACCGTTATCGCCGGAATACATCGTCCACGCGGTAATCAACTATTTTTGGTTGCTCACACAATTGATGCGATACGCCTGCAACTTGGCCGCCGCCAACGCGGGCAGCAGCAATGCCGCCAGAATAGCGATGATGGCAATGACCACGAGAAGTTCGATGAGCGTGAAGGCGCGGTCACCGGCGGTGTTCCGGCAAAAAAATCTCCCCAGCCTGACGACAGGCCTTGGGCGGCTTCCGTGCGTGGACATGAGGCGACTCTAGCAAAACGTCGGCGGATGGGAAGAGTGCGTTTCACCGCACAGGCCACGCTTTCCCCTTGGCACGCCTTGCCGCTTTCCGCATCCTTCCCGCGATGTCTGAACGTCCCGTTGCCACCTTGAACCAGCCCGACGCCGCGCTTGAAGTGACGCTGCGACCCTCGCTCTTTTCCGATTTCACTGGCCAGCCGAAAGTGAAGGAGCGTCTCGAAATCGCCGTCCAAGCCGCCCAGCAACGCGGCGAGGCGCTCGACCACATCCTGCTTTCCGGCCCGCCAGGATTGGGTAAAACCACCATCGCAAATATTTTGGCGAAGGCGATGGGCGCGAATGTCAAAGCCACCAGCGGCCCGACCATTGAGAAAGCCAGCGACCTCGCCGGCCTGCTCACCAACCTCGAAGAAGGGGACGTGCTCTTCATTGACGAAATCCATCGCCTGCAAAAAACCATCGAGGAGTATCTCTATCCCGCGATGGAGGATTTCAAACTCGACATCATTATTGATTCCGGCCCGAACGCCCGCAGCGTCCGCTTGAACCTCCCACGCTTCACCCTCATCGGCGCGACCACGCGCAGCGGTTTGTTGAGCGCGCCGTTGCTCACGCGCTTCGGGATGCGCGAACGGTTGGATTATTATTGCGCGGCGGACTTGGATAAAATTGTTCTGCGCTCGGCGAATTTGCTCAACGTGGAAATTGATCCCGCCGGCGCGCACGAAATCGCCCGGCGCAGTCGCGGCACGCCACGCATCTCGAATAATTTGCTCCGCCGCGTCCGTGATTACGCGCAAGTGCGCCACGACGGACGCATCACCGCCACCGTCGCCGACAAAGCGCTCGCGATGCTGGAAATTGACGAGAACGGTTTGGATGAAATGGACAAAAGAATTCTCGAAGCCATCATCGTAAAATTCGGCGGCGGCCCCGTCGGCGTGAATTCCCTCGCCGTCGCCGTCGGTGAAGAGCCGGATACGATTGAAGAAGTTTATGAGCCATATCTCATCATGGAAGGCTATCTCAACCGCACCTCGCAAGGCCGCGTGGCGACGGAGTTGAGCTACCAAAAATTAGGATTGAAACCGGCACCGGGAAACCAAGTGAAATTATTTTGAGGCGAGTGGGCGCGAGCCGTGGGCGTTTTATTTCAGCCGTCCCTGCGGGACTTGTCGCCGACCGCCCCGAACCCGGCGTTGAAACGCCGGGCTATTTTCAAATTGTCCCGCTGGGACACGGCGATTGCCGATGCAGAAGTGGCGGCGCTTTTTTCAGGGCGAAGCAAATGAAGGTGAACATTGAAAAATAATTAAACGCTTCGATTATTTATTTTCTGCGGCGAAATAAATTTGAAATATGTTCCAATCCAAAAACACCCACGATGAAATAAACTAACCACAAATACGGATGGCTCAAAAGTGATTGAATAACGGTCATGCCAGCAGTCTTCCAAAACATCATCTGCAAAATTGCTCCCGAAATAAAAATGCTGACAATAATAATTAAATTACGCATGGCGTGGCTTCATTTTATCCCCGCCAATCTTTCCTTCCAAACCTTGTAAAGCTCCACGGTGGCGCAGGCGTTACCGAAGAAGTTTTTTGTTGGTTGGCAATCATTTGGCCTCACACAAATTCAAAGTCCACGTCGGGAAAAGATTTCACCCGACGGCGGTCATGGGTCAGATGCGGCAGGTTCAGCACCGCTGCTTGCGCCCGGATAAAAAAATCCGGCAGCACCGGATCATCGGAATCCTTGCGGCGGTATTGGCGGAAAGCCATGCCAGCACGCCACGCGGCATCCGCATCGAGCGGGAGAATTTCAAAATGACGCAAGTCTTCCTCCACCGCTTCCCGCGTGCGCCCGCCCGCCGCGAGTTCGCCATGCGTCACGGTGCTGACGGCCAGCCGCCCGCGTTGCGACCAATGTTCAATGGCCTTCAAGCAGTCCTTATGCTGCGGATGCGACTGGTCCAGCCACGCGACAATCACCGAGGTATCCACCAAAATCACGGACGCGTCCTCCGCAGCAATTCCTCGCCGGAGATGTCGCCATCCCACGTTCCGGCGCGGGCGCGGATGTGTTCCACGATGGCGTTACGCGCGGTCTTGTCATCGCGGACGTAATTCGCCGCCGCTTGGCGCAGCACCGCCGTGGGATTAGTCTTGGCACTACGCGTCTTGGCGCGGAAATCCCGTGCCAGTGTTTTGGGCAGTCGAATAGTTAAAGTTTCTGTCATACAAGACTTGTAACACAGACAGGCGGGGCGGCCAACTATTTTATCCCCGCCAATCTTTCCTTCCAAATCTTGTAAAGCTCCGCCGTAGCTTTCACGTCGCGCAGGCAGTATTCGGCGATCTCGCGGTATTTCCCCTCGGCCATCATCGTCGTCACGTCGTTGCCCGTCACGCCCGCGCTCTTGGGCGATTCGATGCCAAAGGCTTTGCAGTAAAAATCCAGATTGAACCGCCGCGCCGCGCCGCCTTGCCCACCGACGGAATAAAACGTGAATTGTTCCGCAAGATCGCAGTGCGGCTCCACAGCGTAACGGTAGCCGAGCCAATTTTTTTTGGAGATCGGCACGTTGAGCAGCGCCGAGCGCAAATAAATAAACGGCACGTCAAATCCGCGTCCGTTGAAGGTGACGATGTGATCGTATTTTTTGGCGACGTCCCAAAATTGCGTGAGCAATTCCGTCTCGTCGGCGCAGGCAATAAATTTCACGGGCGCATTTTCTTCCTCGGCCTCCTCCTCAAAATCGTCGGCGACAAAGAGCGATTGTCCGCGCTGCGATTCGGCGTTGAGCATGGCGATGCAGACGACTTGCGAGGTGAATGGCCATAGGCTCATGAACTTGGTGATGTCTTCGCGCTTGGCGGCTTGGGCGGCAGGATCGGTGAGTTTATCAGCCTCGCGGAAAAGGTATTCCTGCTGCGTGGCGTCAAAATTTTCAACCGGTTGCGCGGAGGTTTCGATGTCGAATACGAGAGTGGCCATAAGTTATTGGGAAATTGAACCACCAAGACACCAAGAGCACCAAGCTTAAAAACTTGGTGACTTGGTGGCTTGGTGGTTGAATTTTTTCCGTGTGCAGAAAACAATCGTTCCCGCCATGCACAACCACGCGAAAATGTTCCCGTGTTTTTGGTAAAACGTCGGCGTGTATTTTTCTCCGGCAGGTCGCAACGGGAGATCGAAGGTGAACGCGCCGGCCGCGTATTCACTGCCGGCGGCGGCGGCGAAAGTTTTTTGAATTCGTCCATGCGCGTCGAGCCAGCAGGTCACGCCGTTGTTGCAACTGCGGATGAGCGGCAAGCCCGTTTCCACCGCGCGGAACACGGCGTTTGCGAGATGCTGGCGTTGCTCCGCGCCTTCGCCAAACCAGCCGTCGTTGGTGAGGTTGACGATGAAATCAAGATTGTCATCAGCGGCGGCGGCGGCGCGTCCGCTGGCGGAAAATGTGTCTTCAAAACAAATCAGCGGCGCGAGGCGAACGGACAAATTTTTCAGCGCGAACACTTCAGATTTTTCGCCGGGCGTGAAGCCATCTTGGATGGGCGTGAACCATTTCAGGAACGGCAGCCAGCGCACGAGCGGAATGTATTCGCCGAAAATGACGAGCTTGCGTTTGCAGTAGCGGGAAACAATTTCGCCGTCGGGGCTGATGAGAAACGCGGCGTTAAAATAACTCACGTCGTTCGGTCCCGTCGGATTTTTTGCCAGCTCTTCGTCGTCGCTCGCTAGGACAATCCAAACGTGGTTGGAGCGCGCGAGTCCGGTGACGGCGTGAAAAATTTCGTCGTCGTAGCGCAACATTTTCGGCACGGCGGCTTCGGGCCAGAGCAGCAAATCCACGGCGTTGGTGAGTGCGTTTTGCGAACGGGCGATCAAATCTTGAAAACGAATTTCATCATCATTGGTGGACCAAATGAGCGATTGCGGCACGCTCGGCTGGATGCTTGTGACGCGCAGCGTGCGCGGCAAAAAATCGTTTTGGGTGGTCGGAGAATTTAGGTGAAACATTCCGCCGACGTAGCAAAAAATTACGGCGACGAGTGGTAAAATAATTTCTGCCTGCCAGACGTGGCGTTTGGTGGGATGGGTGTAAATCATTTCCGCCGCCGAATAAATTGCGAGTGAAAACCACGCGACCAAAAATGAAACGCCGAACACGCCGGTGAAGGCGGCGATTTGGAGGAGCGGAACCATTTGGTATTGCGAGCCGCCGAGAAAATTCCACGGGAATCCGCTCAAGAACCAGCCGCGAAAAAATTCCAGCGCCGCCCATGCCGCTGCGCCGCCAAGCATCCAAAGCTGGCGTTGCCGCCAATTTGAAATTTGAAATTTGAAATTTGAAATCATTAGCGTCCACGCGCCGAAGAACAACGCGCAGTAGGCGGACAGCAAAACCCAGCCGAGGATCGGGAAGCCCGCGACGGGAATGTTCAGCAGCCACGAGAGCGACGCGAGCCAGAAGGCAAATCCACTCACACAGCCGATGCGAAAAGCATCTGCGCCGTTTTTTTTGCGGGCGGCGAAAACCATCAGCGCCGGGGCGAGCCACGCAAAACCGGCGACGCTAAATTTTGGAAACGCCGCCGCCAAGACGAGTCCGGCGAACAGCGCTGACAGGTAGCGGCTGCGGATAAACAGTTCTGCGAGGATGCGTTTGATGATCGCAAAATGAGAAAAGCCTTCGCAAAAATCCGGGCCGGTTTGTTTGGCGGGGGCGGCGGCGCGGACGCGCGGGCTGGCGTTGACGATGACGGCGCCACGCGCGGCGTGCCACACGGCAAAGTCCGCGCTGGAATTTCCGGCGTAGTCAAAACCTTCGCGGCCAAATTTTTCAACGAGCAGCCGCGCTTTGTTTTCGCTGCGTAAATTCGTTTTGCCGTCGCTGGCCAACACTTCATCGAACAAGCCGATGTGCGCGGCGACGGGTTGCGCGAGTTTCAAATCCGATGCGGTGGCGAGAATAATTTTGCGCCCGGAATTTTTTTCGGCGCGCAACCACGTGAGCAATGTTTCGTGGTAAGGCAGATTGGCCGCGTCCATTTGAAAACGCGCGGCGAGCTTTTGTTTCAGCTTGGCGCGTCCGCGTGACCACCAAAAAAGAATCTGAAAAATCGCGAGCGGATTGCGCCGGAGAATTTGCGCGATGGCTTCCCACATCATGTCGGTGCGGAGGAGCGTGCCGTCGAGGTCCACGACGAGCGGGATTTTGGCGGTGGGTTCGGGCGGCATGAAATCAGGCGGTGAGGGCGCGCTCGACGAGTTGTTTTTCGCGCTCGCCAAAATTTAATTTCAGCGCCTCGGCGCGGGCGGCGGCGGTCATTTTCGCCCACGATTTTTTGAGGGCGGTGATCATTTTTTCATCATCGCATTTGGCCGCGAGGGCGGTGAGTTGAAATTCCAAAAACACGAGGCAGAGCGCGTCTTCGAGGATGCAAGCCTCGGCGTCGGCGGGAAAATTTTTCTTGAGGTTCAAGTCCTGCACGCGGCGAACGGTTTCGTCGTCGTAGCCGACTTCGCGCAAGATCGCGCCGGATTTTTCGGCATGAAATTTTTTGAGGTCGGCGCGCCATTTTAGATAGCCGGGGCGCGTCATGGGATAGTTTTCACGCGGACTTTCCCAGCGGCAAATGTGCTGGCAACGCGCGGCGAGCTGCAAAGATTCCGCTGCGATCGGACACAATTTCAAAACCCAATCCGTGAGCCGTTGGGAGTAAAGCAGTTCGCGCGGTTGGCCGTTTTCGGAATTCGGGTCGCGCGAGTTTTCTTCGTCAAAGCGGGCGATGGCGGCTTGAAATTTTTCGGTCACGCGGCGGATAATACTGTTTTTGAACCGGAGGAAACAGAGGAAACGGAATTGGGGGCGCATCTTTACCTTGGCCCGGAGCGCGGCTGTGTCGGAGACCAGCCGCAGCCGTGTCGCAACGAGTGGCCATTTGAATAAATATGCTGCCGTCGCTTTCCGCGTGCCGCGGCTGGTCGAGGACGACACAGCCGCGCTCCGAAATTTTTCATCGCCGCATTTTATCGCGAAATTGTTTGGCGGATATTCCGGTGGCGCGTTTGAAGGCGACGCAGAAGCTGTTGATGCTTTGGTAGCCGCAGTCGTGCGCGATGGTCTCGACTTTTTGGCTGGTGGTGGCGAGAAATTTTTTGGCGCGCTCAATGCGGACACGCTGGAGTTCTTGGCCGGGCGTGCGACCGAGGTGTTCGAGAAATGCCTTGTGCAATCCGCGTCGCGACATGGCAGAGACACCGACGAGATCCTTGATGCAAATCGGTTCGTGGCCGTGGTCCCAGATGTGGCGGAGACTGCGGGCGACACCTTGGTGCTTGATGGTGAGAATGTCGCTGCTCTTGCGGACAATGACGCCGGCGGCGGGAATGCGGAGCGGCTCGGCGGGTGCTTTACCACCACTCATCAATTGATCCAGCAGTTCTGCGCCACGATAGCCGAGGACGGCGAGATTGGTGTCCACGCTGGACAGCGGGGTGGCCATCGTATCCGGCGCGAGTAGATAACTTTCCGTGCCCACGATGGCGACCTCTTCGGGAATTTTAATGCCGATACTTTCGCAGGATTCCAAAACATCGAGCGCTTGCTGGTCGTTCGCGGCGAAGACGGCGAGGGGTTTGGGCGCGGCTTTCATTTGGGCGGCGAGCCATTTGCGTTTGCGGAGCCATTCCTGTTTGCCAGTGGCGTAGGAACTGGATTCGAGCCAGCGGAGCCACGAACAATTATGGCCCGTGTCGCCGAGCGCCTTGACGAAACCGTGGCCGCGCTCCTCGTAAGACCAATTATTCGCGTCGCTGTAAAAACAAAAATTCGTGAAGCCGCGCGTCAGAAAATGTTCCGCCGCCATTTTTGCGGCGTGGGCATGGTCTTCAAGCACGCGCGGGTATTTTAATTGCGGACGGCGGAGACTGAAGTCCACCGTCGGCACGCGCGCGGACTGGACAAAATCCGCGAGGTCATCGCCCGCACCGAGCCAAGCGAGAATGCCGTCGCCCTGCCAGCCCCACGGGATGACGCGCTCGCGCGTGTAGTCCGAGTAGAGATGCCAGCCATGTTCCTGCGCGTATTTCTCAATGCCCTGATGGAGCCGGTAGTCATACCAGCCGAGCGCGAGGAAAACGCGTTTTTGTTTTTTGCGCATTGTTGAAGACGAATAGCTAAAACCCAACCGACACAAGATTCAAGCTTTTCCGGCGGCAAGTGCTTTTTTTTCAAATGTATTTGCAGAACGTGAGGAATGACAAGGCAGGCGCGGATGCTATTTTCATTATTGAAACACCCATGAAGCAATTAAGCCCAAACCAGCGGCAGGTTTCTGCCCGCCAACCCTTTCTCGCCACCCCAAAACCTGACGGCGGCTTCACGCTGATCGAGCTGCTGGTGGTCATCGCCATCATCGCGATTCTCGCCGCGATGTTGCTGCCCGCATTGGCAGGAGCCAAGGAGCGGGCGAAGCGCTCTCAGTGTGCGAATAGCCTGCACCAAATGGGTATCGCCATGCAAATGTATGTCACCGACAATAACTCAACTTATCCGTGGTTGAAGTGGTCGGATACGGGCAGCGTCTGGTATCCCTACGAGATGGCGCGGTTTACCGCCCCCAACATCGCTGGCTTGGAAACCGGTTGGGAAAATCTCGGTTTGTTGTATGCGACCGGCCTGCTGCCCAGTGCGGCGATTTTTTATTGCGGCAGCAATCCCAAAGACCCGAGCAACCCCTACAGTTATGAACACTATGAGGACACCACCTTGAAGTGGCCATTCGCGATGTTCAATACGGATCCGGCGGGAAACAAATATGCCCGATCTGGTTACAGTTATTTTCCGCAAAGCCGTAATTTGGGGGCAGCGGTGGTCATTCCCAACGTGCCTTCCGTCGGTAGCGTGGCACTCCCAGCTGTGAATCCGAAATCGGCAGACACCGGCAAAGGCGGTCAAGGTGCTGCCTCTGCCATCAGTTCGTGGAACGTAGTCACCCCAATCAAAGATAACAATGTTGACCCGACCAAGGCCGTGGTAACCGATAATCTGTCCAACAGCGGCAATATTTTCCACCGCCACGGCAAAAGCGTGGATGGACTGGATGCGCTATTCGGCGATGGCCATGTGCGTTGGCAGCAAGCCAAGGCAAATGCAACTTTGTTTGATCAAAACGGCGTCTGGAAAGACATTGATGCCAGCAACGGTGGCCCAGCACAAATAGACATCCGTTATTTGATGTATTCTTGGAAACCGTAAAACATATTTGACCCAATCTGAAACCCCACAACCAAGCATCTATGAAACGCAATCATTATTTTTCTCTTGCGCTGGCGGCCATCATCGCCACCACCTTCACCGGCAAAGCTACAGTATTTTTTAGCGACACCTTTACCAACGGGAGCACGCTGAACAATGCCAGCCCGGCCAATCCCACGGCTACTAATACCGCCTACGAGATCGTAGCCTCGAAGGCGTGGGTTCCCAACCCGCCCACCCTCACCAGCCGCGACCTTAAATTCGGCATCGGGGCCACGACGAGCGGTTACATTGAAACCGAGGCGTTGTTCGCCACGAATGCGGTGGCGCTGACCCAGCCGGGGGACACCATCCAATTGATCGTGGTTTTCACCAACACTTCCGGCCTGCTCACCGTGGCGGGACAGTTGGGATTTGGCTTGTTTAACAGCGGCCAGGTCAAGCCGGTCGCGGGAGGAATCAACAATGCGGTTGGCACCTTCACCGGCGCCGCGCAAAACTGGCAGGGTTATGTGGGGCTGATCAATCAAGGCACGGCCACCTCCCGGATTTTAGCCCGGCCGACTCAATCGGGTGCCAGTTTGGCGAGTCAGGATCTCGTCACCATTGGCACCAGCAGCAGCATGGCCTCATCGGTCATTGGCACGGCGGTGGCCGTCGGCCAGACCCTGACCGCTGGCTCGACTTACACGGAAGTCCTCACGTTGACCTTGGTGGATGCAAGCAATATCGCCATCACCAACACGCTTTATGCCGGGCCGGGCACGAGCGGCACCGTGCTTACAAATTTTGGCGCCGTGGCCGCCGCTCCCTTTGCCGCCGCCGGTTTTGACGGCTTGTCTATCGGCTATTGTGGACGCGCTAGCGGCGGTGGCGCTCCGCTCTTTGACATTTCCTACATTGAGGTCAGCGGCTCGGTGACGGTTGTCAGTGGTCCGCCGATCATTGATCAACAGCCCGTAGATGTCACGGTTGCCAACGGCGGTTCCTGCCTGTTCAACGTCGCCGCCACCGGTTTTAACATGACCTATCAGTGGCATCGCAAAGGCACGAACCTGCTGAACGGTGGCAACATTTCCGGCGCGACCAGCAGCACGCTCGTCATCAACAACGCGAGCGCGGCGGACGCCGCTTCCGGTGCGAACGGTTACTATGTCACTGTCACGGGCGCGGGAAATTACAGCACGAACTCCACGACGAATTCACTCACGCTCGTCACCGCCCAAAATCTGATTTGGAGCGGTGCCGGTGCGGTTTGGGACTTTAACACGTCTCCCAATTGGGTTGGCGGCCTGCTTTTTAATTACGGTGACGCGGTGACGTTCAATGACGTTGGCGCGGCCGTTCCCAGCGTCACCTTGACCGGCAGTTTCTTGAGCGCGTCGAAATGGACGGTCGCCGGCACGACCGCTTATGCCTTTTCTGGCAGCGGCAATTTCGCCGGCACCGGCTCGTTGCTGCTCAACAGCGGGGCAAGCGGCAATATGCAGTTTGACTTGAACAATTCGTTCACCGGCGGAACCATCGTCAGCAACTCAAATCCAGAACTGCTGGTGTATCTAAGCAAATATCAGGTTTTGGGCACTGGGCCGGTGACGCTGGCCAAGCCGGGCAAGATGGAATTTGTTCCGACCGGCAGTGCGACGGTGGGCATAGGCGGCGACGTCATCGTCAATGCCGACTTCACGAACCAGTTTGATGGTGCTGGCACCTTCGGCGGAGTTTTCTTGGGCAACCTGTCGGGCACGGCCAGCAAAACGCTCACCCTTGCTCCGAGTGCCGGCAATGCGAATGTCTGGGTCCGCTTGCGCGTTTATGGAACCAACACTGTTTGCAACGCAAATCTTTCCTTGAACCCCGATGGTGGGGCAACCGATCAGGCACAATATAATGGCACCGTGCTGGCCCCTTACGGTGGCAGTGGCACGCAGGTTTATAATGGTGTCATCTCCGGCGCGGGCGGTTTTAACCAGCGCGGCAACTGCACCACTTATTTGAATATGGCCAATACTTACGCCGGCGGCTCCGTGTTCACCGCCGGTGCGGTTGGCCTTGGTCACAACAACGCGCTCGGCTCCGGGCCGATCAATCTCGTGCCCGAAAACGGCGGCACCACCGGCAGCGGCACGATCTTCGCCTCCGGCGGCGCGCGCACGATTGCTAATACGATCCAGTATCCGAGCGGCACGAACAACGGGACGCTCATCATCGGCGGCACCAACAACCTTACGTTCACCAGCGCCATCAACTTGACGGGCGTGGATGGCTCTGGAACCTCGAACCGCACCTTCACCGTGAACAACACGGCGGCGACGACATTCTCCGCTGCCGTCAGCGACAGTGTCGGCGGGATTGGCTTCATCAAGAACGGCACGAACACGCTTTATTTGAACGGCGCGAACACCTACTCCGGTTTGACCACGGTCAGCGCGGGCACGCTCGCCGGTTCCGGGACTATCGCCGGCTCGGTGATCGTGGCCACCAACGCCAGCATCGGCGGCGGTGCAGCTTCGGGCATCGGCACACTCGCAGTCGGCGGCAACCTAACGCTGACCAACGGCAACGGCTTCTTCCGCATCAACCGCGCTGGCTTTGCAAAAGATCAAGTTTCGGTCACCGGTGGTTTGACCAACTTCGGCACTGGCATCATCACTGTGACCAATCTCGGCGCGACGCTGCAAACGGGTGACGCGTTCGCCCTGTTCAACAAAGCTGTGATCGGCGGCGCAACGTTGGCTGTGACCGGCGGCGGTGTGACGTGGACGAACAAGCTCGCGTTGAACGGCACCATCGAAGTTCTCCCCAGCGTCAACACCAACCCGACGAACATCGTCGCCGTGGTCAACGGCTCCAATCTGGAATTGAGCTGGCCGGCAGATCACACCGGCTGGCGTTTGCAATCGCAAACCAACTCGCTGGCCACCGGCCTTTTCACCAACTGGGTGACGATTCCTAACACGCAGTCGAATAACCATTACACGAATACGGCCAACCCGGCCAACGGTTCCGTGTTCTACCGCATGGTGTATCCGTAAAAAATTCTGTGACTTGAAATTCGCTTCGGGCGGACGCCAAAAACGTCCGCCCGATTTTTTTTGTAGTGGTGTCTCGCGAGAGCCGCCAATAAAAAAACGGCGCTGGAAAAATTCCAGCGCCGTTTTTAGTTGGGATAAATTTCAGTGGCAGCCGCAGCCGGAGCCGCAGGAACCGCCCTCGGCCAAATCTTCGCTCGTCGGGATGCGTCCAAGTTCGATCGTCTTGGCGACGGTTTTTTTCACGGTGCTTTGCAGCTCCTGCATTTCTTCCTGCGCATCGAGGAAGCCAGCCGCGACCGGGTTTTTCAGCAACGCATCGCGTTCGGTTTCAAACGCCGCGATCTCCGTCGGGTCGAGCGGCTGGCCGTGGTGCTGTTTTTCCTGCAACGCCTGACCCTTGCTCATCAGGGCTTCGTAAGCGCCGCGCGCCGTGGCGTCGGACATGAAAGTGTCAATGCGCTGGCGGATGCCGCCACCGTGAATTTCCTCAAGGACGGCTTGGCACAATTCGTTTGTTTTGATTTCAACTTTCGTAGGCATAAATTTTGGAGCGAGAATAAAACACAACTGGCAGCGAAAAGCAATTGCCAATGCCGCTCGCTCTGGGAGCGGGGTGCATCTTGCCGGCGAGACCGTGTTGCCACCCGCAGCCACCCGCCGGCTAGAAGCCAGCGCTCCCAGTGGGGAGACCCATCCTGAAACCAAATCAATTCAAAAAACTAGAGCCTTTTTAAGCGGCACCCGTGGTCGCACCGCCCGGCAATCTCCGGCAATTTGTCGTTGCAGGACGCAAGCGCGGCTTGGATAATTCGTCTTCATGCGCAACCTGCTTCTCCAATGCAGCCGGGCCGTTTTCGGCTGGCCACCGCGACCAGCCACATTCGTGGAAAAACAAAATCTGATCTCGCGCCTAGGTCGCGCGCACGGCGTGAAAACCTTCGTCGAAACCGGCACGTTTCTCGGTGAGATGATTGAAGCGCAGCGCGGACAGTTTGAAAAACTCATCAGTATCGAGCTGGCCGAAGAATTATTTCAGGCTGCGCGAAAAAAATTCGCCGCCGATCCCGCCGTGGAACTCGTGCAGGGCGACAGCGGCGTGAAGCTGCGCGAAGTCGCCGCGCGCGTCTCCGGCCCGGCGCTATTCTGGCTGGACGCACATTATTCGCGCGGCAAAACGGCGGGCGGCGATGCCGATGCGCCCATCATCAAGGAACTTTCTGGCATCGCCCCGCGCGGGCAATCGGGCGATGTGATTTTGATTGATGACGCGCGGCTCTTCGGCCTCAAGTCGGATTATCCCAAGCTCGCCGTGATCCAGAATTTTGCCGCGCAACATTGGCCGAAACACAAATTCGCCGTGGACACCGACATCATCTGCATCACGCCACCGCGCTGAAATTATTTTTACGATGGCCTCACTGATTACTTTTCTCCGCAAGGTTCGTGTCGGCCTCACGCCGCGCCACTGGCTGCTGCGCACGCGCCTCGCGTGCGGCGCGTCGGTGTATGGCCAGAACCGCGCGGGCTACGGCGGGCGATACATTTACATTTTTCGCGAAACCATCGAGCCGGAGTTTGCGGAACTGGAAAAATTTCTGGAGCCGGGCGGCGTGTTCGTGGACATCGGCGGGAACACCGGCATCTACACCATCAAGGCCGCGCAGTTTTTCCGCACCCACGGCGGCGGCACGGTCGTCACCTTCGAGCCGCTGCCGGAAATGCTCATGGATTTGGAACGCAACATCCGGCTCAACGGTTTTGACAACGTGCGCCTCCGCAGTTTTTGTCTCGGCGAAACGCCGGGCGCGGCGGAGTTCTGGATTAATTTTAATCGTCCCGCCTCGTCCAGCCTCGTGAACCGCGACGAGGCGGCGAAGCGCGTCTCCACAATGGTTTTTCGCTTCGACGACGTTTTTCCGCTCGAAAAATTGGAGCGCCTCGACTATGTGAAAATGGATGTCGAAGGCGCGGAAGCGTTGGTGCTCGCCGGAGCGATGGCGACGTTGAAAAAATTCCGCCCCATCGTGCAAATGGAAATTGGCCACAAAGATGCCGCGCTGGATTTGCCAAACTACACCGCGTGGCAATCGCCCGGCGGCCCGAACAAAGTTTGCATCCCGAACGAGAGCGCAAAAAATAAAGTTGCCGAACAGCTCGGCTGGCAACAGGTGAAATAAAATTCGCGCATGAAAATTCTGGTGAACTGCACGCTCCCGTTCGCGCTCGCGCACGGCGGACAGGCCATCCAGATCCAGAAAACCATTGCCGCGCTCAATGAAATCGGTGTGGACGCGGAGCCGTTGCGCTGGTGGGATGAAAGGCAAACGGGCGATTTGATCCACTATTTTGGTTTGATGCCGTCAGATCAAATCCGTTTTGCCCAGCAAAAAAAAATCAAAGTCCTCCTCGCCAACCTGCTCACCGAGCAAGGTTCGCAGACGAACACGCAGCGGCGCGTGCGGCGGATTTTTCGTTGGGGCGTCGAGAGTTTTGCGCCCCGCGTCATGGCCAACGCGTTCGGCTGGGAACCGTATCGCCTCGCCGATGCGTGCGTCGCGCTGACTGCATGGGAAAAACATTTGATGGCCTACAAGTTCGGCGCGGCGGCGGAAAAAATTTTTGTCGTGCCGAACGGTGTGGAGCCGGAATTTTTTGCCGCGTCAAAAACGCCTCGTGGCGAATGGCTCGTCTGCACCGCGACGATCACCGAGCGTAAACGAGTGCTGGAACTCGCCGAAGCCGCCGTCGCCGCGCAGACGCCGGTGTGGATTCTCGGCAAGGCTTACGCGGACAACGATCCTTACGCGCAGAAATTTTTCGCACTCGCCAAGGCAAATCCAAAATTCATCCGCTACGAAGGCGGCGTGAGCAACCGCGCGGAACTCGCAAACATTTATCGCGCCGCACGCGGCTTCGTGCTGTTGAGCGCGATGGAAAGCTTGAGCCTCTCCGCGCTCGAAGCCGCCGCGTGTGAATGTCCGCTGCTCTTGAGCGACCTGCCGTGGGCGCGGAGTTCGTTCGGAGTCGGCACGCAATTTTGTCCTGTCACGGATTCGGTTTCCGCGACCGCCGAGGCGCTGAAAATTTTTTACGCCGCCGCAACGTCGTTGCCACCGCCGCCCAAGCCCGCGACGTGGCCGGACGTGGCCCGGCAGTTCAAAACCATCTACGAAAAAGTTTTGGCGGGCTGAACAAAAATTTGCTATTCATTCCGCACGCAAAATCGCGCCATGGCGAAAATTTCCATCATCATTCCGTGCTTCAATGAAGAAGACGTGCTGCCGAAATTATTCGCGCGGCTCGGCGCGGTCGCCGGGACTTGGAACGCGGACTACGAAATCATCTGCGTGGACGACGGCTCGCGTGATAAAACTTGGGAAACCCTAAAAGCCCAAAACGCCAAAGACCCGCACTGGCGCGGCCTTTCCTTCGCGCGTAATTTTGGTCATCAGACCGCAGTGAGCGCCGGGCTGCACTTTGCCACCGGTGATTGCGCCGTGGTGATTGACGCGGATTTGCAAGACCCGCCGGAGGAAATTTCCAAGCTGCTCGCCAAATGGCGTGAAGGTTTTGAGGTCGTCTTCGCCCAGCGCAAAAAACGCCGCGACCCGCTCATCAAACGGATTCTCGCGTGGGGTTTCTACCGCTTGTTGCAAAAAATGACGCCGCTGCCGATGGCGCGCGACGCCGGAGATTTCTGCCTGCTCGATAAAAAAGTCGTCGCCGTGATGAACTCGCTGCCCGAACGCAGCCGTTATCTGCGCGGCCTGCGGACGTGGTGCGGCTTCCGGCAAACGTCGGTGGAATTCGACCGCCACGAGCGCGCCGCCGGCGTGCCGCAATACACGTTCAAAAAATCCTTCAAGCTTGCGATGGACGGACTGTTCTCGTTTTCCGCCGCCCCGTTGCGACTGGCCACGCATCTGGGCCTGTGGGTTTCGGCGTTCGCGTTTTTCGGCGTGCTGTTCACGCTCGCGCAGAAAATTTTCGCCTCCCAGTTCGCCAAAATCGGTTTCGCACCCGGCGCGGGTTTTCCGACGATTGTCATTTCCGTTTTGTTCCTCGGCGGTGTGCAGCTCATCTGCCTCGGCATCCTTGGCGAATACATCGGGCGCATCTA
>JANYCI010000299.1 GCA_025360325.1 Limisphaerales bacterium | reverse complement strand
CGGGGACGGTTTGAATCAAGCCCGTGGTCGGATGCGCCTCCATCAGTTTCACCAAATCTACCAACGTTTCGCCGCGCATCACGCTGTCGGCGTCGCAGCAGACAAAATAGCGGTAGCGCTTGCCCCAGGTATTCAGAAAATCGCGCACGTTGCCGCTCTTGCGTTCCTCGTTGAACAGGCGGCGACGATAATAAATTTTTCCGAGCGCATCGAGGTCGCGCACGAGCTTGCACCAATTGTGTTCTTCCTCCACCCAGCGGTCGGGATTCGTGGAATCGCTCAAGATGAAAAAATCGAATTTATCAAGCTGGCCGGTGCGTTCGAGCGATTCGTAAGTGGCGCGCAAGCCTTCCAGCACGCGGACGGAATCTTCGTTGTAGATCGGAAAAATAATCGCCGTGCTGATGCCGTCAATGTTCTGCTCCCGGTAAGGCTTCAATCCGGTGATGCGGCGTTGCGTGCCGAAGATGCGGATAAAAAACCCATACACGCCGTGCATACAGCCAATGGCCGTGAGTAAAAATAAAATGATGAACAGCACCAGCAACACCGTGCGCGACGTGCTCCAGCCGGTGCGCCAAAGCAGATCGGCGAACAGCATCGCGACGCCGCCGGTCAGCACGAGCGCGGACGTGAAAAACCAGAACAGCCGCCAGCCGCGTTTGAAACGTGGCGGTGCAACGGCAATGATGTTTGGAGCGTCAGGCATTTTACTTGAACCATTCCAGTAGCAGTTGGAATTGATTTTTTACAACTTCAAAGCCGCCGTGCGTGAGCCAGAAAATCGCCACGAGCAGCAGCGCAAAAAATCCCCACGCCAGCGCCATGCGGACATACGGCAGGCTGCCAAATTTTGTGAGCGTGGAGATCGCGCCGAGGTCGAGTTGGCGCGGAGTCATTTTGGACAATTGAAAATCCGGGCCGGCGCGAAAAAAACTGTCGCGCATGGACTCGACGAATTCTTGTGGCCACGGGCCGGGGCGCAGAAATTGATCCTGCCATTTGCCCGGCATATCCGCGAGCAGCAGCGCGAGGCGACCACGAGTCGAAAGGGTTTGTTCACTGCCAATCGGTGAGGTTTGCAGCACGTCGCCAAACCAGTCGGTAACGATGCGGTCCATTTCTTCGGCGGCAATTTCCGTCGCGCTGCGGCTGGGTTCTTTGGGCGCGCGGCGCTGGGCGCGTTCGAGCACGCGGAGGACGAGTTGGCCAAGCAACGGCTTGTTGCGGATGCGGAGCGCGTGAAAATAATTTTCCACTTTCACATACGCCGCGTTCCATTCGTCGAGCGAGCGCCCGGCGATTTCACCGGAAATATCCGGCAGGATTTTCAGCGTTGGCTCCATTGATAGACCCAGGTTTCGCCGACGACGTTCGTGCCCGACTGCAAGGTGCAGCGTAAATCCACCGCTGCGTTGGTGTCGGCCGGCGGCACCATTTTCAGGATGACGCGCCAAGTGCCGAGAAAATTATTCCGCGTGACGAACGTATCGGCGATGTGGGCGCCGCCGCTGCAACTGGCGACTGCCACCGGCGGATTGGTTTCGGTCAGCGCGTCGAACTTCGGGCCATCGAAATCAATCACGAATTGCCGCGCGCCCTTGAACTGCGCGTCCGGCCCGATGCGCGTGGCGACGATGCGATCCGGCGAGCGTTTCACATCCGACTCGCCGCCTTCCCAATGCAACGTGTAGCCGAAACGGAAGGGCGTGAGCGGCGCGGGTTTGTTTTTCGGATCCCAAAAAGCGACAATGTTATCAAGGCCTTCGTAATGTGTGCTCAATTCCAAGAGATGCAAATCGCCGTCGCCCCAGTTGCCATCCGGCTCCACCCATACGCTCGGCACTTGATGATAGAGATTGAAGGAATCCTGATACGCGGCGAAATTCCGTTCGCGTTGGAGCAGCCCAAAGCCTTTGATGTTCGGCGCGGAAAAAACTTGGTGGCGCGTGGCGGACGGATTATCGAGCGGACGGAAAAAAGTTTCGCCATTGCCCATGTGAACGAGCAGGCCGTCGCTGTCGTGAACCTCGGTGCGATAGTCGTCAAATTTGCGTTCTGTATTTTTACCGAACCAGAACATGGACGTGAGCGGCGCGAGGCCGATGCTCTTGAGCGGCTTTTTATTTTTGTCGGCGAACGCCACACTCGCTGGTTCGCGGAAATATAAAACCGCCTTGATGCTCGCGGTCGTGGTGTCGCCGGGGCGGATGAAAAATTCATACGCGCCGCAACAACTCACGCTGTCGAGGATAGCGAACAGATGCAGCGATTCTTCGCCAGTATTGGCTGGCTTGCCGAGCCACCAGTCGGTGAAGATGGGAAATTCCTCCGGGCGGTCGCCTTCGCCGGAGTCGAGTGCAAGACCGCGCGCAGATTCTCCGTAACGCAGATTTTTGGCGAGCAAACGAAAATAACTCGCGCCGAGAAAGGAGCCGAGTTCATCCCAACGATCCGGCGCGTTCAATTTGCTCAACACGCGGAAACCAGCGTAGCCCATGTCTGCCGGAATTTTTCGCGCGATGTCGAGCGAGTGATAATTGAAAAAATCCTGCACGAAACGGATCGGTTGCGCGTGCGAGGCGGTGAATTCATTCACATGAATCGGCTCGTGATAGATGTAGCCGGGGTGAAAAAATTCGACGCGGAACGGCAGCCCGGCAGCCGCCCAGAGTGCGCGGTCATGGCGAAATTCAATCTGCCGGAATTTATCGTAGTCGAGAAAATCGGGGCGCAGCACCGGCGGCAGCTCGACGTGCGGCGAATGAAACGGCGCGCGGGCGCGGGCCAGCGCCCGTTGAGCCACATAGTCGAGGTTCACCTCGGCGGTCTCCGCGCCCCGGCAGAAATTCCCACCCAGCAGAAACCCAGTTATCAACAGCAGGCCAAAAGGTCGGCGCATTTGAAACTATGAAATCAAAAAACCTTGGATTTGCAAGCAAATCGCGGCTTCCGGCGGAATGGCGGTGGAAAAATTGTCAATCCAAACTTTGCTCGGCGCGTTCGTTGTGCTAGAAACCAACGTGAAAATGGCTGATTCAACTTTCCCCGGCGCGGAGTCGGCGGGGCTCCGGCTGCGACTGGCGACGGTGCGCGCGGCGTTGCAGGCGTTGCACAAAACCTTGCTTGATTCCGAGCGCGTCAGTTACGAGACGAGTTTTGGTTTGACGGTTTCGCCGTATCAATTTCTGCAACTGCTTACGAGCGATCCGTGGTTCGCGTGGCTCGCGCCGATCACGCATTTGCTCGCCGATGTGGATGCGTTGCTGGACGCGAAAGAACCGCTGACGGCGATGGTGGTGGAAACGTTGCTGCAAAAAATCAAGTTGCAGTTGACGCCTACCGAAACCGGCGAAGGCTTCTCGCGCCAATTCGATGAAGTTCTGCAACGCGATCCCGATGTGCTGTTCGCGCACGTCGCGCTGGCGAAGCTGGTGCGAGCACCAGCGGCAAAATAATCACGCTACTCACAGCTTGGTTGCTGGCTTCACGAAACTATACGAGCGATACGACAGTTCGCCGCTGGTGAGCGCATTGAAAATCCGCGAGCCGCGCGTGCCGGCAAAATCGCGACCGACGCCGTGCAGAAATTTCGGCAAATGCCGCGCGATTAAATCCTGTGAGCGAGCGGAGTTTTTTCCCAGGCCGCGCAAAACTTCGGCGTTTATGTTGCGCGTGGTTTGCAACTGGAGCGGCGCGGCGGCGAGCGCAGATTCCCATTCGGCCCAGCGTTCACGGAAACGGAAATCGGCGTAGAGGAAATGTCCGCCGGGCCGCAGCACGCGCGCAACCTCGGCGAGAAAGCGCGGAAAATTCGGATAGCAATGCGATGCCTCGACATTGATCACCGCGTCAAATGAACCGTCCGCAAAGGGCAAATTCTCCGCGTCGCCTTGGATAAATTCGAGGCCGGGCACGCGATGACGTTCCTGGCAAAAGCGGATGCCAGCGGGATTCAAGTCCAGCGCCGTATAACTTTTTGGTTTCTGCGTGCGCGTGAGATAAGATGCGCCGCCGCCGTGCCCACAGCTCACTTCTAAAACGTTTTTTCCCGCGAGCGGCACTTGCGTAGCGACGTGGTGATACAACTGAATACACGCGCGGTTTTTTTCATCGTCAGATGCGAGTGGAAGATTCATCGGCGGCTCCGGCTCGAACGCGTAGTTCAAAAACAAAACTTCATCGCCTTGCAAACGTCGTGTGAGAAACGGATACCACAGTTGCCAGACGGCCTTGCGAATCCGTCCGATGGAAAAAAGATGATCAATGACCGGCACGCGGAAGTTTTACGCAAAACGCAAGGGAAGCCAACGTTGTTCCCAACACGATTTCCGCCTTGTTAAAAAATTCTGTGACCGATGAGGCCGGGCGTGATCGGGAAGCGCGTCAGCGTCTTGGAGTGCGGTAGCCCTCTGCCGCTCTTCCATCGCAGGCTTGGCGACGTAAACCGGTAGAGGGCTACCGCACTCCAAAACCTCGCGGAATTTTTCAAGCAGCATTGCAAAACACGGCCACTGTTTTTTGAAACGACACCGGCAGGCAGCGCTTGTAAAATTTTCGCTGTGGCCAACGCGTTTCCTCGAAAATATTATTTGATCCACTTCACTTCGCTCGGCGGGCGGAAGTTTTTCAACTGCGGCAACAATTTTTCCACGCTGTCGCTGACTAGCACCAGCTCGCGATGTTGCGGACGAATGAAACCTTCCTCGCGCGTGTGATCTAAAAATTTCAACAGCGGCGAATAATACCCGGCGATGTCCAGCAAGCCGAACGGCTTCGCGTGCCAGCCGAGTTGACTCCACGCGAGCACCTCAAAAAATTCCTCAAACGTCCCATAGCCGCCGGGCAGCGCGATGAAGCCATCCGCCAAATCGGCCATCATCGCCTTGCGCTCGTGCATGTCCTTGACGATGCGCAAATCCGGCAGGCCGTGATGAATGATTTCGCGAAGGTTTAGTTTTTCAGGAATCACGCCGATGACGTGGCCGCCATGTTTTAACGCCGCATCCGCCACGATGCCCATCAAGCCGACGCTGCCGCCGCCATAGACGAGTTCAATCTTCTCACGCGCGAGCAACGTGCCGAGCGCCTGCGCCGCCGCCGCGTATTCCGGGCGCGTGCCGGGGTTCGATCCACAATAGACTGCGATGCGTTTCATGGGGCTATTTTCTCGGCTTGAAATGGGAAGAGACACTTGGCAAATGGAACTGAATTTATCTGCCGACGACCGTGATTTACGCAGATTGTTTCTGCCTAGCCATTTAGAAATGGCGGAAGGGGTGGGATTTGAACCCACGGTAGCCTTGCGACTACTTCTGATTTCGAGTCAGATGCCTTTAACCACTCAGCCACCCTTCCAAACCGTTGATTTTACTATGTGAAATGCCGGTTATCTCATTTCGCAACTTGCGTTTTCTATACTGCTGTTCTATACTATATGCATGAAGACCAATTCATCAGATAATACAGAACCGCGCTGGCAAAAAACGCCCGTGGCGAACCTAGTTCGCCACGTTCAATCAAGCAACTATTATGCGCGAATTCGCGTTCGCGGCAAGCTCATTTGGAAATCGCTCAAAACCGACCGAATCAGTGTCGCCAAATTGCGTCTTGGTGATTTTCACAAAGAAGAGCGGCAGCGCGCAGCGGCGCAGACGGCGGTTGCTAGGGGGAAAATGACATTTGCCGACGCCCTGCAAACCTACCAAGAGCGGTTGAGCGGCGACCAGTCGCTCAAACAGCGAAGCAAAGCATACCGGGAGGAACGGATTACTGCTTTGCGGAAATCCTGGCCCGATCTCAATCAGATGGATGTTGCCCAAATCTCCAAAGCCGATGGCTTGGCCTGGGCCGCGCGATTCGGAAAAACCGCTAGCCCGTCGGCCTTTAATAATACCATCGGGACATTTCGGCTGGTTTTGGACATCGCGGTTGAAGCCGGTGCGCGTTACGACAATCCCGCCGTCCACATCAAACGAAAAAAAATCCGGCTGAAGCAATTGCAGCTTCCGAGCCAAAAGCAGTTCGTTGAATTGATAAACACAATCAGGAACGGAGACGGCGGCTGGGCGGAACGCTGCGCCGACCTCGTGGAATTTTTGGCATACAGCGGTTGCCGAAAAGGTGAGGCTGCGCGGGTCAATGGCCGCGACTGCGATTTTGAAAAGGGCGAAATCAATATTCTCGGCGACCCGGCCACGGGCACAAAAAATTGGGAAATTCGCCGCGTCCCCATGATCTCCGATATGAAGCGCTTATTGCAGCGGCTAAAAACCGAACGCGGGGAGGCAGAATTTTTGAGTAAGCCCGTCATGCTCGTTCATGAATGTCAGGGGGCGATTGATACGGCCTGCAAGAAGTTGAGCATCGTCCGCATCACGCATCATGATTTGCGCCACCTGTTCGCCACGCGTTGCGTTGAATCTGGCGTTGATATACCGACAGTCAGTCGCTGGCTCGGCCACAAGGACGGCGGCGCGCTGGCGATGAAAGTTTATGGACATCTACGCGACAGTCATTCTACTGCAATGGCGCAAAAAGTTCGATTTCTTGAAAGAGAACAAAGCGCGAACAGTGTTGAAACTTCACAAGTGTCGGCATAAATCATTTTAACCCTGCTCCTTTTTGTCTTCAATTTCGATGGTCTTGACCGCCGCTTCCTTTCCAGCCACCGACGAATAACGATCCAGCGCGGGCAGGATGCGGACGAACTCGACGGCGCGGTCTTGCAGTGCCAGCGCCACGTCGCGGAGATTTTTGCCGGTTATCAGCACGGTGCGATTTAGGAATGACAGCGTGAGTGTGTCCTGGCCATCGCCCGATTCAAAGGTGACGAGTTCCAGATGGTGATACGGCAGCAGGAGAAATCCTTTGGGATTCAGTTCCAGCCGCAAATTGTCCACCGGGGAGGGATTGCTATTGACGCCCCGCCTGATTTTGAAACAAGGATTTTCAGTGTTCATACTCTCATGCCTCGACTTTTTTGTTGGGTTGGTTGCGGCGGCGGTATTTCAATACGCCGCCAGATGGTTTGTGGTTTTGGAATCGTTTGCGTGTTCGGCTCGGTTGGTTTGACAGTTTCGGTCGGTTGTGCGGCCCGTGCCTGCTTGACCGCCTCATCCTGCCGGATGATTTCCGCCTGCCGTTCGGTTGATGTGCGTTGCGCCTGTTGAACATTGAGGACGTAGGCAACATCGCGCCCCCAAATCTGCGCCTGCTTGTGAACCGAACTTTTACGCGCCATGTCCAGAGCCAAAGGTCTGTCGCCCGAATGAGCTATGTTCTGGCGAAGCTGGATTTTATCGGCGGTGAAAATCTTCACGCCTTTGCGCCCGCGCGAAATCGTGACATACCATTGTTGCTCGTTTGTCGCGGCCTTGACCGCAGAATCAGAGAACAGGACGTAATCCACGGTCTTGCCTTGGGCGGCGTAGGACGTGACGGCGTAGCCGCGCACGAACTGGCGATAATTTTTCGGCAATGTGCGTCCATCATTCAAAGCGATGCGTCCATCACCATGAATTTCCTTCACCGTCACCAGTTCACCGTTGGCGAGCCGCCGCCCATCCTGGCTTTGAGCATTGGCCTTGAGTTGCAATCTATCACCGCTCGACAGGAAAAGTTCTTTCGGCTGGCAGACAGTGATTTTATCCAGTTCCTTGAACGGCACAGGCCGGATGCGGTGGTCAGCTTCAATCAGCAGATGTTTGTCGGTTACGCCGCGCAGTTTTCCCGCACTGCCGGATTTGAAACCGG
>JANYCI010000243.1 GCA_025360325.1 Limisphaerales bacterium | reverse complement strand
GATGTGCCGATTGAGCCGCGCTTGAGCGAACAATGGTTTTTGAAATATCCCGCCGTGGCGCAATCGAAGGCGTGCGTGGAGCAGGAGGATGAATCGGTGGGGCGAGCGTCCCCGCGAGCCGTCTTCGGCCAGAGATGATTCGGCTCGCGAGGACGCTCGCCCCACCGATTCATCCTCCTGCTCCACGCACGCCTTCGATTGCGCCACGGCGGGATATTTCAAAAACCATTGTTCGCTCAAGCGCGGCTCAATCGGCACATCGGCGCGCTGGCTGAAACCGACGTTGTTCTCGTAAGGCTTGAGCTCGATCATCACGCCCTGTTCCGTGAGCAATTCCACGGCGACCTTGCGTGCCTTAAAGCGATCCAACCCAGCCAATGGCCCACCCGCCAGGGTGTTCATCGTGCCATCAGCGTTGATGACTTCGATGAGCGGCAGCTTGTGGCGCGTGCCGATGTCGAAGTCCGCCTTGTCGTGCGCGGGCGTAACCTTGAGCACGCCGGTGCCGAATTCAAAATCCACATGCTCGTCGCCGATGATCGGGATGAGCTTCTGCTCGCGCGGCAATTCCGCCGGCAACGGCCGCACGATGTGCTTGCTGATGAGGTAGGCGTAACGCGGGTCCTTCGGATTCACCGCGACGGCCGTGTCGCCGGGAATTGTTTCTGGCCGAGTCGTAGCGATGGTGAGCCACACGCGGCCTTCTGAATCAATTTCGGGGCCGCCTTTACGTTCGTCCGCCCCCTCACCCTGGCCCTCTCCCCCGATGGGGGAGAGGGGACCAGAGGCGGGTGCGCGGGAAACTTTTGAGCCAGCGGAAGCAACAGATGCGGCGGCGGCTTGCGAAGTTGAATTCTGCGAATCACCAGCAGGCGTCGCCGCAGATTTTTCTCCCTCGCCCCCAGCGGGGGAGAGGGCCGGGGTGAGGGGGCGAGCGCCTGCAACTTTGACAGGCGAGCCATCCGCCTCGACTGCTTCCACGCGGAAGTGATACATAAAACCGCGCTGCGGTTTCATTTCCACTTCTTCATCCGACAATGCAGTCTGCGAAACCGGGCACCAGTTCACCATGCGTTTGCCGCGATAGATGAGATTCTTTTTGTAAAGCTCGACGAAAACCTTTTGCACGCAGCGCGAATACTCCGGGTCCATCGTGAAGCGTTCACGCGTCCAATCGCACGAGCAACCGAGCTTCTTAAGCTGGTTGATGATGATGCCGCCTTTTTCTTCTTTCCACGCCCAGACGCGCTTGAGAAATTCTTCGCGGCCGAGATCGTGGCGGGATTTTTTTTCGTCCTTCTTGAGTTGTTTTTCCACCATCACCTGCGTGGCGATGCCCGCGTGATCGGTGCCGGGCAGCCAGAGAACTTCCTTGCCGTCCATGCGCGCCTTGCGGGCGAGAATATCCTGAATGGTATTATTCAAGACGTGGCCCATGTGCAACATACCGGTGACGTTCGGCGGCGGAATGACGATGGAATACGCGGGCTTGGTGGACTTCGGATCGGCAGTGAAGCAACCCTGCTTCAGCCAGAAGTCATACCATTTGTCCTCGACGGACTGCGGTTCGTAGGCTTTTGGAATTTCGGTCATGGTTTAGATAGCCACAGAGACACAGAGGACACAGAGAAAAGTCATTTATAACTGCTCCCTCTGTGCGCTCTGTGCCTCTGTGGCAAAAATTATTTCTTCAGCAGCGCGAACTCCATCGAGTCCACGAGCGCCTGCAACGAGGCTTCGATGATGTTTTCGCTCACGCCGACGGTGCCCCATTCGCGCTGGCCGTCGCTGGATTCGATGAGCACGCGCGTCTTCGCGGCGGTGCCGGCGATGCCATCAAGGATGCGCACCTTGTAATCGGTGAGCGTGATTTTTTTCAACTTCGGAAATGATTTCGCCAGCGCGGAACGCAGCGCGGAGTCGAGCGCGTTCACCGGGCCGTCGCCCTTCGCAACTTCGTCGTGGACTTTTTTGCCGACGCGCACACGCACGGTGGCTTCGCAAACGGATTGCTTCGCATCGCGGCGCATCGAGACGTGATACTTTTCCACGCTGAACATCAGCGCGGGATTATGATCCAAGATGCCCCGGATGATCAGCGCCATCGAAGCCTCGGCCGCTTCGTATTCAAAACCTTCGTGTTCGCGCTGCTTGATCGTGTCGAGAATCTGCCGCAACTCTGGCGTATCATTCGTGATCTTGAAACCAAGTTCCTGCGCCTTGATGACGATGTTGCTGCGGCCGGAAAGGTCGCTGATGAGAATGTTGCGCTCGTTGCCGACGAGTTCGGGATTGATATGTTCGTAGCTCGACGCAAGTTTTTGAACCGCGTTGACGTGCGCGCCGCCTTTGTGCGCGAACGCGGACGAGCCGACCCACGGCAGACGCGGATTGTGGCGCAAGTTCGCCACTTCATCCACGAACATGGAAAGCTCCTTCAACTTCGCGAGCGACTTCGCGGGAACGCAGGTTTTTTTCTGCTTGAGCGCGACGCAGGGGATGACGCTCGTGAGATTGCAATTGCCCGTGCGTTCGCCGTAGCCGTTGATCGTCCCTTGCACATGAACCGCGCCTGCATCCAATGACGCCAAGGCATTCGCGACGCCGAGGCCGATGTCGTCATGCGTATGGATGCCGATTTTGCAATTCAATTTGCCGATGGCAACCTTCGTGATGGCGGCGATTTCGCTCGGCAGACAGCCGCCATTCGTATCGCACAACACGACGAAATCCGCACCCGCCTTTTCCGCCGCGCGCCAGGTGTCGAGCGCGTATTCGGGATCGAGCTTGTAGCCATCAAACGCGTGTTCGCAATCGTAGATGACAAATTTTCCGTGGTCTTTGAGATAGCGCACCGTGTCGCCGATCATCGCGAGATTTTCCTCCGGCGTGCAACGCAGAACTTCTTTGACGTGCAGCATCGAAGTCTTGCCGTAGATCGTCACGACGGGCGTGCCCGCTTCGATAAGCAGACGCACCTGATCGTCCTGCTCAACGGGCGTATTTTTTTTGCGCGTCGAACCAAACGCCGCGAGCTTCGCATTTTTGAATTTGCGTTTCTTGGCCTGCGCGAAAAATTCGATATCCTTGGGATTGCTGCCCGGCCAGCCGCCTTCAATGTAGTGAACCCCAAAAGCATCGAGCTTCTCGGCAATTCGCAACTTATCGGCGACCGAGAAGTTGATGCCTTCGCCCTGCGAACCGTCGCGCAGGGTCGTGTCATAGATTTCGACTTGGGGTTTCATAAATTCCGCAAAAAGCGGACGCTTACTATCTCTGAATCGGGCGGAAGTGGCAAACCGGAAAAACTACGGACAATGCTCAATGTGGTAGGGCGGTGCTGCCGCACCGCTTTCCCCGCCATCGCGATGCAACCGCCATCGATTTTTAAGCGCACGGTTTCCCCACGCCCCGACCCGCTTGTGGTGTCCTTCAAAAATGGCGAAGTTGTTTTTCATAAGCGTGAGCTAAATCGCAATTTTAACTGGCAACAATTTGTGGCCGGTTGATTGCCTTTATTGTCGCGGCCAAGCGCGGACTGAATATTTCAAAACCGGAGCCTGGCAAATGAAAATGGAGCGCGGACGGCCCGTCCGTGAGTTGGAGTTCAAGCTTCAGCTTGTCGCAACGCCTGTGGAAAATCCATCGCCCCCCGTTTGATGCGGAGAACCTCCAGCCGCATTTCGGCAAAGCAGTAAAAAATCAGATAATTTTCAAAATCATCCGCGCGTCAAGAACGGATGTTCTTCAAATCCTTTCCACGAAATTTCCGTAAACGGCTTTTCATCGGTTGTAGCACCAGACTTTCCACCGGTTGATCAATCGCCGCGAGAAAACATCGGGGTTGTGTTCGTGGCTATATTGGAAGTGGCCAAAGGCATCCAATTCGGCGGCGTGACGGACGAAAATTTCAACGCGATTCAAGCGGCGAGGCCCGCAAAGTGGCCGGGCTTGAATTTTTTCAGCGGACTACGGAGGGCGTGGCGCAAGGCCGCCTCCAGTTGCGGGTCGTTGTCCTCCTGCTCCACGAGTTCATACACGCGCAACGCCTCACGGACGATCTCGGCACGCGACAAGTAGCCGCCGCCCTTCGTCTTGCGCCCGACAAATTTTTCCTGATGCGGCGTGAGCAAAACTTTCACGCCGGAAAATTAAGGGCTACTTCCTACGGTGTGAAAAAGTTTTCGGAATGTCCGCTTGATGTGCCGTTGTTCACGTTTTTCAGCAATTAACTTCTAGCACTTGGTTTTGACGGGATGCGTGGATATGCTCGGCTTCAGAAAATATATGACCAATGCCCTCGCGCATGATTTGAAAAAACTCCAATCCCGCGCTTTTGACCGGGCCGAGTGGGCTGCGGAAACTCTTCGTCATTACCACGCCGCCGTTCCGAAACTCAAAGGCGATGCCGTTTGCCAAATCCAATCGCTTTACCACTGGATGTTTGTTCCGACAACACTTTGGCCGTTCAACATTCAAGACGCGCTGGCAGATTGCCTTGAAGTTTTGGATAAGGGAAAACGACTTAATCCGCGCCAACGTCTGCTTATGGAGCTGTTGCCGGAATCACCAGATGAAACTGTCTGTGCAGCGGTGGCCGAACATGAAGTTCGCGTTCAAAAAGGCACCTACGAAAATCTGATTAAAACCCAGGCCAAATATTCCCAAAATGAACTCGCCATCAAAAACGATCCGCAACTGCGCCGCCAATGGCTGCAGATCAAAGCGGCCTTCGATGTTTCATCCTATTGCGACC
The DNA here is from genome assembly GCA_025360325.1 of Limisphaerales bacterium. GTDB lineage: Bacteria > Verrucomicrobiota > Verrucomicrobiia > Limisphaerales > UBA11358 > UBA11358. The sequence goes on along the minus strand of JANYCI010000243.1, from coordinate 1,623 downwards.
ACAAGGGCGTCATCCGCCGCACGATGAGCACCGAGCGCAACTTGCGTCCGTCATTCTCCGTCAACCTTCGACGCCGCAACGATGTTTTTCACGCGGCGTTCGACGCGTTCTGTCTGCGATGGAATCTTTACGGGATGCAACACGATGAGCCGTTGCTGTTGAAACTCGCCGTCAATTTGACGCCCTTCGGCACGATGATTCACATACCTGCCTATTGGTCGTTTGATCCCAAGCGCGACATCAGTTGGGATGCCATCGCCAAACTCCATCGGACGCGGGTTCACGGGCGGCAGGGCAGCGCGTTGGCGGAAGGCATGGCCGAGCGGATGAAAGCGGCGGAAAAACTTCAACAGCTTGACGATGAATGTCTCCGCCTCGGTTTGAAAGGTGAAAAGAAAAACGCGTTTCTCTGTGCCGGACTCGGTTGGGTGTCTGCCACCAGCCCGAAACGCATCAGCCGTCTGCGAGCTGAATTTAAGAACCGCCAGCTTCGGGTAAAAGCTGAATAGCTTTCTGCGGACAGACTTTGGGGACATTCAGTTCCGTTGCGGAAAAACCAGGGCAAGGTCATCATTCAATCCGTTATCAAGAAACCGAAAAATCTAAACCCAGATTATCATCCCATGAATAACTACAGTTGGCACCTTGGACAAAAAGTAGTTTGCGTTGACGACACCTTCCCCCGCACCGTAATGGATTGGTGCAATTTTCTGCCCGTGGCGGGCGATGTTTATACCATCCGCACCATGCAAGTGGGGATGGACGGCAGCTGTCGCGGTGCGAGTGAAGCTGTTCTGGGATTCTTGCTGGAAGAATTTTCTAATCCACCATCCTCGCTAGGTTTTGAGGGCGGTTTCAAACACACCCGGTTCAAGCCCCTGATTGAGGCAACTACCGAATCCGTGTGTGAAGCCCTGGAACAATTTCAACTAGCCTCAACGCCATGATCAGGATATGAAACCCAAAGAATCAGGCATCGTGGAGATGTTGGAGAAAAAATACCAGACGGGGCTGGCTGGCCTGGGTGAAGTCATGGAAAACAAATCCGTTCAAGTCGGGCCCCAGAACAATGCGGACATTTCCTTTCTTAAAAAATGGGGCCGTCGCGTTGGCGAAGGCTGGTATGGGTTTGATTTGGGCAACATCCCGGATGTGTGGCAGGACGTGCTGGACGATTTTTTGGTTTGGCTGGAGTCGCGATGCCCGGACTTTGAAATTCGGCAGATCAAAATGAAGCTCGGTGGGTTGAGATTTTATATTAAGACGAACACCAAAGATGCGGCCATTAATGAAAAGGTTCGTTCCGAAATTTACTGGTTAGAAAAACTGTTGTGCCATGAAAAATATTGTCAGCCTTGATTTTGAAACCGCCAATTACTCACGCGTGAGCATCTGCGCCGCCGGGCTGGCCGTCTTTGAAAACGGGCAACTTGTGGAATCGCCGTATTGGCTCGTGCGCCCGCCCAAAGGCCACGGCTGGTTTCACGCGATCAACATTGAATGTCATCGCCTGACGCATCTGGATGTTTTGGATGCGCCGGAATTTTCTGTAATCGCCCCACAAATGATTGAGCGACTAATCCGCGCCGATCTAGTCGTTGCCCACAACGCCTCGTTCGACAT
>JANYCI010000292.1 GCA_025360325.1 Limisphaerales bacterium | reverse complement strand
TATCGACAGAATTGGCTCTCGGCGTCTCGGTACGCGTAGCCCTTTGCTAGGAAGCTCTCGGGACGGACTGCTTTGGCATGTCCATCGGCGAAGCCGACGTTCGACATGAGCGAGTGCCTGGCACTGATGTTGTTTGTCGGGAACAAGTAGAAACCGTCGTCCGACGACCCGGAGGTGGCGTTAGGTGCCTCCCACTCTTCAACGAATGCGGCTGTGTCGCTCGGTGCACTCAGACTCGTTGTGCTGATACCGACCTGGAAGTCTCCGACAGGGGAGGTGAGGCATCCGTTGAGTGCGAACGAGTTGCCGCTGGTTGAGCCTAAGGAATCGACTGGGCAAACGAAGATTGCCGCGCTCTTTATGTATGGGTAGAGACTTCCCTTTGTGGCGTCGTAGGACGCGGGCGCTTTTCCGTCGTCGGCTGGGAATCGACTGTAGTAGATCCATCCGCCGACTTGTCCGGCGCCCGTGGGTCCGACTGCTGCGCTTGGGCCGATATCGTCGTTGTCGTTGGCGTACATGAGTGAGGCCAAATCGATCTGGCGGACGTTTGATCCACAGGCTGCCTTCTTAGCGGCTGCTTTTGCTTGGGCAAAGACTGGAAACAGGATCGCTGCGAGAATTGCGATAATCGCGATTACCACGAGCAGTTCGATGAGGGTGAAGCCGCGCCTTTTCACGGCGAAAGAAAAACATAGACGTTATATTTTGTCAAATATAACGAGTGCCGACCCAACAGGAGGTGGTGTTTTTCGCGCTGCGAAAATCAGCGCCGCGTGCAGCGGCGCAACGCCTTGAGAAGGACGGGCACTTTTCCCTCACCCGTTCCGCCCGCTACGGCGCGGGCGGAGTTCTCGCAGCGCGAGAACTTCCACCCTTCAGGGGCAGTGTCACGATGCGGTTCGGTGGGGGTCAACGCAGAAGGGTCTGGAGTTTTTTCCAAGAACCTTCGCAGGCGCGGCGGCTGTCAGCTTCCATTTTCCGGTAGAGGATCAGCGCTTTCTGGCCGAGCGGGGTCAGCACTGCGCCGCCGCCGCTCTTGCCGCCGCGCGTGAGGGCGACCAGCGGCTTCATTGTTTGCACCAGCGTCCAGGCTTTCATGTAGGACATCTCCATCCGTTTCGCCGCTTCCCCCAGCGAACCGGTTTCGGCTATCAGAGTCAGTAAATCAACTTTGCCGGGGCCGAGCGCAACTTTTTCCCCGTTGCCAATCTGCAGACGTAGATTTAGCGAGAGCGAATTTTCTGATTTTGCTTGGCGAGTCATTGGTTTCAATTATCAGTGCGCGATTCATTTTTCAATCGCAACGTGGCGCACGCCGATTCGCAGAGGCCGATGAAAGTTTCTTCCGCGAGGTTCAGCCGCTTGCCGCGCCAGTGGACGATGCCCCAGCGGCGCGTGAGTTTTTTCCGACCGAGCGGCAGCGCGATGAGCGAGCCTTCTTCAATTTCTTTTTTGGCGATCCACGGGGCGAGGATGCACACGCCGAGGCCAAGCTTCACCAGTTCCTTGGTGGCTTCCATGCTGCCGACTTCAATGACGGCATTCAGCACCATCTGTTCGTGGCGAAAATAATTTTCGATCAGCCGGAACGTCACGCTGCGTTTGCTGTATAAAATATAATTTTGACGCGGAATCTCCTCGCGCGCCACGCGCCCGGCCTGCGCCCACGGATGCGACGCGGCGACGAGAAAGTGCAATTCATCTGTGAACAAAGGGTGGAATTCGAGTTGCGGCTCGCGTTCCACCTCCAATGAAAGCGCGAGGTCAATGCGCTGCTGCAATAATCCGGCGACGAGTTCTGGCGTGTCGCCCGGTTCCAATGTGATGGCGTGTTCGGGAAAACTTTCCTTAAACTCGCGCAACACCGGCGGAATCAAATGCTGGCACGCCGTCGTGCTCGCACCGAGCCGCAATCGGCCGCGGCCCCATTTGCCAAGTTGTTTGAGCGATTCACGCGCGGCGGCCATTTCCAATAAAATTTTATCCGCGTGTTGTAATAATTGCTCGCCCGCTTGGGTGAGGACAACTTTTTTGCCCAGCCTGTCCAAAAGGCGACAGCCGATTTCGCCTTCTAGCGCCTTCATCGAATGGCTGATGCCCGATTGCGTCAGGTGCAGCTCGCGCGCCGTCTGCGTGAAACTGCCGGTGCGCGCCAACACGCGGAACGCCCGAAGCTGTCTGCTGTCAAGGGGCGCGCTCATCTATGAATCCATTTCATCGTTCTCATGGTAACAAAGCAATGCAAGCATCGTGCCAAAAAACACACGTTGGCACGGCGACGGCTAAAGAGGCGCGTGACGATGGAAGCAAACGGACAACAAAAATTAGTTGAAGCGTTGAAACGTGGAGGCGTTGAAACGCGTCGCGCTTTGACTACTTCCACACTTCCACGTTCCAATGCTTCAACCAAACTACGCGTCGGCTTCGTCCCGCTCACGGATTGCGCGCCGCTCGTGATGGCGCAGGAATTGGGTCTCTACAAAAAATTTGGCCTGAACGTGGAGTTGAGCCGCGAACTTGGTTGGGCGACGATCCGCGACAAAGTCATCCACAAAGAACTCGACGCCGCGCACGCATTGGCCGCCATGCCCATCGCCGCCACACTCGGCCTCGGCTCGATTGCCTGCGACTGTCTGACCGCGCTGGTTTTGAATCTCAACGGCAACGCCATCACGCTCTCGAACGAATTGTGGAAACGCGGCGTGCGTGACGGAAAATCGTTGCGCGAAGAAATCATTCGTTCGCGCCGCGAAAAAACTTACACGTTCGGCGCGGTGTTTCCGTTCTCCTCGCACCGCCACTTGCTGCGCCGCTGGTTTTCCAGTCACGGCATTGACCCGGAGCGCGACGTGCGGATTGTCGTCGTGCCACCACCGCAAATGGTCGCCAATTTGAAGGCGGGAAATCTGGACGGCTTCTGCGTCGGCGAACCGTGGAATTCCGTGGCGGTGCAAGCGCGCGGCGGCTGGATCGCGGCGACCAGCGTGGAACTGGATGCGCGGCATCCCGAAAAAGTATTGATGGTGCGCAGCGATTTTGCCGCGAGCCGTCACGAGGAACACCTCGCGCTCGTGGCCGCGCTGCTGGAGGCGTGTGAATTTTGTGACGCGCCAGAGAATCACGAGCGGATTATTGAGACGCTCGCGCAGCCGCAGTTTGTCGGGGTGGCCGCGAATTCCCTGCGCCACGGCATTGATGGCGAGATGGATTTTGGCCAAGGCACGGAGCGGATGTTGAACGATTTCTGCATTTTCCACCGCGACCACGCCAACGAACCCAGCGGTGATAAAGCCGCGTGGGCACTGGAGTTAATCCGTGCGAGCGGACTTTGCCCGCAGCCATCCGTGATCAATTTCGCGTTCGCGCGGAAATTTTTTCGTCAGGACATTTTTGAAAAGGCAACCGCCTTGCGTCATTCAATCAAACAACAAATACCAAATGAACCAGAACTCGAAATCGCCTCCGTCTGAACTTTCACGACGCTCCTTTTTTGGCAAAGCTGCCAAAGGCGCGGCACTCACCGCGCTGTTCGCGGGCCTGCCCAAAGGCTGGGTCGGGACCGCCTACGCCAGCGACGCACCGGAAACGACCGCGCTGAACTTCGGTATGATCGCGCTCACCGACTGCTCGCCCATCGTCATCGCACACGAAAAAGGACTGTTCAAAAAATACGGCATCGCGTCCACCGTCACAAAGGGCGCGAACTGGGCGGCCATCCGCGACAATCTTTCCAGCGGCACGATTCAGGCCACGCATATGCTCATCGGTATGCCGCTCGCGAGCACGATGGGCCTCGCCGGTTCACCGAAAAAACCGATGATCATTCCGTGGCTGATGAACCGCAACGGGCAGGCGATCACGTTGAAATCGGAATGGAAAGGCAAAGTCGGCGCGGACCCGAAAGCGATCAAGCCGTTCGTGGAGTCTGCAAAAAAGCTGGGCGAGCCGCTGACGTTCGCGATGACGTTTCCGCCCGGCACGCACGCGATGTGGATGCGCTATTATCTCGCCGCCGGCGGCATCAATCCCGACACGGACGTTTCGCTCATCACCGTGCCGCCGCCGCAGATGGTGGCGAACATGAAGATCGGCAAGATGGATGGCTTCTGCGTGGGCGAACCGTGGAACGCCCGCGCCATCGCGGATAAAATTGGTTTCACTTCCGTCAGCACGCAGGACATCTGGAAAGATCATCCCGAAAAAGTTTGCGCGTTCCTCGCCGAGTTCGCCGACAAAAATCCGAAGACAGTGAAAGCCGTTTTGAAAGCGCTGCACGAAGCGAGCGTGTGGCTCGACGTGATGGAAAACCGCCCGGAGCAGGCGGAAATCGTCAGCAAGCCGACGTATATCAACTGCGATCCGAAGACGATTCTCGGACGCTTGCAAGGTCATTACGATTATGGCGACGGTCGCACCAAGGAAGATCCGAACTACATGATTTACAGCCAGCGCAACTGCAATTATCCGCAGCCGAAATTTGCGAAATGGTTTCTCGCGCAATACCGCCGCTGGGGTCTGGTCAAGGGTGCGCCGGACTACGAAGGCATCGCGAAGCAAGTCATGCGCCCGGACATTTACGAAGACGCGATGAAGGAAATCGGCTACGCGCACGGCGGTTTGAACAACGACAAAGAAACGTTATTCGACGGCGTGACGTTTGACCCGACGGACGATCTTGAAGTGTATGCAAAAAGTTTCGCGGTCAACAGCGTGAAAGGCTGAACCCGATGACTCACGCGAAGAAAAAATTGTCATGGACTGCGGCGGGAAGCGAAGCGCCACGCCGCTTTCGGATGATTTCATGGCTGGCGAAAGCGGTGTCGCCGCTGCGCTCTGCCACCGCAGTCCATGACGCTCTCGTGTAAAACAACTTTTATGAAATCATTCAAATTCGACTGGCTCGTTTTGCCGTTCATCGGCATCGCCGTGGTGATGCTGCTCTGGCAAGTCTCCTGCGCGACGTGGGCGAAAGATTTACCCACGCCCTCGAAAACGTGGGAGACGAGCAAGCCATACATCATGGAACCATTCGCCAAGCGCGGCGAAATGGATCAAGGCATTTTACGTTTCACTTGGTATTCGCTGATTCTCGTGGCGAAAGGTTACGCGCTCGCGCTCATCATCGGCACGCCGATTGGATTTTTTCTCGGTCTCTCAAAAACGTTCACCAAAGCGTTTGACCCAATCATTCAAGTGCTGCGGCCGGTCTCACCGCTGGCATGGTTGCCGCTCGGTCTTGTGCTGTTCATGGGCGCGGGGAAAAATGCTTCCGAACTTGGCGCGCTCTTCACCATCGCGGTTTGTTCCATGTGGCCAACGGTTTTGAACACCGCCGTCGGCGTGCGCGCGATTCCACAGGATTATTTGAACGTGGCGAAAGTGTTGAAACTCTCGCGCCGCAAAACGTTGTTCAAGGTGCTGATCCCCGCGTCGCTGCCGTATATGTTCACGGGCTTTCGTTTGAGCTTGGGCATCGCGTGGCTTGTGATTGTGGCGGCAGAAATGTTGACGGGACGCCCCGGAGTCGGCGGTTTTCTGTGGCAGGAATACAACGCGCTGATTTACGAACACATCATTCTTTGCATCATCACGATTGGTGTCGTGGGCTTCATTCTTGACCGCTTGATGAGCGTGGTGGAAAAGAAATTCAAAACCGCCTGATAAAATATTTTTGTGGCATACCTCGAATTAAAAAACGTCTCAAAAAGCTTCGGCAACTCGCCCGTGCTGAAGGATGTGAACTTGTCGGTGGAGTCGGGTGAGTTCGTGGCCATCGTCGGCTTTTCCGGCGCGGGCAAGACGACGCTCATTTCGCTCATCGCGGGCTTGCTCAATCCTACCAGTGGTTTGGTGACATTGAACGGGGCGGTAATCACCGCGCCGGGGCCGGATCGAGGTATCGTTTTTCAAAACTATTCGCTGCTGCCGTGGCTCACGGTGTTTGAAAATATTTTACTCGCAGTCGAAGCGGTTTTCCCAAGTTGGTCGGCGGAACAACAAAAAGCGCACGTTGAAAAATACATCGAGATGGTGAACCTCACGCCGGCGCGAAATAAAAAACCGAGCGAACTTTCCGGCGGGATGCGGCAGCGCGTTTCCGTGGCGCGCACGCTGGCGATGGAGCCGCAAATCCTGTTGCTCGATGAACCGCTCTCCGCGCTGGACGCGCTGACGCGCGCAACGTTGCAGGATGAAATCGCCCGCATCCGCACCCAGCATCAGAAAACGATCGTGCTCATCACGAACGACCCGGACGAGGGAATTTATTTGGCGGATCGAATTATTCCGCTGACGGCGGGACCGAGCGCGACGCTGGGGCCGAGTTTTGAGGTGAAGATTCCGCATCCGCGTGACCGTAAGTCCATCAATCACGACGAGCATTTCAAGCAACTGCGCCGCGAGATTGTGGACTTCATGCTCGGTTCCAAATCCGAACGCCACACGGCGATCACGAAGAAATTAATTTTGCCGGACATCGAGCCGGAAGATTTGAACATTCCACGCAGCATGACGGCGTGGCGCAAAACGCCGATCCGTAAACGTGAACAAAAAGAAGAAGCCGTGGAGGTGAAACCGTGAGCAACTACGTAGAACTTTCCAATCTCACAAAAATTTATCCGACGCCGAAAGGTGACGCGGTGATCGTGAAGGATTTCAATCTGAACATCCAGCAGGGCGAATTCATCACGCTCATTGGTCATTCCGGTTGCGGCAAATCCACGGTGCTCTCGATGCTCGCGGGCTTGAGCGAGATTTCGGATGGGGGGATTATTCTGGCGAGCAAGGAACTTTCCGGCGCAGGGCCGGATCGCGGCGTGGTGTTTCAATCGCCGTCGCTGCTGCCGTGGATGACGGCTTACGAAAACGTGATGCTCGGCGTGGAACAAGTTTTTTTCACGGCGAGCAAGCAGGAGCGCGCGGAAATTGTTGAGTATTATTTAACGGTGGTCGGCCTCGCCGATTCGATGCACAAGAAGCCCGCTGAATTGTCGCAAGGCATGAGACAGCGGGTGGGCATCGCGCGGGCGTTCGCGTTGAAACCGAAGATGCTGCTGCTCGACGAGCCGTTTGGAATGTTGGATTCGCTCACGCGTTACGAGTTGCAGCAAGTGCTGATTGAACTTTGGCGCAAAAATAAAATCACCGCGTTGATGGTCACGCACGACGTGGATGAGGCGCTGTTTTTGAGCGACCGCATCGTGTGCATGACCGACGGCCCGGCAGCGGAAGTGGGTGAAATTATGAAGGTGAATTTCCCGCGTCCGCGCGAGCGCAAGGCGGTGATGGAGCATCCTGATTATTACAAATTGCGCGAACACCTGATTGAATTTTTGGAAGTCCGTGCACATCGCAAACCGCCGACAGCCACGCCGCCATCCGCACCTTTAAAACAAATTGTCCCGTCGAATAACAACGTTCTCAATCCAGTCTGATTACAAATCAAATCATGAAAAACCAAATCAAACATCTCACCGCCGGCGCGCTCGTGCTCGCTGCGCTCGAACAAGCCCACGCCCAATACACGCCGCCGCCACCGCCCACGCCGTTCCAAGGTTTCATCAACGAATACTTGCGCGCCAAAAATCCCTACGCGAATCAGTGGGATTTTAGCGGCGATGTGCGCCTGCGTTATGAATCGCGCGAAGGCTTTGGCATCGCGGGTAAAGCTGGCTCGGTAGATTTTCGCGATCACGGTGCGGATACGGAAAATGAGTATCTGCTCACGCGCCTGAAATTTCACGTCGGCTACACAGACAAATGGTGGAATGCCTATGCCGAAGCGCGCAGCAGTTTGGCCTTGAACGACGAGCGCGCGGCCTATGCCAATGCCCCCGCCATTCCTACCACGACTAAGCGCGTCGGCTACGGCCCGGAGTCGGACACGATTGATTTGCATCAGGCCTATGTGATGTTTGGCAATCATAAGGAATTCCCGCTCTCGCTCAAAGTGGGGCGGCAAGAATTAAGCTACGGCGATGAACGACTCATCGGCGCGTTCGGTTGGAACAACATTGGCCGGGCGTTTGATGGCGCAAAAGTGCGCTGGCAAAACGCGTGGTTCGGCGCGGATTTTTTTGCCGCGCAACCGGTGGTTCCGCGCGATGGCCAATTTAATTTGGCGAATTCCTACGACACGTTGTCCGGTGTTTATGCGACGAGCTTGAAAATTCCCAAGACGATTTTGGAAGCGTATTTTCTCGCGCGTAACGCCTCGCGCGATGCGATTCGTTTTGAGAATAGTCCGCAATTTCCGCAGCCCACTGCCCGCGACATTTATACGCTCGGTGGTCGTTTGAAATCCAAGCCCGGCGAACTTGGCGCGTGGGATTACACTGTGGAAGGCGCGTATCAATTCGGCAACTACGCCGCGAGCGCCACGAGCAAGCGACTCACGCAGGACGCGTTCATGTTTGTGGCGCAAGCTGGCTATACTTTTGCCGATGCTTGGGCCACGCCGCGCGTCGCCGTGGAATACTCCTATTCTTCCGGCGATGATAATTCTGCCGACGGCACGCACGGCACGTTTGATAATTTGTTCCCGACGAACCACAAGTTTTACGGCTACATGGATTTTCTCTCACTGCAAAACTTGCAGGACTTGCGCGCCATCTACCAGCTCAAGCCCACGACGCGCATGAGTGTTTCGCTGGAAGGCCACTCCTTCTGGCTCGCCGACACGCGCGATGCGCTCTATAACGTCGGCGGCGGTGCTCGCACCACTGGTGGTTACGGCATCAACAAAACTTACGACAGCTACGTCGGCTCCGAAGTGGATCTCATCGCGGGCTACGCCGTGACGCGCTACTCGCAATTAGAAGCGGGCTACGGACATTTTTTCACCGGCAAATACATTGACCAAAGCGAGAAGGCCAACGGCGGCTCGCGCGATGCCGACTGGGTCTATGTGCAAGCGACGGTAAAGTTCTAACAGCACACGGCTGGCGACATAGGTAAACACCTCTATCGCCAGCCGCATTTTTTTCAGCGTGAACAGAAAACGTCAGTTGTGAGTATCTGATCTCGCGTGGCGGATAGGTGCAGCAAGAGCCGCAACGAGTAATGGATGAAATACAAAAACCCTCCGTTTTGCAATGGTTTGCGCGCGGTTTTAAAGTCAGCAATTTAATTCATCGGTTTTAGTAAAACAATTCACGCCGCTCATATGCGAAATCGTTGGCCTTGGCACTGTCGCTGCTATTTTGATTACCGATGCAGAAAAATGAATCTTCTCTCTGGAAAACTGGCCACTGGCCGACGTTGCTGACGGCTTTTATCTATTTCGATTTCAGCTTCATGGTGTGGACGGTGCTCGGCCCATTGAGCGCACACATCAAAGAGTCGTTGCACTTAAGCGACCAGCAAACGGGCTTGATGGTCGCCGTGCCGAGTCTCGGCGGCGCAGCATTGCGGCTCGCGCTCGGCTTGCTCGTAGATCGCATCGGTGCAAAAAACACCGGGCTGATCGCGCAGTGTATCGTAATGGCCGGACTCGCGTGGGCGTGGCTCGCCGGGCTGGAAAGTTATCACGCGGTGATTACGATGGGCTTCATGCTTGGTTTTGCCGGAGCAAGTTTCGCCGTCGCGCTGCCCCAAGCCGGACGCTGGTATCCCTCGCATATGCAAGGCACCGTTCTCGGTTTGGCCGGTGCGGGTAACATCGGCGTGGTGATTGATGCGCTGCTAGCGCCGCGCATCGCCAACGCCTACGGCTGGCAAGCGGTGTTTGGTTTCGCGCTGATCCCCGCCGTGTTGGTGTTCATCGTGTATGCGATTTTTTCCAAGGAAGCGCCGCTGAAAGTGAAACCGAAACGGTTGCGTGATTATTGGGAACTGTCGCGCGACAAAGATACTCATTGGTTTTGTTTTTTTTACACGATCACGTTCGGTGGTTTTGCGGGACTCGCGGCGTCGCTCGTGTTGTATTTCAAATCCACTTACGGCTTGCCCAAAGTCACGGCGGGCGATTGGGCGGCGCTCTGCACTTTCGTCGGCGTGATGGCGCGGCCGCTCGGCGGAATGTTGGCAGATCGCGTCGGCGGCATTCGCACGCTGACGTTTTGCTACGTCATCGCTGGCATCGCGCTCGCAGCGGTGGGACGCGTCACGACGTTGCCTGCGTCCATTATTTTATTCATCATCGCGCTCGCCGCACTGGGCGCGGGCAATGGCTCGGTGTTTCAATTGCTCCCGCAACGCTTCGGCAAAGAACTCGGTTTGATGACCGGCCTCGTCGGTGCGGGCGGCGGATTGGGCGCATTTTTATTAGCCACCGCGCTCGGTTGGTCGAAGGGCGTGACGGGTTCGTATTCAACAGGCTTGACGGTTTTCGCGTGTCTCTGCGTCGTTGCGCTCATCGGTTTGACGCTGGTAAAAAAACGTTGGCGCACCACTTGGGGCGCACTCGCAGCGGCACGGATTTGATTGAGTCAATGAGTTTACTTCCTGACAAAAAAATCGCCGCCGCACCGGAAAATTTCCGCGCGGCGTCCGGTGTTTTGCGTGTGAGTGCGGAGACCTTTGCCAGCGCGCGCGGCGAGGACAAAGTTTCCGAAGACGCCTCGGCGGTCAAAGAATTTTCCGGCGCATTTCTCGCCGCCGTCGCCGATGGTTTGGGTTCCGCGAAACAAGGCGGTGAAGCCGCCGCGCGCGCCGTCGAAGCCCTCGTGCGAAATTTTCCCGCGCGTCCGCGCGCGTGGAGCGCGGGCAAGACACTCGATGAAATCACGCGCCACCTCAACCGCCGTTTTCATCAAGAAGGCATGGCGCGATTTGAAGCCACCGAACTCGCTACCACCCTTGCGGCCATTGCGTTGGAAGGCAATCACGCCTACGCGCTCAACGCTGGCGATTCGCGAATTTATCTCTGGCGCGCGGGAAAACTTTCGCAACTTTCCACTGACCATCGCGAGCCGCATCCCGGTCGCGCACACGTTCTCACACGCGCGATGGGCTTGGCCGAAGAACTCGCGCCCGCGCTGCACGAACTACCGATTTTTGCGGACGATTTATTCCTACTTTGCACCGATGGTTTGTCCGATGTGCTGAACGCCAAAGCACTCACTGCGTTGCTCGAACGTGGCGCCAGCGCCGCCACCATCGCCGCAGAAGCGCGGCGACTTACCACCGATGAAACGCGGGATGACCTGACGCTCGTGACTGTGCGTGTGTTGGAAGTTGGCGCGGCGCAACGTCCCGCCGAAGCCGCCGCGCGCGTGCCGGATAAATTAAAAGCGGGCGATGTGATTGACGGTTTTACGTTACGCCGAAGCTTCCGCGCCAGCGACCGCATTTGGCTCACCGCGCGCCAGGGCGATTCCTTCGTCCTAAAATTCGCGCCGCGCGAAGCCGCACAAAACGAAACCGCGCGCACCATTTTTCAGCGCGAAATCTGGCACGCCACGCAGATCGTGGCAGAATTTTTCCCCACCGCTTTCGTTCCCGAAAATGCTACCGCCTGCTACTACGCGCTTGAATACATTCACGCGCCGACGCTCAAACATTTCATCAACGAGCACGGCTCGCTCACGCCGCCGCAAGCGGTGGAACTCGCGCAATTTATTCTGCGCGCGGAACAATTTCTCCTGCGCCACGATTTCGTTCATGGCGATCTTAAGCCGGAAAATATTTTGGTGCTGCGCGAAAATTCGGATTTGCGTTTCAAGCTCATTGACCTTGGCAGCGTCTCCGAAGTGTTCAGTCTGCAAGGCCGCGCGGGCACGCCGAGCTATCTTGCGCCCGAACGCTTCGCCGGCGCGGCAATGACCGAGCGCACAGAAATTTTTTCCCTCGGCGTCACGCTTTACGAAGCGCTCACCGGCAAATTGCCCTACGGCGAAATCGAGCCGTTTCAAACGCCCGTCTTCAAAACCGCGCGTCCGCTCGCCGCGCTGAATCCGCACGCGCCGCTGTGGCTCGAAGCCATCGCCGCACGCGCCACCGCCGTTGCGCCCGAACAACGCTACGAAAGTTATAGCGAGATGTTGTTCGAGTTAGAAAATCCCGCGAAGGTGCAACCGTTTCATCGCCCCGGCACGCCGCTGCTGGAACGCAACCCGCTGCTGTTTTTCAAAATCGGATTTTTCTTTTTGCTTGCCGTCAGCCTCGTTCTGTTCGGCGTGATTTTACACCTCTTGCACCGATAAATTTTTCCCATGACGACCATTCCTCACATTCCCGAATCCGCTCCGTTCTCACTCGAACAGCGCTCTTGGCTCAATGGTTTTCTCGCCGGACTCCATTCCTCCGCGCCCGCCGCCGCTGCGTCCGCCGCGCCGGCCAATGCCGAGCCACTGCTGATTTTATTCGGCTCGCAAACCGGCAGCGCGGAAGGTCTCGCAAAAAAACTGGCGAAGGAATCCACCGCGCGCGGCTATGCGCCAAAACTTCTCGCGCTCAATGATTTTGAGCAAGCGAATCTCACCGCCGCGAGCAAGGCCGTCATCATTTCCAGCACCTGGGGTGACGGCGATGCGCCGGATAACGCAGTGAATTTTTGGAATTGGCTCAAGGCCGAGGCCGCACCGCGTTTAGAAAACCTGAGCTTTGCCGTGCTGGGTCTGGGCGATAAAAACTATTCCGATTTTTGCGGTGCATCGAAAAAATTTGACGAACGCCTCGCTGCCCTCGGTGCCAAACGCCTGCAACCACGCGGCGAATGTGATGTGGACTACGAGGCCACCGCAAAAGCGTGGACAGAAAGTTTGTGGCAAAAAATCGGCAACGGCAGCGCCGCCGCTGGCGCTCTTGCACTCGCTGCTGTGTCGGTTGAGGTCACGAATGACGCGGCGAAACTCGCGCTGACTTTCGGCAAGAATCATCCGTTCCCGGCGAAACTACTCACCAATCTTCCGCTCAACCGCGCTGGTTCCGGCAAGGAAGTGCGGCATTTTGAAATTCTGCTCGGGCACAGCGGCCTCACTTACGAAGTCGGCGATGCGCTCGGTGTGATTCCCGAAAATTGTTCTGATCTCGTTGGAAAAATTCTCGGCACAATCGGCGCAACTGGTGATGAGCCGGTGTTGGTTGAAAATTTTATTCGCCCGCTGCGCGTTGCGCTCACAGAAAATTTTGATCTCGGCAAGCCGACGAGCGAACTGCTCACGGAAATCGTGAAGCACGCGACGACGAGCGAACTGGCTCCGTTACTCGCGCCCGACAAAGCCGACGATTTGAAGAAATGGCTCTATGGTCGCGATGTGCTGGACGTGTTGCAACTCGCGCCTGGAAAAATTTCCTTCACGGAACTATTGCCGTTATTAAGGAAACTCGCGCCGCGCTTATATTCCATTTCGTCTTCGCCGAAAGCGCATCCGGGCGAAGTGCATCTGACCGTCGGCGCGGTGCGTTACGAATTGCACGGACGCAAACGCGGCGGCGTGGCCTCAACTTTTCTTGCGGATCGCGCAGAAAAATCCGGCGCGGTAAAAGTGTTCGTGCAGCCGTCGCATGGATTTCGTCCGCCGCCGAATGGCGACACGCCGATGATCATGGTCGGCCCCGGCACCGGCATCGCACCGTTCCGCGCATTTCTCGAAGAACGTTCCGCCGTTGCTGCCAATGGAAAAAACTGGTTGTTGTTTGGCGACCAAAAACGCAGCGCGGATTTTCTTTACGAGGAACAACTGACCGCGTGGCAGAAATCTGGTTTCCTCACGCGCTTGGATTTGGCGTTCTCGCGCGATCAGGCGGAAAAGATTTACGTCCAGACGCGGATGCTCGAAAATGCCGCCGAGTTGTGGGTGTGGCTGGAAGCGGGCGCGCATTTTTATGTGTGCGGCGATGCCAGTCGCATGGCCAAAGACGTGGACGCCGCACTGCACACAGTGATCGAAAAATCCGGCGGCAAAACTGCGGACGAAGCAAAAGCTTACGTCGCCAAGTTGAAATCCGAAAAACGCTACCAACGCGATGTTTATTGAGTTGAGACAATTTTTAGGAATGTCCGCCGCCCCGACAGGGCGGCGGAATTTGATTCAAAAACAAATTTCCCATGAGTAATTCACTTTTACCCGAAGCCCTCGCCACCGCTCCGTTTTCGCCGGAGCAAAAAGAGTATTTGTCTGGCCTGTTCGCGGGTGCAGCGGCGCGTGGAAAAACCTTTGCCGACGCGGTGCCGACGCCGACGATTCCCGAAGATGAAATTTTAGAGGAACGCATCAAGCGCGAGTTGCATCCGCTGGATGCCTACGAACAAATCGTAGAAAACGCCATCGGCAACAAAGCGCCGGATAAAGAAGATTTGTTCCGTTTCAAATGGCACGGGCTTTTTTTTCTCACGCCGGTGAAGGATGCGTTTATGTCGCGATTACGGATTCCCGGCGGCGTGTTGCAATCATATCAACTGCGCGAATTATCCCGCATCGCTTCGGAACTCACGAGCGGTTACGTCCAGATCACCACGCGTGCGAATCTCCAGATGCGCCTGATTCAGCCGAAGGATTGCCCGGAATTTCTCCGTCGCATCCAGGCCATCGGCTTGCACACGCGCGGCACGGGCGGCGACAACATCCGTAATCTCACGATGAATCCCACGGCGGGAATTGATCCGGTGGAGCTGATTGACACGCAGCCATTCGTGCATGATATGGCGCAGATCATCATCAATGACCGCGCGTTTTATGATATGCCGCGTAAGTTTAACATCGCCTACGACGGTGGTGGTTTGATCGGCTCCGTCGAAGACACAAACGACATCGGCGTGAAGGCGGTAAAGATTGGTGAAGACATTTTCTTTCGCGTCGCGCTGGGAGGAGCAACCGGTCACAAGTCATTTGCGAACGATCTTGGCATCATCGTTCCGCCCAATGAAATCAACAAGGTGGTCGCAGCCATCGTCCGCGTGTTCATCGAAAACGGTTGTCGCACCAACCGCAAAAAAGCCCGGTTGAAGCATCTGCTTGAAACGATGTCGTTCGACGATTATCTGAAATTGGTCGAGAAGAAACTGGGCACCGAACTCCGCCGTGCGCCTTACGATTTGGCGCAGATGCGCTGGGCATCGCAAGAGCTGGCGCATTCACACGTCGGTGATTTTCCCCAGAAGCAAAAGGGTTTGAACTACGTCGGCGCGGCGTGTCCCGTCGGCCATCTTACACCGAGGCAGATGACACGGCTCGCGGAACTGGCCGAGCTTTACGGCAGCGGCGAAGTGCGGCTGACGGTCTGGGAAAATTTTATTATTCCGAACGTTTCGGACGCGTTTGTGCCGACCTTGAAACGAGCACTGGAAAAACTTGGGTTGCCAGTGAAGCAGTCGAATCTTGCCAGCGGCGTCATCGCTTGCACGGGAAATGCCTACTGCAAATTTGCGCAGGCGAACACCAAAGGCCATGCGCTCGCCCTTATCAAGCACCTCGAAAAGAAACTCGAACTGGATCAGCCCGTGAACATCCACGTCACCGGTTGCCCGAATTCCTGCGCGCAACATTACATGGGTGACATCGGTTTGCTTGGCACGAAAGTGCGCGGCGAAGATGGCTACCATGTTTTCATCGGCGGCGGCTTCGGCAAAAATCAGGCGATTGGTCGGCAGATTTTTACCGGCGTCACCGCGACGGAAATTTCCCTGACGATTGAAAAAATGTTGCGGATGTATTTGAAACATCGCGCGGGCAAAGAATCGTTTTTACAATTCTCCACGCGTCACGATTTGAACGCGCTGCAAACTTTTTTCTCCGAGGTGGCGGATGTGTAAAGAAAATTTTCAGAGCCAAGTTTTGAAAAAAGCTGCGCGGCGGTGGGATGTTTGCTTCTCCCTCACCCCGGCCCTCTCCCGCTGGGAGAGGGAGAAACGCTCCCAGTTTCCTGGCAAACTCACGACTGCCTTCTGGTGTGCGGCTCACGAAGTTTATCAATGCAGGCAACGGCTATTCCCCCTCCCGCTGGGAGAGGGTCACAGGGTGAGGGAGAGCGCGACTTGAAAATTTAACGCGAATATTTTTTAGTTTTGAACCCGCCGCCTCACAACGCCACCCAGCAAATCCGCTCCGTCTGCCCTTATTGTGGCGTCGGTTGCGGCATTGTCATGCAGGTGGAGCAGGGGCGCGTCACCAAAGTTATCGGCGACAAAAATCATCCGGCGAATTTTGGCCGGCTATGTAGCAAAGGTTTTTCCTGTGCTGAACCATTGACCGCATCTGACCGCTTATCTTCTGCGTTCGCGCGCACGAATCGCGCGGAAAAAATTCAGCCGTTGCCGATGGCTGAAGCGCTCACGCAAACCGCCGCAAGACTGCAAAAAATTATTTCCGAGCACGGGCCAGATGCCGTTGCACTCTACGTTTCCGGCCAGCTCTCGATGGAGTCGCAGTATCTCGCGGGCAAATTGGCCAAGGGGTTTTTCCGCACGAACAACATTGATTCCAACTCGCGCCTCTGCATGGCGAGCGCGGCGAGCGGCTACAAACTGTCGCTCGGAGCGGATGGTCCACCCGGTTCGTATCAGGACATTGACCGGCTGGACTGCGCGCTGGTCATTGGCTCGAACATGGCGGAGTGCCATCCGATTTTATTTCTGCGGTTGCTCGACCGCAAAAAAAAATCTGGCGCAAAAATCATCGTCGTGGATCCGCGTCGCACGCCGACAGCGGACAAAGCAGATTTATTTTTGCCGATCAAACCGGGAACGGATTTGGCGTTGCTCAACGGAATTTTGCATCTGCTGGAGAAGACCGGACGCGTGGATGAAAAATTTATTTCGCAACATACCGAAGGCTGGGAAGCGTTGCGTGAATTGATTCAAGAGTATTCGCCGGAGCGCGTGACGCACCTGACAGGGTTGGCGGAAAATGATATTCGCCTTGCGGCGCAATGGATTGGTGACGCGCCAGAATTCACATCGTTCTGGACAATGGGCTTGAACCAAAGCACGCACGGCACTTGGCAGACGAATGCGATCTGTAATTTGCATCTCGCCACCGGAAAAATTTGTCGCCCCGGCAGCGGGCCGTTCTCGCTCACCGGCCAGCCGAACGCGATGGGCGGACGCGAGGTCGGCTACTTGAGCCACACGTTGCCCGGCCAGCGCGCGATTGCCGATGCGGAAGATCGCGCGACGGTGGAAAAAATTTGGGGCGTGGCGGCAGGAACAATTCAATCGAAGCCTGGACTTGCCGCCGTGGAGATGTTTCAGAAAATCGAATCTGGCGAGGTGAAGGCGGTTTGGATTATTGGCACGAATCCGATTGCCTCGATGCCGAATCGCAGTCGCGTTATCGCCGCACTGCAAAAGGCGGAACTCGTGATTGTGCAAGACGCGTTTCATCCGACGGAGACGACGAAGTATGCCGACATCTTGCTGCCCGGCGCGCTTTGGGCCGAGGCCGAAGGCACGATGGTGAATTCCGAACGCAACGTCACGTTGATGCCGCGCGCCGTCGCGCCGCCGGGCGAGGCGATGGCGGATTGGGAAATTATTTCGCAGGTCGCGCAGCGCATGGGCTTCGCTGAAAAATTTAATTACGCCAACGCCAGCGCAGTGTTTGATGAAATCTGCCAGACGTGGAATCCCAAAACCGGCTACGACTTGCGCGGGATGAATTTTGAAACCCTGCGCGAAGAATCGCGTCAGTGGCCATTCGCGCCGGGAGCGGAGCAGGGCGAGGCGATTCGCTATCTGCTGGGAGCGAGGATGGCTCGTCCGCGTGTTCTTCCCAAAATGCCGGAACTCGCGGACGAGCCGTCCGCGCTCCGCTTCCCCACCAAATCCGGCCGCGCGAATTTTTTCGCGCGCCCATTTCTCCCGCCCGCCGAAGCACCGGATGCGGAATTTCCATTCGTCCTCACCAACGGACGCCTCGAACATCAGTGGCATACGCTCACGAAAACCGGCAAGGTCACGGCGTTGAATAAATTAAATCCGGGTGCGTTTCTACAGATCAATCCGTTGGATGCGGAACAACTGGACGTGCATCAGGGTTGCCTCGTGCGCGTGGATTCACGGCGGGGCTTTGCAATTTATCCGGCGCAGGTGACAACGCGCGTGCGCCCCGGCGACTGTTTTGCGCCGATCCATTGGAACGAAATGTTCGGCGAAAATCTCGCGGTGAACGCGGCGACGAGCGACGCGGTGGATGCGATTTCCTTGCAGCCAGAATTCAAATTCTCCGCTGTGGCATTGACGAAAATTGCGTCCGGACTTTTGGAAAATTTTTCCGCCGAGCAGAAAAATTATCTGCTGCGGTATCTCGCGCAGGTTTCGCCACGCGGTCAGGCGGTGCCGGAGACCGCGCCGTTCACGCAAGCGCAGCGGGAGTTCATCGGGCAATTGCTTGCTAGCGGCGGCGCGGCAGCACCGCCCTACTAACATCCGTAAAGAACGAAGCGGTTTGCCAAATTGTAAAATCCACTTAAAATTTTCCACATGAAAGTCCGCCACCTGTTCATCTCGTCCGGTCACAATTTTTTTGGCCACCATGATTCGCAGCCGGGAAAGCATCCCACGGTGGAGGTCGCCGAGGTGGAGTGTGTCGCGGGCAGCGGCATCAAGGGTGACCGTTTTTTTGACTACAAGCGGAACTACAAAGGTCAGGTCACATTTTTTTCCGCCGATGTTTTTGCGGCGATGTGCGCGGAGTTGAAAGTATCCGGCAAGTCGCCGGGCGAGTCGCGGCGCAACATCGTCATCGAGGGCGTGGACTTGAACGCGCTGGTCGGGAAGGAATTTGAAGTGCAGGGCGTAAAGTTTCGCGGCATGGCGGAATGTTCGCCGTGTCACTGGATGGATCATGCGTTCGCTCCCGGTGCGGAACATTTTTTGCAGAAACGTGGCGGGCTGCGCGCGCAAGTTTTGAGCGACGGAAAATTACGCGCCGAAAAATGATTGCGCTCTCGGCAGTTCTTTTCGTCGGCGGCGAATCGCGGCGGATGGGCGTGGATAAGGCGACGTTGATTTACGAAGGCGAACCGCTGTGGGCGCGGCAACTGCAAACCCTAAAAAAATTATCACCGGAGAAAACTTTCATTTCCGCGCGAATCAAACCGCCGTGGTGTCCACCGGAAATTGAAACCGTGCTGGACGTTCCACCGTTGAGCGGGCCGTTGAGCGGGCTTGCCGCCGCGTTGGGAAAAATCCGCACCACGCATCTACTCGCGCTGGCGGTGGATATGCCGCTGATAACGGCGGCGCATCTGCGCTGGCTACGATCTCACGCGAAAATCGGCTGCGGTGTCATGCCTGTCTGGCGTGGAAGGTGCGAGCCGTTGTGCGCCATTTACCCTGTCGAAGCTGGTGATTTTGCGAAAGCGGCGATGAACGGCGAGGATGTTTCGCTTCATGCCTTGGTTGCCAAATTACGGGAGAAAAAATTGTTGTGCGATTGCAATTTGGCAGATGATCAAATCTCGTTTTATCAGAATGTCAATGCGCCGGAAGATTTTCAAAAAATGGATTTGAGCAGCGACATCAAGCCGGGCGCGCGGAATAAACTCGCCAAGTGATTGGCCGAGGTGAAAGCATTGGTGGCAGATGATGAAAGCCTTACCGTGGAAAATTATTTTGATCATCCTGCTGGTGGTCGGACTTTTTGGTGCCATTCAATCGCTGTGGTTTACTGCTGGCAAGGGCGATATGCTGGCGGCGTTGGAAAAAACTCGGCAGGAATTGCGGCGGCAGGGCTTCAAGGTGGATTTGTCGGAATTTAATTTTTCAACTTCCACCGCTGATCAAAGCCGGGCGGCGGCGATTACTTTTCACAACGCTATGAGTCATTCAAGTCAGCCAGATGAACCAATTATTTTTCTGCCGACGGCGGGAGATGATTCTGCGTTGGTGATCTGGCGACAGGACTGGGTCAAGACCGGTTCAGAATCCACCGACTGGGCGAAAGTGCGCGCGGCACTTTCGGGCAACTGGTTTCTGCTGGACGAAGCGTGCGCGGCGGTGCTGGCCGGGCCGATCCGTTTTGACCTCGATGCCAAAAAAGGTTCGGCCATGCTGCTGCGGCATCTCGGGTCATTGAAAAATTTGAGCCAATCGCTCGGCGCGCGCACCGTTTTGGAACTGCATGATGGACATCCCGAGGCAGCGTGGAGCAATCTGCTCGTGCAGACGCGGCTGGTCACGGCGTGGGAAACGGAACCATGCAACATTTCTTATCTCGTCCGTTTCTCGCTGTCTCGCATTGCTTTTGAAACAACCTGGCAGGCGTTGCAATACGACCGTTGGCCGGATGAAAAATTAGCCGCGCTCCAACGCGAGTGGTCGGCGGTAAATTTTTTCACGAACCTGCCGGAGACGGCGGCGTTTGAGCGCGCGAGCGCGGTGCAAGCTTGCGAATGGTTTCGCCAGCAGGCGAGCGAGAGCGGGATTCCGTTCAATGATCTGCTCAAGGAAGCCAGAGCGTCCCCGACCAGTGCTTGGCGGGATGGTAAGGCAGTTTTGAACCGAAAAAAATATGCTGTCAGCGATGTGTTCGATGACGAGCGGAGCTTGCTTCTATATTTTCAAAAACGCGAACTGGAGTTGCGCGCGGCGGTGGCTGCGCCGGACTGGCGGACGATGCGCGGACTAGCGGGGGCGACGAACCCCGCGCCGTTTGCTTCGCCGCACCACTCACAGTTGGAGGCGATGTTAAATGTGCGGAGCATGGGACTGGCCATGCAGTTTCTAAACAAGAGCCTGCTCGCCCGCGCCGCCGAGGCCGAGACGCATCGCCGGATCATCTGCACCGCCATTGCGCTGGAACGGTTTCGTAACGAGCACGGTGCGTATCCAAAATCATTGGCCGAAATTTCAGAAAATTTTTTGCCGTTGCCGCCGGTGGATTTTATGGATGATCAACCGTTGCGCTATCAGCTGGCGGCGGACGGGCGGTTCCTACTTTATTCCGTCGGGCTGGACGGGACGGACGACGGCGGAAAAATGCCAGCGGAAAGCCAGAACAATCCATTCACGCCAAGTGGGCGGCGCTTTGGCGGGACGGTCCCGAACGAGGATATGGTCTGGCCGCGCGCCGCCACGGCGGAGGCAGTTGCCAGTTTGCGCCAGACAGAACTCGCGGAAGTTTCTGCCACAGCGGAGGCGCAGGAAATGTCCGAAGCCGCGCAGCAGTGGAGTTCCGCCAGCGCGCTTCAGGCGGAGGCGGAAAGTGTTTTGAGCCGCGCGCCGGACGAATCCATCAACCAAATAAAACTGAATGGCACGTTGCTATCAGCCCGACTGCAAAACACTAATGCCGCCGAGACGAACGCGCTGACGCTGTTGGAACTGTTGACACTCCGTCGGGTCGCCACCGACGGTGAACCAGAGGCGGTGACGTTTGACGTGCCGATGAATTACGAGGCGTTGACCAATCTTGGGCAATTGAATCTTTATGTGGACTGCGATCCGAAAAATATTTCTGAAAACGGAATCAACGAAGGGATGGTTGAACTGAACCGCGCGACGAACGGAAATTGTCTGCTCGTCTGGAACACGATTTATGAAGCGCCCGGAAAACACGCGCTGACACTGGTGCTGTCGGCGGATGAGCCGGATGAAGTTCCAGCCACGCTTTCACGACTTGGCGGACGGTTTCCGCTGCCGCCACCATTCATGCCCGGAGCCCCTCGCCGATTCGAGAGTGTTGCTGGGCCAGCCTTGCCGCTTGTCGTGAGCAATCTCTGCGAGTTTAGTCTAGGTTCATCACATTACGACACGAACACCGGTGCGATTCTCCACGCTCGCCTGCCGGAAGCGAATGCTCGCTACATCATCGAACTCAACACCACTAATGGTGTTCGCCTCAAGACCATCACCGGCACCACCGCGAACGGCGAAATCCGTCAGCATTGGAATTTACTCGACGAACAGGGGAAACATTTTACCGGCGGCTGGTTCAACTCCGTTTTTCATATCACGCTGCCGGACTCCGGGCGCACGCAGACGCTGAAAGGCCCGTGATGGTTGGGGCAAATTCATTTCAAAACCAACTCGCCTGCTGCAATGTGCGCGCTTCGGTGACAGTGGGATTTTTGAAAGTGGCCAGCGCATCCTGCCGCGCGGTTTTAGAATGTTGCTGCTTCAGCTTGGCGATTTCGCGTCCAGCCAGTCCGTCACAACGTTCGTTGTCCGTGTTTCCCGCGTGACCTTTCACCCATTTCCAAGTCACGCGATGTTGCGCGACTAGTGCGTCCAGACGTTTCCACAAATCCACATTCTTCACCGGCTCTTTGGTGGACGTGATCCAGCCTTTGCGTTTCCAACCGCTGATCCATTGGGTGATTCCATTTTTCACATACTGCGAATCCGTGAGGAGACAAACCTCGCTGCGTTCTGTGAGCGCGGCGAGCGCGGAAATCGCCGCCAATAATTCCATGCGATTGTTCGTGGTCGCGAGTTCGCCGCCGGAAATTTCGTGCACGGAATCGCCGCAGCGCACCACCGCGCCCCAACCGCCGGGGCCGGGATTCCCTTCGCAACCGCCGTCGGTGTAGATGATCACGGAATTCATTCGGCGCGATTGACTCCAGATGAATTGACACTGGGCGCGAGGATGCGATCGAAGATCATTATTTTCTGCCAGATTTTTCGCGAGAGACCGTTCGTGAGATTTTCAATTTCGTTCACTGCCGCGAGCGTCACTGGATCGTCAAAATTTTGCACATAGAGCGCGGCAATTTTACTGATGAGCGCGAGCAGGTCGCTGCAATTGTCGAGATAGCGAATCAACTCCGCCGGATTCTGCGGACGCTTGATCGTATCCGTGTCGCCCGTCGGCGTTCCTGAAATCCGCTCCGGGTCTTTCGTGAGCTGGTGCATATCAATGATGTGGGCCAGCGCGCGCAACTCGTGAATGGCCTTGAGCGCGCGCCGCCGTTTCAACCGCGTCTCTAGCGTGACAAAAAAGAAAGCCGCGACACCGATGAACACCACTTCATTGATGGCCGCATCCAGCCCCTGCAAAAATTCACCGAGGCTGCTAACAGTCATCTGAACTTTGACGTGCAATGCCACGCTAACGATGATGAGCAGAATGGAAACGATGCCGATGCTCGCCAGCGCGCGTAACGGCAGGTGCGGTTTGGCGAGCCACGCCGCGAGTCCCGCCGCTTGCTCGCTGACGGTGAGAATTTCCGCCGCGATCTTGCTTAAGCCCGAATTCACAAACCGTTCCGCGATGCTCTCCTGTGTCTGGCGACACGTTTGAACAATCAAGTCAGCGTTGAGGTTGCGATACATAGTTCGGAAGCGGGATGATGAAATGATTTTTCTTTAACTCGGCAGTTTCGGTTTGGCTGCCGGTGCCGTCTTGGGGCTGCGCCAGTATTCCACCAAACGCCACACCAGCAGGACGGCCAGCACCGCCGCAAATGCGAGCGGCTGGCGCACTTCCTTTTTCGCCTGCATAAAATAATGAAGCACGCCCGCGCTGGCCGCCACATACGCGAGCCGGTGCAACGCCCGCCAGCGTTTGCCGCCCAGCCGTTTGATCATCGCGTTCGTGGACGTGACGGCCAGCGGAATCATCACGAACAATCCAATGCTGCCCACGATGAGATATTTGCGTTTGACCATTTCTGACAGCGTGCCTGGAATGCTGCC
>JANYCI010000073.1 GCA_025360325.1 Limisphaerales bacterium | reverse complement strand
GTTGCTCATCATGTTCACCGGGCCATTCATCACCATGCGTGGTAACCCACTCTTGATGATGAATATCGTGGAACGCAAATTCGTCGTGCTCGGCCAGATTTTTTGGCCGCAGGATATGATCATCTTTGCCGTCACCGTGCTCATCCTATTTGTGGGCGTCTTCGTGTTCACCGCTGCTTTCGGACGACTCTGGTGCGGCTGGGCTTGCCCGCAAACGGTGATGATGGAAATGGTTTTCCGCAAAATCGAATACGCCATTGAAGGTGACGCGCATCAGCAACGCGCCTTAAACGCCGCGCCGTGGGATGCCAAAAAAATCACCAAGAAGATTTTCAAGCAAATCATTTTTTACGCGATCTCATTTCTCGTCGGCAACGTGCTCTTGAGCTACATCATCGGCTGGCAGGCGCTCTACCAAATCATCACTGATCCGCCCGCGCAACACGTCACTGGCCTGTCATTCATGATCGCGTTCTCGCTCCTGTTCTACGGCATCTTTGCGCGATTCCGCGAACAAGCTTGCACCTTCATCTGTCCGTATGGCCGCTATCAGTCCGTGGTGCTCGATGAAAATTCCATCGTCGTCGCCTACGATTACAAGCGCGGCGAGAAACGCCACCCGCTCAAGCGTGAACAAAAATTCGGCGAACGCAAATTCGCTGGCTTCGGCGATTGCGTTTCCTGCAACCAATGTGTTTCCGCTTGCCCCACCGGCATAGACATCCGCAACGGCACGCAAATGGAATGTGTGCATTGCACCGCGTGCATGGATGCCTGCGACAACGTGATGACGAAAGTCGGTTCGCCGACCGGCCTCATTCGCTACGCGTCGCTGAACGGCATTGAGCGTGGCGAGAAATTACGCATCACGCCGCGTATCATCGGCTACTCGGCCATCCTACTCGCGCTCACTTCGCTGTTGGCGATTTTAATTTTCACGCGCGCTGATGTGGAAGCGACGCTGCTGCGCGCTCCCGGTTCGATGTTTCAAAAAATGCCTGATGGCCATTTCAGCAATCTTTACACGATCCGCATCGTGAACAAAACCTCGCGTGAAATGCCGGTGGAATTGCGCCTCGAAAATCCCGCTGGCACGCTGCAAATGATGGGTAGGCAACTCATCGTGCCCGCGCAAAAACTGTTGGAAAATTCCATGCTCGTGGAACTGGAACCCGCCGCGATGAAATCCGGCACCACGCCCATCGCCATTGGTGTTTATTCGAACGGTAAAAAATTACAGACGCTCAAAACCGCCTTCATCGGCCCACGGAATTAAATTATGAAAACCCCTCGCAACCTCTGGCCTCTCGGCATCTTCACCGCGTTTGGACTGTTCTTCGTCGGCATGGCGAGCTTCGTTGGCGTCGCCGCGACGCATCGCGATTTCTTGGTGAATGAAAATTACTACGAGCAGGAAATTAAATTCCAAAATCAGCTTGATGGCCAAGCGTTGGCGGAAAAATCTGGAGCAAAAATCAACTACAATGCTACACCGCGTCAGATCACGCTTACGTTGCCAATCGCGCAACTAACCCAAACAATTTCTGGCGCGATTCAACTCTACCGCCCGTCCGCACCGAAGCTGGATCAGTCAATAGCCATCGCGCCAAACGCCGATGGCATCCAGACGCTCGATGTTGCCAAACTCGCGCACGGCTTGTGGCGCGTGCGCGCTAAATGGAACGTCGGCGGACATGATTATTTTTTGGAACGGAAAATTAAAATCTGAACTCAAATGGAATTCGGAATCGCCTTTGCCCTCGGCTTGCTCGGCAGCCTGCACTGCGCCGCCATGTGCGGCCCGCTGATGCTCGCCCTGCCGGTGCCGCCCGGCGGCGCGTGGCGATTCACGTTTGGCCGGATTATTTACCAACTCGGTCGCGTCACCACTTATGCTTGGCTCGGCGTCGTCGCGGGAGTCATCGGCAAATCCATTTTTCTGGCGGGCATACAACGTTGGTTATCCATCGCACTTGGCGTTTTGATTTTAACCGGCTTTCTGGTTTCCAAAAAAATCTCGCTCTCGGCACCCGTCGTGCGGCTAGTTGGAAAATTAAAAGCCGCCATGTCCACGCAGTTGCGCCAACGCAGTTTTCGCTCGCTCGCACTGTTGGGAATGTTGAACGGCCTGTTGCCGTGCGGCTTGGTTTATGTGGCGATGGCGGGAGCAGTGGCGAGCGGGTCGTTGCCGAATGGAATTATTTTCATGGCCACATTCGGACTCGGCACCTTGCCGGCGATGCTGGGCATCAGTCTTTCGGGAAAATTATTTCCGCTCGCGTTGCGCACGAAGTTGCGCCGCGCCATTCCGATGAGTGTCTGCGCCTTGGCGGGATTATTGATTTTGCGCGGCCTGGCTTTGGGCATTCCGTATTTAAGTCCTGATCTCGCCGCGACTGTTCCTGGCTGCTGCCAACACTAACCAGCAGCACCTCGCGCCCCGTCAGTTTTATTGACCGCCGCTTTGCGCCTCTGCCCAGCGCACGGCAAAGCGAATCAGTTCCGGCGCCGTCTTCAATTGCAATTTCACTTTGATGTTCGCGCGGTGAACCTCCACGGTCTTCACGCTCAAATGCAGTTTTTCGGCAACGGCGCGCGTGCCGATGCCCTGGCCGATGAGCTGAAACACTTCAAATTCGCGATCCGTTAATTTTTCTACTGGCGAACCCTCTGCGCCAACGCGACCACCGGAAAATGTTTCCAAAATTTCCGCCGACATTTTTTCACTGACATAAATTTTCCCCGCCAGCACCTGCCGGATGGCCAACATTAATTTTTTTCCACCCTCCTGTTTCATGATGTAGCCGCGCCCGCCAGCTTTCAGCACTCGCCCGGCGTAGAGCGATTCGTCGTGCATGGAAACCACCAACACCGGCAGACCGGGCGCGAGCGCCTGAAAATCTTTGATGAGTTCTAGGCCATTTTTTCCCGGCAGCGAAATATCCGCCAGCACGAGGTCGGGGCGCAACGTGCGGATGCAGTCGAGCGCCGCCTCGGCGGATTCGGCCTCGCCGCTTACCGCCAAATCCGATTCCACGCCGATGAGTTGGGTCAGTCCCTGCCGCATCATCGGATGATCATCCACGATCAAAATGCGTTTTTTTTTCGGAGCCGAATTTTTTTTACTCATAAGTCTTTTTTGAAACGACATTCCACCGTCGTGCCCGCCCCGCCGGTTCCTGATCGAATTTCCAGCACCGCGTCCAAAACTCCCGCGCGGTATTTCATGATGTGCAACCCCATGCCGCCAATTTTTTTTGATTCATCGGTGAACCCCAGTCCGTCATCGGTCACCGCCAGCACAATCCGGTCGCCCGCCGACTTCAGCGACACGGAGATTTTTTTGGCCCGACCATGTTTGACGGCATTGTTGATCGCCTCTTGGACGATGCGATATAGATGCGTGGCCAACACATTATTCTGAATCAAAACCGGCGCGCCACATTCCAACCGGCATTCGACCTGAAATAATTTTTGCACGTTCGCCGTCAGTTCGTGCAGCGCGGACATGAAACCGTTGGCCTCCAATTCCACCGGCGAAAGTCCGCGCGCCAGCTGGCGCGTGTGGGAAATGGCGGAGCGGATGTGCTGGGCTATCTCGCTGGCCTGTTTGGATTCAGCCTTTGATTTTGCAGCTAATTTTTGTGCTAGCACCTGACACACTAGCTCGATGCCTGTTAACTCCTGACACAAACCATCGTGCAAATCCTGGCCGATGCGTTGCTGCTCGCGGTTGCTGATTTCGATGATCTCCTTCTCCAGCCGTTTGCGCTCGGTTATGTCTCGCACGAATCCGGTGAACATTCGGCGGTTCGCCAGCCGCACTTCGCTCACGGATAAATCCATAGGAAACGTCGAGCCATCCCGACGCTGGCCGACGACCTCGCGCCCGATGCCAATGATTTTTGCCGAGCCAGTGTTTTGATAATTTTCAAGGTAGTGATCGTGCGAATGGCGAAACGGCGCGGGCATCAGCAAGGACACGTTTTTTCCGATCGCTTCGTTGGCCGACCAACCAAAAATTTTTTCCGACGCCGGGTTAAAAGACTCGATGATCCCACGCCCATCAATCGTGATGATGCCCTCAACCGCCGTCTCCAAAATCGCGCGCAGCCGCTCCGCGCTGTCTGCCAGTGCCGAAGTGTTTTTGCTCTGCTTCGCCTGATTGACCTTCAGCTTTCGCTTGAGTTCATTGACCGCTTTGATCAATTCCGCGCGCGTCAAACGTGAGTCATCATTCATCGTGGCGAGTCTAACCAATTTATCCGCGCAGCTCCAACTCCCAAGCTCAGAACAATTTTTTTGAAGCTAACCATTTTTACGCCCGCGCCAGTTGCGCCCGATAATCCGTCGGCGAAAGGCCGAGGATGCGTTTGAACACCCGGTTGAAATGCGTGAGCGATTGAAACCCGACTTCATAAGCGATTTCACTCACGCGCAAGTTCGGATTGAGCAGCAGACTTTTCGCCCGCTCCGTGCGCACGCGCGACAGATAATCGGTAAAATTAATCCCGGTGGCCTGCTTGAAAATTTTGCAAAAATAAAACCGGCTCGTGTTGACCGCTTGGGCAACTTGGGCGAGCGACAACTCCTCGGATTGATGATCGGTAATAAATTTCCGCGCCCGCGTGACCGCCGGCGGCTCCGCATTTTGCTCCTGCATCACAATCTGATTGCTCACCATGGAAAGGTGCTCGGCAAAAATGGCCAGCAGTTTGACGGCGGATTCATGCTGGCGTGCCGGCAGCACGCGCGTGGAAAAATAAGCCGCGCGCAATTCGTTCACGTCCGTCGGCACCTCCCATTCGGCGAATAATTTCGCCACCCGGTTGAATTGGGCTTCGGTCGGCGCTTTGCGGAACACCTGGCCCGTCGTCAAAAACCCGATCAATTCTCCGCCCATCCGCACCGGCACGGCGCTGTCGCACAACCCCGCCTGACAGGTGACGGTTTGAGGTGTGTGCGTGGCGGTTTTCGTGAGCTGCTGCTGGGTTTGCAGGCACGCGGCACAGGCGCGACTTTTTTGCCCCAGCAGCGCACACAGCGGATTTTCAAATCGCCGCGCATATTTCGGCAGTTGCCATGATTCCACTGGACGGAGCGCCACGGGCAATCCCGTCGCCTCGCTGAACGCGCGTTCGTAGTCCTGATAAATTTTTGAACCGGCCAGAGTTTCGATCAATGCCTTTGCCATAATTATTTTCTTTCGCTTAACCCAAAACAAAATTTGTTTTGTTGAACACAAAATAAGGGTGGTCGGCGCAACAAACAATTGGGGGACGGCCTGATGGTGAACCCGCGCAAATAACTATGGCGAGTAGGGGAAAGCCTTACGCGCAGGGCAAAAAATTGCCGTCGCCAATTTTTTGCGTCGCTGGAATGGTTGGTTCAAGTCAGCTCCAGAATGCGTTCGCGCGCGGCGTCTAGGCGTTGAATGACGATTTCCGAAACCCGCTTCATCAGTTCGTAACCGAGGTCATGGTCGTTTTCACATTCTTCCCGCAGACGCGTGCCGTAGAAAAAAATTGCCCGCCCCGCCGTCACCGCCCGCGCATCGAAATGCCAGCGCTGCGGGGGAAACAGCCACGACCAGCCGAGCACGTTGCCCGCCCCGACGGTTTCAATCGTCGCCCGGCTCCGTTCATCATCACGCTGGCCAGCGGCGGTCAAAGCGACTTCGCCTTCGAGGATAAAATAAAAACGGTTGGCGACTTCGCCAGCTTGAAAAATATTTTCGCCCGCCGCAAAATCGGCGGCCATCGCATTATGAGCGAGAGTGTTCAAATGCGATTCTGACAAACCACTGAAAAATGGCAGCGTGGCCAGCAGTTGGCCGGTGATGGGGGCAGTGATGTTCATATTCATAATTTTTTCACGGCGGCAACCTGATGGTGCCGCCCGCTGATAAGTTAGGCGGCGTCATTCCCGGCGGCTCTCCCTCCGTTGGTAAAAACAGTGCAACGGTTGCCGTCAAGCGTAGCTGAATTCTGCTAACAACAGCTCGCTGTCTGGAGCGTGAATCAATTTGAATCCGGCCTTGGTGCAAACGTGCTGCATGGCATGATTTTCGGCCAACACCCGCCCGGAAATTTTCACGAGCTTTTCCGCGCGGCCAATTTCAATGAGGTGCCGCAACAGTTCCGAGCCGAGTCCCTGATGTTGCCACGCGTCGCTGATGACGACGGCGAATTCCGCTTCGTTCGCTTCCGGCAATTTGCTCAAACGCCCGACGCCGATGAGATTTTTCTCTGCGTCTGTCTTCGCCGGTTTCAACTCGGCAACGAGCGCGATCTCGCGTTCATAATCGTTGAAGCAAATGCGCGTGAGCCGCTCGTGCGTCACGCGTTGCGACAAATTTAACGTGTTGAAATAGCGGCTATACACACTCTCGGCGGACAACGTCTCGTGAAATTTCACCATCATCGGCTCATCTTCCGGCCTGATAGGGCGGATGGTGACGGGCGTTTGGTTTTTCGATTTCCACGTCGCGACGTATTGCACGGGATACGGGCGGATGGCCGGTCGCGGCAATTGTTCGGTTGGCGTTTTAGGGTCGTGCAGGATGACACGACCATCCAGCGCGTAAATGCGTTCGGCGGAAACGAAGAGTGGATTGATGTCTAGCTCGGCGATCCACGGCTGTTCGACGACGAGTTGGCTGAAACGCACGAGCAGTTGTTCGAGCGCGGCGAGGTTCGCTGCCTTGCGCCCGCGCGTGCCTTGAAGCGCGGTGAAAACTTTTGTGCGCTCCATCAGTCGCCGTGCGAGCGTGGCATTGAGCGGCGGCAAGCCGAGCGCGCGATCCTTGAAAACTTCCACCAACTGTCCGCCCGTGCCAAATAGCAGCACCGGGCCGAACTGCGGATCAAGGCTGCTGCCCACGATCAATTCATAACCGTCGAGCCGGATCATCGGTTGCACGGTGACGCCGAGAAAATGTTCTGCGCCCGCATTTTTCGCGACGGCGGTTTGGATGGTTTTCCACGCGTGCCGCACCGCCGAGGCCGTCCGCAAATTCAACTGCACGCCGCCCACATCCGTTTTGTGCGTGATGGTTTCAGAATACAATTTTAGCACCACGGGAAAACCGAGATGGGCGGCGGCTTTCACCGCGTCTATTTCCGTGAGCGCGACGAGCGTCTCCACCACCGGAATGTCGTAGGACGCGAGCAATTGTTTGGATTCAAATTCCGTTAGGATCGTGCGCCCGGCGGCGCGCACGTTAGCAATAATTTTCTCCGCCCGCGCCCGGTCAATGTAACGGTGGTCATTATCGGCAGCGGCGGCGGGCGTTTCGTAAAGCGCCCGCAGATTTTCGCTGTAACGCCACATATAATAAAACGCCTTGGCCGCACGGTCGGGATACTTGAAGGTAGGAATGTTCGCGTCGTTGAGAATTTTTTCGCCCGCCTCCACCCGGTCTGCACCCATCCAACTCGCGATGACTGGCTTGTTTTTTATGCTCGCGAACGGCGCGAGTTCCTCCGCCGTCGCGGCGGGATCCGTCATCGCCTGCGGCGTGAGAATCACGAGTAAGCCATCGGTGTTTGGATCGTTAGCCACCAGCTCCACCGCCTTGGCGTAACGTTCTGGGCTGGCATCGCCGATGATGTCCACCGGATTATTGTGACTCCACGTCGGCGGCAAAATTTGGTTGAGCGCCGTCATCGTCTCCGGCGTCAATTCCGCCAGTTGCGCGCCACTGCCAATCAACATATCCGTCGCCAACACCGCCGGACCACCAGCGTTCGTCACAATCGTCAAGCGCGGTCCGCGCGGACGCGGTTGTTTCGCGAGCACTTCCGCCATGTCAAATAATTCCGAAATCGTGTCCACACGCAAAACACCGACGCGTGAAAAAGCCGCCTGCAAAACCTCGTCGCTGCCCGTGAGCGAACCCGTATGCGATGCCGCCGCTTTCGCCGCCGCCTCGGTGCGCCCCGGCTTGATGACGATGATCGGTTTCGTCAACGCCACTTCGCGCGCGGCTGACAAAAACGCCCGCGCATTGCCAATCGTCTCCATGTAAATCACGATACTCCGGGTCTGCGGGTCGGCGCCGAAATGATAAATTAAATCGCCCCAGCCCACGTCGAGCATGGAGCCGAGTGAAACAAACGCGCTGAACCCCACGTTCTCGCGCAGGCTCCAATCCAACACTGCCGTGCACAGCGCGCCACTCTGGCTGATGAACGCCACACTGCCCGGCCGCGCCATGTCGGCGGCGAACGTGGCATTGAGTTTCATCGTCGGCACCATCACGCCCAAACAGTTCGGCCCGATGATGCGGATGCCGCCGCGCCGCGCCGCTATTAAAATTTCCTGTTCTAACGCTGCGCCCGCCGCGCCCGTTTCCTTGAAACCGGCAGAAATAATGATGACTCCGCGAATGCCCACCGTCGCACATTCCCGGATAATTTCCGGCACAGTTTTCGGCGGCGTGATGATGATGGCTAAATCAGGAACTTCCGGCAGCTCGGCAACGTTGGGATACGTTTTCAAACCTAGGATGGATTGCTGAATCGGGTTGACCGGATAAATTTTTCCCGAGAAGCCGCCGCTCATCAAATTCGTCAACACCGTGCGCCCGACACTGCGTTGGCGTTCGGTGGCACCGATGACCGCGATACACTTCGGCGAAAAAATCGCGTCAAGTGAACCGCGCCGCGTCTGCTGCAAAATATCGTGCGCGGATTCAAACGCGCCGGAGGCACCAGGTAAAACATTCATGGGTTATTTATTATGGACTAAAACTGGCATTGAAATCACCGGCCAACTCCACCGGGGTTGGTAAAAATACACTATCTATTGGCAATAGGTGGTAGCCGGAAGTTTTTTTTGATCGCGGCAAAATGATTCAAATGAAACTCATTGCTACTCCGCCAAGCCAAAATTTTCAGCCGCCATTCGCGCCGCTGATGGGTTGGTGGTCGTAGATTTTCAAATGAGCCTTGCCGCGCCCATGGAATCGGGCATAATCATTTTCAGATTGGCCGTGGTGCGACCGGTTTGCCGCCGTAAAGAAAATGCAAATCGCAACCGTTAAAAACGGAGTTTCACCCAATAAAATTTTGGTTCGGGGCGTAGCGTAGCCCGGCTAGCGCGCTTGCTTGGGGTGCAAGAGGTCGGGAGTTCAAATCTCCCCGCCCCGACCATTTTTCTTCCAGTGTTATTTGCGGTTGCGCCGCATCAATCAAAATTCCCACTACCCGAAAGCCGCCCTGAGTGATGGTATTTCTTCTTCCGCCGGCGCAGGGTCGGCAAGCGTCTGGATGATTTGCCGTTGCAGCCGCTCCTAATAACGTCGCCGCAAACGATGCCCCATCACGCGGACGTTTTCCTCGCTCATCG